>NZ_CP034885.1:0-198243 GCF_005083105.1 Buchnera aphidicola (Aphis nerii)
GTTCTTTTATTATCAATGCTGCACATGACTTATCCACAGATTTTGTGTTTACTAATAATAATAATATATTATTATATATATATATATATTATTTTTTTATTAAACATATTAATAATTAATCTTTAATAAATTTTTATGTTTTGTTATTTACATGTGTTATCTTGATTAAAATATTAATACTGTATAAAATAATTTTAACATTTAAAGGGTTTTGATATGTTGCAGTCAAATTGTAAAAATTTTGATGTGATTATTATTGGAGGAGGACATGCTGGAACTGAAGCTGCATCAGCTTCTTCAAGAATGGGATGTAAAACATTATTATTAACTAAAAATATAACAGATATTGGTGTTTTATCTTGTAATCCAGCTATTGGAGGAATTGGAAAAAGTCATTTGGTTAAAGAGATAGATGCGTTAGGTGGTATCATGGCTCGAGCAATTGATCATTCAGGTATTCAGTTTCGAATTTTAAATAGTAAAAAGGGTCCTGCAGTAAGATCTACTCGAGCGCAAGCTGACAGAATACTTTATTCTAAAAATGTAAAAAAATTGTTAGATAAAGAGAATAATTTATCAATTATAGGAGAAGAAATAAAAGATTTAATTGTTAAAAATTATACAGTTATTGGTGTATTAACACAAACTGAAATAAGTTTTTATGCTAAATCAGTAGTTTTATGTACAGGTACTTTTTTAGGAGGTAAGATACATATAGGTTTAGATAGTTATACTGCTGGTAGAAGAGGTGAAAAAGCTTCGTTAGATTTAGCATATCGTTTAAGAGAGTTGCCTTTGCGCGTTAATCGATTAAAAACAGGAACTCCTCCTAGAATTGATATTCATACTATTAATTTCAAAGATTTATTAATACAAAACGGAGATCTTCCTACTCCAGTTTTTTCTTTTATAGGGAAATCTTCGGATCATCCTCGTCAAATACCATGTTACATTACGCATACAAATGAAAAAACACATCAAATAATACGTGATAATTTAAATCAAAGTCCTATATATCAAGGAATAATAACTGGTTTAGGACCTCGATATTGTCCTTCTATTGAAGATAAAATAATGCGTTTCCCTAATAAGACTTCGCATCAAATTTTTTTAGAACCAGAAGGTCTATCTACTTTTAAAGTGTATCCTAATGGGATTTCAACTAGTTTACCAATAAAAATTCAAGAAAAAATAGTTAAATCTATTAAAGGTTTAGAAAATTCTAAAATTGTTGATCCAGGATATGCAATAGAATATGATTTTTTTGATCCCAAAGATTTAAATTTAACATTAGAGAGCAAATGGATTAAAGGACTTTTTTTGGCAGGTCAAATCAATGGTACTACTGGATATGAAGAAGCAGCTTCTCAGGGGCTATTAGCCGGTTTAAATGCTGCACTTTATGCATTAGGTCGGCAACAGTGGTTTCCTAGGCGTGATCAAGCTTATTTAGGTGTTCTTATAGATGATCTTACTACACAAGGAACTCAGGAACCATATCGAATGTTTACTTCACGTGCTGAGCATCGATTAATTTTACGAGAAGATAATGCTGATATACGACTTACTGAAATTGGTTATAAATTTGGTTTAATAGATGGTTTTCGATGGTCTTTCTATAATGAAAAATTATTAAAAATTAATTCTGAAATAAAATATTTAAAAAAAACAAAAATATATCCTACATCTTTTCAATCTGATCTTTTAAATAGTTTTTTTAATATTTTATTAACTAAGGAAATAAATATTTTTAATTTATTAAAACGTCCAGAAATAACTTTTAAAAATTTATCTTATTTAAATATTTTTCATTCACAAACATCTAATTTAGAAGTTATTAATCATATAGAAAATGAAATAAAATATGAAGGTTATATTAAACGACAATTAGAAGAAATTAGTAGGCATTTAAAGAATGAAAATACTTTTTTATCCTCTAAATATGATTATACACAAGTAAAGGGTTTATCTAACGAAGCAATTTCTAAGTTAAATGATTATAAACCAGTTTCTGTTGGACAAGCATCGCGTATTTCTGGTATTACACCAGCATCTATATCTGTTTTATTGATACATTTAAAAAAAGAAGCGCAAAAAAAACTTATGCTATAAAAGTTTACTGTCTCATTTAAAATATAATATAATTAAATTTTTTAATATTTAAACTATTTTAATAGTTTTATTTATTAGTTAATTTTTTATAGTTTTGTGTTTTTGTATGAAATTTAATATAAAATATAATGAGAAGAAATTATGTTTTTAGAACAAATATCCAATCCTAAAAAATATATCAGTCATCATTTACATCATTTGCAAATAGATTTATTTAATTTTAATTTTATTAAACCTAATCATATTTCTTCGTATTTTTGGATTTTAAACATTGATTCGATAATGTGTTCTTTTATATTAGGATTTTTTTTTACAAGTATATTTTATATAGTAGCAAAAAAAGTTACGATTGGTGTTCCAAATAAATTACAAGCTTGTATTGAAATCATTTTTGAATTTATATCATCTAATGTAAAAACTATGTTTCATGGTAAAAGTCAACTTATTGCTCCATTATCATTGACAATTTTTATATGGGTTTTCTTAATGAATCTTATGGATTTAATTCCAATTGATTTTATACCGTTATTTTTTGAAACTTTTTTTCAAATACCAGCAATGCGTATTGTTCCATCTGCTGATGTAAATATTACTTTATCCATGTCATTAGGTGTATTTGTTTTA
The DNA here is from genome assembly GCF_005083105.1 of Buchnera aphidicola (Aphis nerii). Classification (NCBI taxonomy): domain Bacteria; kingdom Pseudomonadati; phylum Pseudomonadota; class Gammaproteobacteria; order Enterobacterales; family Erwiniaceae; genus Buchnera; species Buchnera aphidicola. Next base: position 2,737 of record NZ_CP034885.1, read on the forward strand.
ATTTTATTTTATAGTTTAAAAATGAAAGGATATGCTGGTTTTTTTAAAGAACTAACTTTACAGCCTTTTAATCATCCTGTATTTTTTATTTTTAATTTTTTATTGGAATTTGTTTCTTTATTATCTAAACCTATTTCCTTAGGATTGAGACTTTTTGGTAATATGTATTCTGGTGAAATGATTTTTATTTTAATTGCAGGTTTATTACCATGGTGGTCTCAGTGTTTTCTAAGTGTTCCGTGGGCTATTTTCCATATTTTAATAATTTCTTTACAAGCTTTTATTTTTATGGTGTTGACAATTGTTTATTTATCAATAGCTTCGCAATCTCATTGAGATAAAATTTAACTATAATTCTATTCAAAAACGGGGTTTATGATGGATAATGTAAATGTTGATATGTTGTATATAGCAGTAGCTATTATGGTCGGATTAGCTGCAATTGGTGCTGCAATTGGTATTGGTATTTTAGGGAGTAAATTTTTAGAAGGAGTTGCAAGACAACCTGATTTAGTTCCCTTATTAAGAACACAGTTTTTTGTTGTAATGGGATTAGTTGATGCAATTCCTATGATTGCTGTAGGTTTAGGTTTATACATGCTTTTTGCTATTTCTTAATTTTTTATTGGTTTGAAACAATATTTTTAATTTAAATAATCAGCAAAATCTTTACGTTTCTAAATGGCGTAAAGATTCATTGTTATTTTGATATAAGGTGCGTAATTGTGAATCTTAATGCAACAATTTTTGGACAAGCAATTTCATTTTTTTTATTTGTTTGGTTTTGTATGAAATATATATGGCCCCCAATTATCGCTGCTATAGAAACAAGACAAAAAAAAATTGAAGATACTTTGAGTGCTTCAAAAAAAATTGAACAAGAATATCTTATTATTCAAAAAAAAATGAATGAAACAATTAAAGATGCAAAAGAAAAGGCTTCTTTTATTTTAAATGAAGCTAATCGACAAAAATTATTAATTTTAGAAGATGCAAAAAGTAAGGCTATTAAAGAAACTGAAAAAATGTTATTAAATAGTCAGATAGAAATTGATATGCAATTTGTACGTGCTCGTGAAACTTTACATAAAGAAATTGTAGATTTGTCTATTTTAATGGCAGAAAAAATTATTAAACAAAATATTCAAGAAAATAAAAATAAATTTTTTATAAATAATATCATTACTTCATTATCAGATATAAAAAAATCTATCTAGAGGTAATATTGAATGTCATTTAATACTATTGCTAGACCTTATGCAAAAGCTATTTTTGAAATAGCAATAAAAAATAATTCAATTGAAAAATGGAAAAAAATATTAATTTTAATTAATGATATAGTTGCGATTAAAAACATTCAAAAATTTTTATCTGGATCTTTGTCTCCTAATTATTTATCGTCTTTTTTTATCTCAGTTATTGGCGAACATCTTGATGAATATTCAAAAAATTTAATAAAATTATTAGCTTATAATCGACGATTTAAAATATTTAATAACATATTAAAACAGTTTCTTAAATTAGAAGCTTCTTATCATAATATTATTACTATTGAATTAATATCTGCATTTGCTTTAAAAGACAACCAAATTATTAAAATACGTACTATTTTAGAACAAATTTTATCTACTAAAGTTAGACTTATATGTAAAATAGAAAATGATATAATTGATGGTTTACTTATAAAAATAAATAATCAAATTTTTGATTTCTCTATGCGAAATAATTTAAAACAATTATCTTCAGCATTAAATTTTTAAGAGAATAATATATGCAATTAAATTCAACAGAAATCAGTCAATTAATTAAAGAAAGAATTACTCAATTTGAGGTATTTAATCAATCTTATAATGAAGGTACTATTATTTCTGTCAATGATGGTATCATAAAGATTTATGGTCTTTCTGAAGTAATGTTAGGAGAAATGATTTTATTACCTAATAATGAATATGCCATTGCACTTAATATAGAAAGAGACACAGTTGCTGGTGTCGTTATGGGACCTTATATTAATATTACTGAAGGTATGAAAGTAAGATGTACAGGAAAGATTATAGAAGTTCCTGTTGGCATAAATTTTTTAGGTCGAGTTGTTAATGCGTTAGGTGAACCGATTGATGGTAAAGGATTAATAAAATATGATAATTTTTTACCGGTAGAAGCTAATGCTCCAGGAGTTATTGAACGTAAATCAATTGATCAACCAATACAAACAGGGTATAAGTCTATTGATGCCATGATACCTATTGGCAGAGGACAACGTGAATTAATTATTGGTGATCGACAAACAGGTAAAACTGCACTTGCAATAGATACTATTATCAATCAAAAAAAATCTGGTATTCGATGTATTTATGTAGCGATAGGACAAAAAATGTCTACCGTTATGAATGTTGTAAAAAAATTAGAAGAATATCATGCTTTATTAAATACTATTATTGTTGTTGCTTCTGCTTCTGAGGCTGCTGCTTTGCAATATTTGTCACCGTATGCAGGTTGTGCTATGGGAGAATTTTTCCGAGATCAAGGCCAAGATGCTTTAATTGTTTATGATGATCTTTCTAAACATGCAGTTGCTTATCGTCAAATTTCTTTATTATTACGACGACCTCCTGGAAGAGAAGCTTTTCCTGGAGATATATTTTATTTACATTCTCGTTTATTAGAAAGATCTGCTCGCGTTTCTAAGGAGTATATTGAATCTATTACTAAAGGCAAAGTAACTGGTAAAACAGGATCACTTACTGCTTTACCTATTATTGAAACACAGTCTGGAGATGTTTCTGCATATGTTCCAACTAATGTTATTTCTATCACTGATGGTCAAATATTTTTAGAATCGAATTTATTCAACTCAGGTGTTCGACCTGCTGTAAATGCTGGTATCTCTGTTTCTCGTGTTGGTAGTGCTGCTCAAACTAATATTATTAAAAAGTTATCTTCTGGAATTCGTACTGCATTAGCACAATACCATGAACTTGCAGCATTTTCACAATTTGCATCGGATTTAGATCCAGCAACACAAAAACAGTTATTTTATGGTCAAAAAATTACAGAATTACTTAAACAGAAACAATATAGTCCTTTTAGTATAGCTGAACAAGGATTAATGTTTTTTATTTCATCAAATCATTTTCTTGATGATATTTCTGTTGATAAGATAGCTCAGTTTGAAAAAAATATTTTAGCATATGCATATAATAATTATTTGAATTTAATGATAGAAATAAATGAAAATGGAGAATTTAATAAAAAAGTAGAAGATCAATTTATTGAATTAATAAAAAAATTTAAAAACTCTTAAGTTTATATAAAAATTTATTTTAAATAGAAATATAACTATAAAATGAGAAAATACTAGTGGGTATAAAAGAAATACAAAATCAAATAACTAGTGTTATAAGCACAAAAAAAATTACTAAAGCTATGGAAATGGTAGCTATTTCTAAAATGCGCAAGACAGAAGAACGGATGCGTCTAGGAAGACCTTATTGTGAAATTATTAAAAAAGTCATTCAACATGTTGTAAAAGGTAGTGTAGAATACAAACATTGTTATTTAGAAAATCGAGATATTAAACGAATTGGTATAATTATTATTTCAACTGATCGTGGTTTATGTGGCAGTTTAAATACTAATCTTTTTAAACAAGTACTATTAAAAATGAAAGAATTTATGTATATTAATGTTCCTTGTGATTTAATATTATTTGGTTTAAAAAGTTTATCTGTATTTAAATTATATGGAAGTTCTATTCTTTCAAAAGTAACTAATATAGGAGAAAATCCTGATTTATCGAGATTAATTGGATCTATACAAATTATTTTAGAAAAATATCAAAATAACAAGATTGACAAAATATTTATTGCTTATAATAAATTTCATAATAAAATGTCTCAATATCCAATAATTAATCAACTTCTTCCTTTATCTCCTGAAAAAAATACTTTAAATAAAGAAAAATGGGATTATTTATATGAACCAGAATCTAAATTAATTTTAGATACATTGTTTGATAGATATATTGAATCTCAAATTTATCAAAGTGTTTTAGAAAATATTGCAAGTGAACAAGCAGCTCGTATGGTGGCTATGAAAACAGCGACAGATAACAGCGGTAGTCGTATTAAAGAATTACAATTAATTTATAATAAAGTTCGTCAAGCAAATATTACTCAGGAGTTGACTGAAATTATTGCTGGAGCTTCAGCAGTATCAGTAGATTAAAAATTAGTTAGAGGTATGAAATGATTACTACTGGAAAAATTATTCAAATTATTGGTGCTATAGTAGATGTAGAATTTGAGCAAAATGCGGTACCAAAAATATACAATGCTTTGGAAGTAAAAAATCAAAATATAACACTTATTTTAGAAGTCCAACAACAATTAGGATCTGGTGTAGTTAGAACTATTGCCATGGGATCTACAGATGGATTAAAAAGAGGTTTAATTGTTATTGATCTCGGACATTATATTAAAGTACCTGTAGGGCAAGCTACATTAGGTCGAATCATAAATGTATTAGGTCAAACAATAGATAACAAAGGACCTTTAAAAAATATAGATGGTTCTAAAATAGAGAATTGGGAAATTCATAGATCACCGCCTAGTTATCAAGAACAAGATACTTCTCAAGAAATCTTAGAAACAGGCATTAAAGTTATTGATTTAATTTGTCCTTTTGCAAAGGGTGGTAAAGTTGGTTTATTTGGTGGTGCAGGTGTTGGAAAAACAGTAAATATGATGGAATTAATTAGAAATATTGCAATAGAACATTCTGGTTATTCAGTTTTTACTGGAGTTGGTGAAAGAACTAGAGAAGGAAATGATTTTTATTACGAAATGAAAGATTCCAAAGTATTAGATAAAGTATCACTGGTATATGGTCAAATGAATGAACCACCAGGAAATCGATTACGTGTTGCTTTTACAGGATTAACTATTGCAGAAAAGTTTCGCGATGAAGGTAAAAATGTTTTATTATTTATTGATAATATATATCGTTATACTTTAGCGGGAACAGAAGTATCAGCATTACTTGGAAGAATGCCTTCTGCTGTAGGATATCAACCTACTTTATCTGAAGAAATGGGTTTATTGCAAGAAAGAATTACATCAACTAAAAAAGGTTCAATTACTTCTGTTCAAGCAGTTTACGTTCCTGCAGATGATTTGACTGATCCATCACCTGCCACAACATTTGCACATTTAGATTCAACCGTAACACTAAGCCGTCAAATCGCATCTTTAGGTATTTACCCAGCTATTGATCCTTTAAACTCTACAAGTCGTCAATTAGACCCCAATATTATTGGAGAAGAACATTATAATACAGCACGTGGAGTTCAGTCAATATTACAAAGATATCAAGAACTTAAAGATATTATTGCAATATTAGGAATGGATGAACTTTCAGAAGAAGATAAAAAATTAGTTTCGAGAGCCCGAAAAATACAGAGATTTTTATCGCAACCATTTTTTGTAGCAGAAGTATTCACTGGTTTTCCAGGAAAATATGTGTCTTTAAAAGATAACATTCGTGCTTTTAAAGGAATAATAGAAGGTGAATTTGATGACTTACCAGAACAAGCATTTTATATGGTAGGTTCAATTGAAGAAGTTCAAGAAAAATCAAAAACATTATAAATTACAATAAATATTTTGGATATATCTATGGATTTTTATTTAGATATCGTAAGTTTTGAAAAACGTATTTTTTCTGGTTTAGTTGAAAAAATACGAGTTTCTGGTAGTGAAGGAGAAATGGGAATTTATCCCGGTCATACACAATTATTGAGTATAATTAAACCAGGAATAGTATATATATTTCATCAAAATAAAACAGAAGAATGTCTCTATATATCAGGAGGAATTTTAGAAGTTCAACCTTCTATTATTTCTATATTAGCAGATATTGCTATTCGAGGTGTAGATTTAGATCGAAAACGTATTTTAGAAGCAAAAAAACAAGCTGAAGAATTTTTTAAATATAAAGATAAAAAAATAAAACAAGATGATGTTTTATTAAAAATATCAAAAGAAATTGCAAAACTTCGTGTTCTTGAAATAATGGATAAATTTAAATAATAGAATGCGATATATATTCGCGGCTGGTTTTTCCTGCCGCAATTGATTATAAAAAATATAAACATTGTAAAATAGTAAAAAAATATGTATTAGAATTTTTTAAATATCTATATTTTCAGCTTTTAATGCATTTTTTTCTATAAATTTCCGTCTAGGTTCAACTGCATCGCCCATTAATGTGTTAAACAAGTCGTTTGCTGAAATTGCATCATTTATTGTCACTTGTAACATATTTCTTGTCTCAGGGTTCATTGTTGTTTTCCATAGTTGATCTGGATTCATTTCTCCAAGTCCTTTATAGCGTTGTACAAATAAATCATTTTGAGATTCATTAATTAGCCATTTTATGGTATTTTTTATATCATTTATTATATATTTTTTATCTCCTTTTTCTATAAAGTTATTATTTTTTTGAAATTTTTTAAATTTTTCTCCTAATTTAACAATAGAAATATATTCTTTACTTTTTATAAATTGATCTGTAAATTCATATCTATTATAATATTCATATCTAGACGAAGTTATAATTGGTTCAAATATATTTTCATTTTCTTTTTTGTTAATTTTTGATAGATAAAACGTATTGTTTTTATCTTTTTCATTTAGTTTTTTTGTTAATGTTTCTATCCATATAATAACTTTTTCTTCATTTTTTAAGTTATTTAAATATGGTTGATAAATTAATTCATTTAATATTATTTCAGGAAAGTGGTTTTGATTTTTTTTTATATTAATTTGAATTTTATTAAATTCAGAAATTATTTGTTTAAATATTTTTGTGTTGTTTTCAATGTCATTGTTTTGTTTATTTTTTACAACAAGGTTTTTTAAAGCTATTTTAATTTTATATTTTTTCATTTCTTCATCGTTTTTAATATATTTTTCTTTTTTACCAATTTTAATTTTATATAAAGGTGGTTGAGCAATATAAATATATCCTTTTTCAATTAGTTCAGGTAATTGACGGTAAAAAAATGTTAGTAACAATGTTCGAATATGTGCACCATCAACATCTGCATCAGTCATTATAATAATGTGATTATATCTTAATTTTTCTAAGTTATATTCATTTTTTCCAATTCCACACCCCAAAGCTGTAATTAAAGCTGCTATTTCTTGAGATAAGATTATTTTATCAAATTTTGATTTTTGTACGTTTAATATTTTCCCTTTAAGAGGTAAAATTGCTTGATTTTTTCTATTTCGTCCTTGTTTAGCAGATCCTCCAGCAGAATCTCCTTCTACTAAATAAATTTCTGATATTGTAGGATCATTTTCTTGACAATCAGCTAATTTTCCAGGTAATCCTCCTAAATCTAGTATTCCTTTTTTTTTGTTGATTTCTCTTGCGCGTCTTGCTGCTTCTCTTGTTTTTGCTGTATTTATGATTTTGTGAATTATAGCTTTTGCATCAATTGGATTTTCTAAAAGATATTCAACAAGATGTTCATTAATTAATGATTCTATTACTGATTTTGCTTCAGATGATACTAATTTATCTTTTGTTTGTGAAGAAAACTTTGGATCAGGCAATTTAATTGATATAACAGCTGTTAGTCCTTCTCTTGTATCTTCTCCTGTAATAATAGTTTTATGTTTTTTATTGTATCCTTCACGTTCAATATGTAAGTTTAATGTACGTGTAACTCCAGATCTAAAACCAGCTAAATGGGTGCCGCCATCTTTTTGAGGTATATTATTTGTAAAACAATATATATTTTCTTTATGTGATTCATTCCATTGTATAGATACTTCTAATTCAATATTATTTTTAGTTGATTTAAAATAGAATATATTTGAATGAATTACTGTTTTATTTTTATTTAAAAATTTAATAAAAGCTTTTATTCCGCCTTTATAATGATAGTAATTTTCAATATTATTTCTATTGTCTTTTAAGTAAATGGAAATATTAGAGTTAAGAAAAGATAATTCACGTAAACGTTGAGATAAAATTTCATATTGAAATTTTGTTTTATTTGTAAAAGTTTGATAACTAGGCCAAAATCTAATATATGTTCCTGTTTTATTTGTTTTTCCAATTATTAATAAAGGTGATTCTGGTATGCCATTTTTGTATATTTGTTTATATTGTTTTTGATTTTTATGTATTATTAATTCTAATTTTTCTGATAAAGCGTTCACAACTGAAATTCCTACACCATGTAATCCACCTGATATTTTATATGAAGAATTATCAAATTTACCACCTGAATGTAATACTGTCATAATAACTTCTGCAGCTGAAATTTTTTCCTCATTATGTATATCTGTTGGAATTCCTCTTCCATCATCTTCTATTGAAACAGAATTGTCTTTATGAATAATAACTATAATTTCCTTGCAAAATCCTGCTAGTGCTTCATCAATGGAATTGTCTACAATTTCGAAAACCATATGGTGTAATCCACTTCCATCATCAGTATCTCCAATATACATTCCAGGTCTTTTTCTTACTGCATCTAATCCTCGTAAAATTTGAATATTCGAAGAATTATATGTGTCATTCATAATTATTCCTATTTGTTATTTTTTAAATTTTTTATAAATTAACTATTTTTTATTTATTTTTTTATATTTATATATTTTTATAAATTAACGTTTTAATAACATTATAACGTAAACAGTTGGAGAATTATTTTCTGATTCAATTTGTATTGAAGATTGATTTTTATTGAGAAATAATAAAATATTTTTAGTATTAATCGCATTAAGAACATCTAATATATAATAAGCATTAATTGATATATTTATTGTATTACCAAAATATTCAACATTGAATCTATCTTCTGCAGTTTCGTCTTCTTGATTATCAGATATTGTCTTAATTTCACCATTATGAATATTTATTTCAATTCCAGAAAATTTTTCATGCGATAAAATAGAAGTTCGTAATAATGATTTTTTTAGTAAATCATTATTAATAACAATAGGTTTTTTCGGATTTTTTAACAAAACACTATTATAATCAGGATATTTTCCTTCAATTAATTGTGTAGTAAAAATTAAATTATTTATATGTATTCTAATATTATAAGTACCAATTAAAATATGTAATAATGTATCTTTTATGTTTAGTAATCTTAATATTTCTATTATTCCTTTATTTGGAATAATGATTGAAAAAGGATTAATTTTTTTGTTTAAAGAAATATATGATGTTGCTAATCTATATCCATCAGTTGCAACATTTCTTAGATAATTTTCTTTTTTTTCAAATAACATACCATTAAGATAATAACGAACATCTTGTTTACCCATAGCAAATTCAGTTTTTATTATCATATTTTTCAAAGTATCTGATGATATATGAAAATCAGAAATATAATTGAAATCTTGATGATTTGGAAAACTTTCAGCTGGTAATGTTACTAATGTATAATTGCTTTTTTCAGAATAAATATATATTTTATTATTTTTTAATTCTATTTGGATATACGATGTTTTTGGTAAATTTTGACAAATATTTAGCATTTTTCTACCTGAAATAGTTATCTTTCCTGGTATATATTTTGTTTCAATTTTAATTTTAGCAATTATTTCAATTTCTAAATTTGTCGTAGTTAAAGATAATATATCTTTTTTAATTTTTATAAGAATATTTTCTAAAATAGGGGCTGAAGTATTTTTAACTAATAGTCGACTAATTTTTTTTAAGTTTTCAATTAAAATATTATTTTGAATGATAAATTTCATATATTTACACTGATAGAGTCCTAATTAAATTTGAAAAGTCTTCTTTAATATCGTTGCTTTCTTCTCGTAATTGTTCAATTTTACGGCAAGCATGTAATACTGTAGTATGATCTCGTCCGCTAAATGCATCTCCAATTTCTGGTAAACTATGATTAGTTAATTCTTTTGCCATAGCCATAGCCATCTGTCTTGGTCTTGCTACTGATCGAGATCGTCTTCTAGATAATAAGTCTGAAACTTTGATTTTATAATATTCTGCAACTGTTTTTTGGATATTATGAATTGTAATAAGTTTTTCTTGTAAAGCTAATATATCTCTAAGTGCTTCTCGTACAAATTCAATTGTAATAGTTTTATCACTGAAATTAGCATTAGCGATAATTCTATTTAAAGCTCCTTCTAATTCACGAACATTAGAACATAAACGTTTTGCAATAAAAAAAGCGACTTCATCAGGTAATATAATATTTTTTTCATCAGCTTTTTTTATTAATATAGCCACACGTGTTTCTAATTCCGGTGGATCTATAGCTACAGTTAAACCCCATCCAAATCTTGATTTTAATCGATCTTCAACTCCATTTATTTCTTTTGGATAACGGTCTGAAGTTAAAATAATTTGTTGATTTCCTTCTAAAAGTGAATTAAATGTATGAAAAAATTCTTCTTGAGAACGTTCTTTATGTCCAAAAAACTGAATATCATCAATTAATAATGCATCAACTGAACGATAGTGTAGTTTAAATTTTTCAATGGCGTTATTTTGCAATGCTTTTACCATATCTTGTACAAAACGTTCAGAATGCATATAAATTATTTTCATATTATGTTTATATGTTAATATTTCATTTCCAATTGCGTGTAGTAAATGTGTTTTGCCTAATCCTGTACCTCCATATAAGAAAAGTGGATTATAAGAATTACCAGGATTATTAGCAACTTGAGAAGCAGCTGCTCGTGCTAATTGATTAGATTTTCCTTCTATAAAATTTTCAAATTTGTTCTTTTTATTAATATTTGAACGATAATATAATTTGTTTAAAATAGGTATTTTATTAGATTTCTGTTTGATATTTATTTTCTTTATGTTATTTAAATTATTTTTTTTAAATTTTTTTTCTTTTGAAGTTTGATATACTTTGAATGTTACCAATGGTGTATTTAGTCCACAAAAATCTTTTAGTATATTTTTAAAAGTAATTAAATATCTATCTTTTATCCATTCTAATATGAATTGATTTGGAGCATATATTTCTAAAACGTTATTATTTAATTTGGCTTTTAGAGAGCGTATCCACATGCTAAATTCTGCACATGGTAACTCATCCTGTAACCGGTCAAGACACTGTTTCCAAAGACAAAGTGACACGATAGACTCCAAGCAAATAAAATTAATATTTAAATGTTTTATTTGTATATAAAAAAAATATATTTTTTGCATTACAAGTTATACTATTTAAAATAGTTCATCATAACGAAAGGGTTTAATTTAATTTGGATATTTTACATACAATAGTTTTTATGTATATTTTGTTTTTATAAATAATAATTTACTTGTATACTCAAAATAAAACATCAAAATACTATTAATATATTTCGATTTTTAAAAAAATAATAAGGTAAAGAACTTATTTAAAAACAATTTTAATTTTTAAAAAATATTACCTTATGTTTTATACTTAGATCATCATCCTATCTTAATTAATTTTTTTTAGGTAAATATTAAAATGAAACGTACTTTTCAACCATCAATACTAAAACGTAATCGTTCACATGGATTTAGAACTCGTATGTCAACTAAAAATGGTCGTTATATTTTATCACGGCGACGTGCTAAATTAAGAGCACGCTTGAGTGTTTCTAGTAAATAACAGGTTAAATATAGTGTTAAATTATTTTTTTAAAAAAAAATCAAGATTATTGAAATCTATAAATTTTAAATATGTTTTTAAAAAATATTATATTCAAAAAAAAGTTGAAATAGTTGTTTTAGGACGTCCTAATTTATTAGGATACCCCAGACTGGGTATTAGCATATCGAGAAAAAATATAAAATATGCATACAAGCGTAATATAATTAAAAGATTAATTCGAGAAACTTTTCGTTTATTACAACATAAATTGATTTCCATGGATTTTATAGTAATAGCTAAAAAAAATATTATTTTTTTAAGTAATAAAAATATAATTAATATATTGGAGAATTTATGGTTAAATTATCATCAATAATTATATGCTGTTTAAGTTTTTTTATTTTAATTTATCAGTATTGTATTAGTCCCTTTATGCGATCAAATTGTCGATTTTATCCTACTTGTTCAACATATATGCTATTATCTTTACGTAGATTTGGTGTAATTAAAGGTATAATATTAACAATTGTTCGTTTATTGAAATGTCATCCATTTCATTTAGGTGGATGTGATTTAATACCTTTAAATACAAAAGATAAAAGCGAATATTAATTATGGAAGTACAGCGTAATTTTTTTATTTTTGCATTTTTATTTATTTCTTTTTTAGTATGGCAGGCGTGGAAAAATCAATCATTTTTAAAGAACAATAAAATTGAAAAAAATAATATAAATTTAAATATTTATCCTACAAAAAAAAATAATCAAAACAAAATTACGATTAATAATGATGTAATTAGTTTAGTTGTTAATATGTATGGAGGTGATATAGAAGAAGCTAGTTTGTTGTCTTATAAAAATAAATTAAATTCCTCTAAACCATTAAAATTATTAGAAACAGCATCAGATTTTATTTATCAAGCGCAAAGTGGTTTAATTGGAAAAGATGGACCAGATAATGCAGAAAACAACAATAAAAGACCACTTTATCATTCAAAAGATGTTTTTTTTGCTTTGAAAAATAATGAAAAAGAATTACGTGTTCCAATAACTTTTATTAAAGATAATATTATTTATACTAAAACTTTTATCCTCAAACCAGGTAAATATGATATTCAAATAGAATATAATATAGATAATTTTAGTAAAAATAATTTGCAATTATATATGTTTGGACAACTTAAACAAACCATTAAACTTCCTAAAAAACGTGATATTTATAGTAGCAATTTCGCTTTACAGACATATCGAGGAGCTGCTTATTCTAGCACTGATGTAAAATATAAAAAATATAAATTTGATAAAATTTCTGAAAATCAACAATTACATATTTTTACAAAAAGCGGTTGGGTTGCAATGTTACAACAATATTTTTCTGTAGCTTGGATACCTGAAGATAACGTAAATTTCAACACTATTTATACATCTTATATTAATCATAATATTGCTACTATTGGATATAAATCTCCTCTTATTAATATTCCTTCCAACTCTCAATCTGTTATAAAATCAAAATTATGGATAGGACCAGCAATACAAAAAGAAATGGCATTAGTAGCTCCAAATTTAGATTTAACCGTAGATTATGGATGGCTTTGGTTTTTATCTCAACCATTATTTAAATTATTAAGTTTTTTACATAATATTGTAGGTAATTGGGGTTTTTCTATTATTTTGATTACATTTATTATGAAAGCTATAACTTATCCTTTAACAAAAGCACAATATATTTCTATGGCAAAAATGCGTCAATTACAACCTAAAATTAATGAAATAAAGAAAAATTTTGGTAATAATAAACAGCGTATGAGCCAAGAAATGATGAGTTTATATAAACAAGAAAAAATCAATCCGTTAGGTGGCTGTTTACCTGTTTTTATACAAATGCCTATTTTTTTGTCTCTTTATTATATGTTAATTGGATCAGTCGAACTCCGTCATGCCCCGTTTTTATTATGGATTAAAGATTTATCTGATCAAGATCCTTATTATGTTTTACCAGTTCTTATGGGTATTACAATGTTTTTAATTCAAAACACTTCATCTAATAATATTTCTGATCCATTGCAAAAAAAAATAATGTATTTTATGCCTATTATTTTTACAGTATTTTTTTTATGGTTCCCTGCAGGATTAGTTTTATATTATATAATTAGTAATTTAGTTACTATTATACAACAAAAAATTATTTTATTTAATTTTAAAAAGAAGAAGTAGTTTAAATAAAGATTTTATTTTAAATAAGAAAGTATTCTATGATACAAGATGATACCATTATTGCTCAAGTTACTTATCCAGGAAAAAGTGCCGTTGGAATATTACGAATTTCTGGAATTCATGCAAAACAAGTTGCTATAAATATTTTGGGTAAAATACCTAAACCAAGGTTTGCTACTTATTCAAAATTTTTCAATAAAAACAATGAGGTTTTAGATCAAGGGATATCTTTATGGTTTCCCGGTCCTTACTCATTCACTGGTGAAGATGTATTAGAGTTACAAGGTCATGGTAGTCCACTTGTAATGGATTTATTAATTAAAAGTATTCTATCTATAAAAAATACAAGATTAGCTAAACCAGGTGAATTTTGTGAGCGTGCATTTTTAAATGGAAAAATTGATTTAATTCAAGCAGAGGCAATTGATGATTTAATTAATTCCGAAACTGAATCTATGCTGAAAGCTTCATTAAATTCTTTACAAGGAAGATTTTCATCTTATATACGAAAATTAATAAAAGTGCTTATTAATTTTCGTGTTCATATTGAATCTAGTATAGATTTTTCAGAAGAAGAAATTAATTTAAATGTTGATAGTGTTATTTATGATCATTTTCATAAATTAAATAGTCATTTTTTACAAATAAAAAAAACAGTTACAAATGAAAGTGTTATACGAGAATCTAAAAAAATAATCATTGTAGGCCCTCCTAATGCTGGAAAGTCTAGTATATTAAATGTTTTATCTTCACGTGAACGAGCAATTGTTACCAATATTCCTGGAACAACACGTGATCTTCTTTATGAATATATTAATATTAATGGTTTTGTATGTGAAATTATTGATACTGCAGGTTTTCATGAAACTAAAGATGAAATTGAAAAAATCGGAATTACGCGTGCTTGGGAAGCAATTAAAAGTTGTGATCATATTTTATTTGTAATAGATAAAACCATTAAACTTGAAAATCAAAAAAAAATATCAGATGATTTTATCAAAAAAATTACTTCTTATAACAACTCTATACAAATAACTTTTGTTTTAAATAAAATTGATTTATTAAAAGATAATTTTGGAATTAAAAAAATTGGCAATTTTTATTTTATTAGTGTTTCTGCACTTACAGGTCAAGGTATAGATATATTAAAAAAACATATTATAAAAATAGAAAAAAACAAAGAAAAAGAAAGTTTATTTATTGCTAGACGACGTCATATTCATCAAATTGATTTATCTTATAATGAATTTTTAAAAGCACAAAAAAATTGGTTTAAATATAAAAATATTGAATTACTAGCAGAATCATTAAGTTTGATAAATAAATTAATGGGAGAGATAACGGGTTCTTTTTCTTCAAATGATTTGTTAAATTGTATTTTTTCTACATTTTGTATAGGTAAATAATACAATTTATGCCCGGAGGCGGAATTGAACCACCGACACGGGGATTTTCAGTCCCCTGCTCTACCGACTGAGCTATCCGGGCATTTTCTACATTAAATCATCAAAGATAAAACTTTGTCAATACTTTTTTTATAACAAGCAAACTTTAGTTTTGCTTATTTAGAACCCTTGTTTAATAAATATTTAAAAAAAAATCATTAAAAATAATTTTTACCCTTGAAAGTTTCATAAAGATCCCTATATTTAGTATTAAAGATAAAACATCAAAAAAAGAAAAAATAATTTTTTTAAAATAAACAGGATTATTGACAGGAGTATTATATGAAAATTCGTCCATTGCATGATCGTGTGCTTGTAAAACGTCAAGAAGCAGAATCTAAATCTGCAGGCGGCATTGTTCTTACAGGTTCTGCGGCAAGTAAATCTAATCGCGGGACAGTTACAGCAGTTGGTAATGGTCGTATTTTAGACAACGGTGAAATTAAACCATTAGATGTTAAAGTTGGTGATGTTGTAATTTTTAATGAAGGTTATGGTGCAAAAACAGAAAAAATTGATAACGAAGAATTATTAATTTTAACTGAAAGTGACATTTTAGCAATTGTTGAATAGTAAACTATGCTTATCCATAAAAAATAATATATTTAAGGAAATGTTAAAATGGGCGCTAAAGATGTAAAATTTGGAAATGAAGCTAGAATTAAAATGCTTCGTGGAGTCAATGTATTAGCTGATGCAGTTAAAGTAACTTTAGGACCAAAAGGTAGAAATGTAGTTTTAGATAAATCTTTTGGAGCACCTAGTATTACTAAAGATGGTGTTTCAGTTGCTCGTGAAATCGAATTAGAAGATAAATTCGAAAATATGGGAGCTCAAATGGTAAAAGAAGTTGCATCTAAAGCCAATGATGCAGCAGGAGATGGAACTACAACAGCAACATTATTAGCACAATCAATAGTTAATGAAGGTTTAAAAGCAGTAGCTGCTGGAATGAATCCTATGGATTTAAAACGAGGTATTGATAAAGCGGTTATTAATGCTGTTGAAGAGCTAAAAAATTTATCTGTACCATGTTCTGATTCTAAAGCAATTACACAAGTTGGTACTATTTCTGCTAATGCTGATGAGAAAGTAGGTGCTTTAATTGCTGAAGCAATGGAAAAAGTTGGTAACGATGGAGTTATTACAGTAGAGGAAGGTACAGGTTTACAAAACGAACTTGAAGTTGTTAAAGGAATGCAATTTGACCGAGGTTATTTATCTCCTTATTTTATCAACAAACCAGAAACTGGAATTGTTGAATTAGAAAATCCATATATTTTAATGGCTGATAAAAAAATTTCTAATGTTCGCGAAATGCTTCCAATATTAGAATCTGTTGCGAAATCTGGAAAACCATTATTAATAATTTCAGAAGATTTAGAAGGAGAAGCATTAGCTACTCTAGTAGTTAATTCTATGCGCGGAATTGTTAAGGTTGCTGCTGTTAAAGCTCCTGGTTTTGGTGATAGAAGAAAAGCTATGCTACAAGACATTTCTATTCTAACTGGTGGTTCTGTAATATCAGAAGAGCTAGCAATGGAATTAGAAAAATCGACTTTAGAAGATTTAGGTCAAGCAAAACGTGTTGTTATTAATAAAGATACAACAACTATTATTGGTGGCATCGGAGAAAAAAATGCTATCCAAAATCGTATTGCTCAAATTCGTCAAGAAATTCAAGAAGCTACTTCTGATTATGATAAAGAAAAATTAAATGAGCGTTTAGCTAAATTATCAGGTGGTGTTGCAGTACTTAAAGTAGGAGCTGCGACAGAAGTAGAAATGAAAGAGAAAAAAGCTCGTGTTGAAGATGCTTTACATGCAACTCGTGCTGCTGTAGAAGAAGGTGTTGTAGCTGGTGGAGGTGTTGCATTAGTTCGTGTTGCTGGAAAAATATCTAGTTTACGTGGTCAAAATGAAGATCAAAATGTTGGAATTAGAGTGGCTTTACGTGCAATGGAAGCTCCTTTACGTCAAATTGTATCTAATTCTGGAGAAGAACCCTCTGTAGTTACTAACAATGTGAAAGATGGAAAAGGTAACTATGGTTATAATGCTGCTACTGATGAATATGGAGATATGATTGATTTTGGTATATTAGATCCTACTAAAGTAACAAGATCTGCTCTTCAATATGCTGCATCTGTTGCTGGTTTAATGATTACTACTGAATGTATGGTCACAGATTTACCAAAAGATGAAAAGTCTTCTGATATAAACCCTTCTCCTGCTGGTGGAATGGGCGGAATGGGTGGAATGATGTAAAAAATTTTTAGTTAATCAAGATTAGAATTAATTTAAAAATTTCTTTCCTCAGATATGCTTTTCTGAGGAAAGAATGTATTTTAAACAAAAAATACTACATTTTTAAAAATTAATTAATTTTTAATAATCAAAAATATCTTAAAATTTTTTAAATATATTAAAAAATATTTACTAATATTTTTTTTATAGAGGTTGTATGAGAGTATATAAAAGTAATAATTTTCGTATTGGTTGTAAAATTATTTTTGAAAAAGAGCCATGTTTAATAGAATCCAGTGAGTTTGTTAAACCTGGTAAAGGTCAAGCATTTGTTCGCGTAAAATTAAAAAAATTATTAAAAAATCAACTAATAGAAAAAACATTTAAATCAACAGATTCATTAGAAATAGCTGATATTTTAGAGTGCAAATTATCTTATTTGTATAATGATGGTAATTTTTGGTATTTTATTGATGATAATACTTTTGAAGATTTTTCAATAGAAAAAAAAATTGTAGGATCAAGTGCAAAGTGGTTATTAGAGCAAGATACTTGTATTGTTACATTTTGGAATAACAAACCAATTTTTATTACACCGAATATTTTTGTGGAATTAAAGGTAGTAGATACAAGAGTAACTTTAAAGGGTGAGGCTATAAATGCTAGTACTAAGCTGGCAAAATTAAGTACAGGAGCAATTGTAAAGGTTCCATTATTTATTCAAGTTGGATCTTTTATTAAAGTAGATACGCGATCTGGTGAGTATATATCAAGAATAAAATAAAAACAAATAAACTAATATTCATCACCTTTAACATATTGCCTATAACTATCCCATTCAAAGGTTAACCATAAACTATTTCCTAGTCGCATTCTATCAATTACCCTCTCTCCTAATAAATTTTTCATACCCTTGTGATCTAAGTTAGAAAGCATACCAGTTGATCGTTTTGATGATGATCGTCTATCAACAATTTGATTTATAATTACTTTTTCATATCTGGATTCAGTTTGCATACCAATTTCATCAATCATTAACAAATCTACGCTACTGAGATGATTTAATAAATTTTCTTCAGTAATATTACTCGTCCCACTAAATGTACCTTTCATGTTAGACATTAAATCTGCCACTGTTACAATTAAAATACTTTTTCCGTGTAAAATTAAGTAATTTCCTATAGCTGATGCTAAATGATTTTTACCAGTTCCAGGACGTCCTGAAAAAATAAAACTTGCAATATTTTCATGAAATTCCTCAGCATATCGTTTTGCTGCTTTAAGTACTTTTCTTTGACCTTCATGTTCAATTTTATAATTTTCAAAAGAACAATTCATATATAATTCACGAATTCCAGATCTTCCTAATACTCTTTGCATTTTCATTGCTTTATTTTCACGTGATATCGATTCAGAAGATATTCTTCCTTGTTCCTGATTCCAAGCTAATAAATCTTGATCATTTTCAAATTTAGGTTTAATATTTTTAGGCATAATTCGTTGTAAACGTTTAAAAAAATCAGCATAAAATGTCATTATTTTCCTCTAAATCCTTCAGGTGTTTTTTGATCAGGTTCTGGTATATAAGTTATATCCTTCTGTTTTTTAAGTATATTAAAAGAACGAACTCTTTGTAAGCTTCTTGCTAATTTTTGTTCCCATTGTACATGGTAAAAAAAACAACCTTCAACTTCCCAATAATTAATAAAAGCATTAAGTTCATGTTTAGATACTTCTTCTTCTAAAATTATTCCCCATAATGCTGCTTTTTGAATAAAATCTTTATCAGGGGTCCATGTTGAATACATAGAAAACTTTTTTTTCATTTTTTGTTCTTTTTTTATATCTTCTTTTTGAAAATTATATTCAATATTAAATATTTTTTTTAATATTGATGGAGTAATAACATAAAACAAAATTTTTTTATTTTCTGATATTGATAAAGTACTATTTTCATTTGACTTTATAATTTGAGTAGGATTTTTACAAAATAGATCTAAACTTATATTTTTTGAGACTAAAATTTTCATAAAAATTTATATCCTATTAAATTAATTAATATTTTTTAATTTTATATTTTCGTGTTAAAAATATAAAGATAGCATGCGATGTGACGGGTAATTTTTTTTTTATATAAAGTGAAATGATTTGATATTGTTACAAATTCATTTTTTTTTGTTTCTATATAAATCATTGATTGATTTTTTATCCATTTTTTTTTCTCTAATAAAACAATTGTTTTTTCTATTAACTTTGCGTTATATGGTGGATCTATAAATATTATATCATATGTTTTTTTTGGTTTTTTTAACCAATTTAAAGTATTTGTATGTATAATTTCTATATTATATATATTTAATTTTTTTACGTTTTGTTTTAAATAAATTATATTATTTTTTTCTATTTCTAATAAAGTAACAAATTTAGCATTACGAGATATAGCTTCTAAAGCTAATGCACCGCTACCTGCAAAACAATCCAAACAACTAGCGTTTTCAATGTATTTAGAAAGCCAATTAAAAAGTGTTTCTCTTATTCTGTTAGTTGTTGGGCGTATCTTTGAGTCATTTTGAAAAGATAATTTTCTTCCTTTTAGCGCACCTGAAATAATATAAACCTTTCCTTTTTTTTTAAAAAAAGAATTATACATTTTATTAGATTATATAAGTTAGTGATATAATTTATTTTATTATTAAATATAATTTAAATAAATATTTAATTTTTAATTTTTTAAAATAAAAGTAAAAAATTTAATTTTTTAATTAAGGAGTTAGTCAAATGAATGACAACAAAAAAAATAATTTATTTTCTTGGATTAATTCAAAAATAATCAAAAAAAATAAAGTTAATTTAAATAAAGATAATACAGATAATGCTACAGATTCTATTACCAAAGACAATTCTAATATAAAAATGAATTTTTTTTTTAAATTAAAAGAAAGTTTAAAAAAAACTAAAAATTTTTTTGGAAATAAAATTAATCGTATTTTTTCTCTTAAAAGTATAGATAAAGCTTTATTTGAAGAATTAGAAGATACTATGATTTTATCTGATATTGGTATTAATACTACTGAAAAAATTATTCAAGGGCTTATTAATGATACTAATCGTAAACAATTAAAAGATCCAAAAGAAGTATATTTTATTCTAAAAGAACGAATGCATTTTATTTTAAAAAAAGTAGAAAAACCTCTTATCATCAGGAATAAAATTCCGTTTGTTATATTATTAGTTGGTGTAAATGGAACAGGAAAAACTACAACTGCTTTAAAATTAGCAAAAAAATATAAGTTAGATGGAAAATCTGTTATGTTAGCAGCAGCAGATACATTTCGTGCTGCAGCAATAGATCAATTAAAAATATTAGCAAAAATGCATGATATTCCAGTAATAGCACAAATTTTTAAAGCTGATCCAGCTGCAGTAGCATTCGATGCATTAAAATCTGCTATTTCTAAAAAAACTGATGTTTTAATTATCGATACAGCGGGAAGATTACATAATAAGCAACATTTATTGGAAGAATTAAAAAAAATAGTAAGGGTTATAAAAAAATTAAATACATCTGCTCCAGATGAAATAGTTTTAGTAATTGATGCATGTAATGGACAAAATACAATTAATCAGACAGAAATGTTTCATAAATCACTAAATGTAACTGGCTTAATTATTACAAAGTTAGATGGAACAGCTAAAGGAGGAGTAATTTTTGCGTTATCAGATAAATTTTCTATTCCTATTCGTTATATTGGTATTGGTGAAAAATCAACTGATTTAATTGTTTTTAATAGTGATGATTTTATTAATTCTATTTTTAATGACATGAAATAATCATTTTTTAAAATTTTAAAATATGAATAATTTATATTATTAATTTTATTTTAATATTAATATAGTTAATATTTATATAAGTTTTTGATTTTAAATTTTAATCAAAGTATGATTAAAATATTTAATATACTTATAATTGATTTAATATTTTTTTATTCGGGAATTAACATGATTAATAAAGTACAGATTTTGTCTGTAACATCATTAGGTAATTTGGAAGCTTACATTAGAATAGCCAACTTATGGCCTATGTTATCTATTGAAGAAGAAAAATTATTAACTCAACGTTTACGTTATAATAGTGATTTAGATGCTGCTAAAACTTTAATTCTTTCTCATCTTAGATTTGTTATTCATATTTCACGTAATTATTCTGGATATGGTTTGCTTCAAGCCGATTTAATACAAGAAGGAAATATAGGTTTAATGAAAGCAGTTCGTAGATTTAATCCAGAAATTGGAGTACGTTTAGTTTCTTTTGCTGTTCATTGGATTAAATCTGAAATACATGAATATGTACTTAGAAATTGGAGAATTGTAAAAGTAGCAACTACTAAGTCTCAAAGAAAATTATTTTTTAATTTAAGAAAAAGTAAAAATAGATTGGGTTGGTTTAATCAGGAAGAAATTGAAATAGTTGCACGGGAGTTAGGTGTAAGTACTGCAGATGTTAAAGAAATGGAAGCTCGTATGTCAGCTCAGGATGTAACTTTTAATCCATTTCCAGATGAAGATTTGAAAGATGGTAAATATAATAATTCAAATATGTTATATTTACAAGATAAAAAATCTGATTTTGCAAATGGATTCGAACAAGATAATTGGGATGAACATGCAACGCATAAATTAAATAATGCTTTGTTAAGTTTAGATAAACGTAGTCGTGATATTATTCAATCTAGATGGCTTAACAATAGTAAAAAAAATACTTTACAAGTGCTAGCAAATAATTATGGAATTTCTGCAGAACGTGTACGTCAATTAGAAAAAAATGCTATGAAAAAATTAAAAATAGCTATAGAAAATTAAATTGAATATAAAAATCACTAGTTTTATTATATTTTTATATAGAGTATGAGACTATTTTATAAAACTAAAAACTCATACTCTTTTATATATAAAATAAATATAAATTTTTTATTCTACTGTAACAGATTTTGCAAGATTTCTAGGTTGGTCTATATTTGTTCCTTTAATTAGAGCAATATAATATGCAAGTAACTGTAACGGAATGATATAAAAAATAGGGGCTATGATTTCTTCAACATATGGTAATTTTAAAACTGTTATATTTTTTTCTAAATTTATTTCTTCATCAGAAAAAATGTATATTAAACCGCCTCTTGCACATATTTCTTGAATGTTTTGTTTTGTTTTTTCAAGTAATGAATTTTTTGGAGCTGTAATAATAATAGGTACGTTTTTATCAATTAACGCAAGAGGTCCATGTTTTAATTCTCCTGAAGGATAAGCTTCAGCATGAATATAAGAAATTTCTTTTAATTTTAATGCTCCTTCCATAGCTATAGGATATTGATCACCTCTTCCAAGAAATAGCATATTTTTTTTATTATATATTTTTTTAGCTAAGTTTTTAATTTCTTTATTTTTTTTTAAAATTTCTTCAATTCTATACGGTAAAATAGTTAATATTTTTACAATTTGTTTTTCAATATTATTTTCTTTTTTTTTAATACCGACTATTTTTGCTACTAGCATTAATAAAACAGTTAATTGTGTAGTAAAAGATTTTGTAGAAGCAACTCCTATTTCAATTCCAGCTTTAGTTAACAAGCACGTATCAGATTCTTGTACTAAAGATGAACCTTGCATATTGCATATAGTTAAATTTCCTAAATATCCTAATTTTTTAGAAATTCTTAATGCTCTTAAAGTGTCTGCGGTTTCACCCGATTGAGATAAAGTAATAAAAAAACTTTTTTTTCTTACTGCTAATTTGCGATAAGAAAATTCAGATGCTACTTCAACATCACATGGAATATTAGCAATTGATTCAAACCAATGTTTAGATACCATCGCAGCATGATAAGACGTTCCACATGCAACTATTTGAATATGTTCTAAATGTAAAAAAATGTTTTTTTCTTTTAATCCTAATTCTGGAAAATATATAGTTGTATTGTTTTTTAAACGGTTTTTCAAAGTATTACGAATAGATATAGGTTGTTCATATATTTCTTTTTCCATATAATGTTTATATTTTCCTTTATTAATACATTCATATTTAATGTTAGATTTAACTATTTTTCTTTGAATTATTAAATTATTTTTGTCAAAAATTTTAATTTTTTCTGATTTTATAATAGCAATATCTCCCTCTTTTAAATATATAAAACGTTTTGTAATATTTAACAATGCAATTTGATCTGAAGCTATAAAATTTTCTTCTACACCTAATCCAATGATTAATGGGCTTCCAGAACAAACAGCAATTAATTTTGATGAATTATTGCTATCCATAATAACCATACTATAATTTCCATGTAATTTTATTAAAATATTGCTTATAACTTCTAAAAGAGGTTTGCCTGTTTTTTTTTGTTCCCAATGTAACAAATGCACAATAACTTCAGTATCTGTTTCAGAATAAAATATATAACCTTTTTTTTCTAAGAATGATCGAAGTTGTAGACTATTTTCAATAATACCATTATGGACAATGGCAATATGTGAAGAGATATGTGGATGTGTATTTTCTTCTGAAACTTTACCATGAGTAGCCCATCTAGTATGAGCTAGACCAATGGTTCCAAACAGTTTTTTATTTTTTATTTTTTTTATTAATTCATTGACTTTTCCTACGGATCTAAATCGGATAAAATTATTATTTTTATTTATTAGAGCTAATCCAGAAGAATCATATCCTCGATATTCTAATCGTTTAATACTTTGAAGAAGACAATTAATTATATTACGTTGTGTTACTGCAGCAACAATACCACACATATACATCTACCCTTATTTTATTGTAAGATAATTTTTATTAATTAGGAGTTTTTTTGGCGTTTTTACTAGAATTAATCCAATTTTTTTTATATTTTTGTTCCTTATTATTATAAACTAAACATGGTTTATCTACATTTTTTATTACTGTAGTTCCTGCTGCAATAGTTGTATTTTTTGAAATTTCAATAGGGGCAATTAATTCTGTATTTGAACCTACAAAAACATTATCACCAATGATAGTTTTTGATTTTTTAAAACCATCATAATTACATGTAATACTACCTGCACCGATATTTACTTTAGAACCAATTTCAGAATTACCAATGTAACTAAGATGTTTTATTTTTGTTTTTTTTTCTATAATACTATCTTTGATTTCAACAAAGTTACCTATATGTGTTTCGTTTTTTAATATGGTATTATTTTTTAGATGACAAAAAGGTCCTATTATACAATTTTTTCCTATTTTGACATTTTCTATAATTGTATATTCTTTAATACAAGAGTTGTTATTAATAAAACTATTTTTAATTACAGAACCTACTCCAATTTTGATATTATTTCCTAAAATAACATTGCCTTCCAATATAACACCAGTATCTATTTCTATGTTTTTCCCGTGTTTTAATGTTCCTCTTAAATTAAAATGAGATGGATCTTTTAACATAACACCAGCAATCATTAAATTTTTTATTCTTTCTTTTTGAATGATTTTTTCTAAAGCAGATAATTGTAATTGATTATTTATACCTAATATTTCTTTATGATTTAAAGTTTCTACTGTTTTAATAATATTTCCTTCTAAATTAGCCCAGTAAACAATATCTGTAGCATAAATTTCTTGACTAATATTATTTGTATTAATTTTTGATAGCCATCTTTTTAAATCTTTTCCATTTGCTATAAATGTTCCTGAATATACTTCTTTAATTAATTTCTCTTTATTATTTGCACATTTAGTTTCTATGATACTTATTACTTTATTGTTTTTTCTTAAAATTCTCCCATATCCATCTGGATTTTTTAAATTACTAATTAGCAAACTTAGATTTGATTTTTTTTTAGATTTTTGTAGTTTTTTTATAGATTTATCTGAAATAAATGGCATGTCTCCGTAAAGAACAATAATGTTTTCATTGTCTGAAAAATTTTTTGATGCTACAATTATGGCGTCTCCTGTACCCTTTTGCTGTTTTTGAACTACTAGTTCTACAGGGATATTTTTGTTTATAGATAATATTTTTTTCAAATCATTTGTACAAACCAATATTATTTTTTTAGGTTTAATAGATTTTGCTGTATTTAACACATGTTCTAATATTGTTTTCCCGCCTAATACATGTAATACTTTTGGGTAATTAGATTTCATTCTACTACCTTTTCCAGCAGCTAATATAACAATAGTTGTTTCAGTTTTTGACATATATATCCTTTTAAATATTTTATACTAGTACAATATATATTTTTTTAATTTACTTTGTTTAAAATATTATTAGAGTTATAAAATTATGATAAGTATTTTATAAGTATGAATTAATTATCAAAGTATTTTTGGCATCAAATATATTATTTATATTAAGGTTTATTATGTATCGAATTATTACAGTAGATCTAGATGGAACTTTGTTATCCCCAGAAAATAAAATAACAAAATACACTAGAAAAATCATAAAATTATTAATAAATAAAGGTTTTTATATTATTTTTGCATCAGGTCGTCATCATATTGATATGATGCGTATTCGAGACAATTTAAATATTAAAATTTTTATGATTACTTCTAATGGTGCTAAAGTCTATAACTTAGATGACAAATTAATTTTTGAAAACAATCTAAATATGAATATTGCTTCAAAACTTACTTTTTTAAAATTTTCAGATTTAGATATTATTACGCAAGTATATAGAGATAATCAATGGTATATAAATAACACTAAAACTCAAAATAATTTTTGTCCAAGTTTGTCATCACTTAAATATGAATATTTTCATCCAGATAGATTTGATTTTAGAAAAATTAGCAAAATATTTTTTACAAGTAATAATTTTAAAAAATTATTTAGACTTGAAAAAGATATTATTAGTTTGTTTGGTAACAAAGTAAATATTAGTTTTTCTTCGAAAGGATGTTTAGAAGTCATATCTGGAAAAACTTCTAAAGGATATGGGTTAAAATTAATATCTAATATTTTAGGTGTTTCTTTAAAAGAATGTATTACTTTTGGTGATGGAATGAATGATTATGATATGTTGAATATTTCTGGAAAAGCATGCATTATGCAAAATGCTGATCTACGTTTAAAAAAATCCTTACCACATGCTCAAGTTATTGGTAGTAATAAAGACGATGGTGTAGCAGTATTTTTAGATGAAATGTTTATTTTATCAAATAGTTAAATATATAAAAAATTTTATTTTATTAATATTTAAAATTTTTAAAAAATTCAGGTTGTAATATATTACGAATAAATTTTAAATGAGTATTAGCATGTGAGCATATAGAAAAAATAAAATTTTGTATAGTTGATTCCTTTTGCTCACCATTTCTTACAGCAGCATATAGTCTTTTCCATATACCCTTCCCTATTTTTTTAGATACAATTAAGTTTTGTTTTTCAAAATTATTTACTATCCAATGTGGTAAAGCAGCAATTCCCATTTTTGCCGACACCATTTGTATAAGAAGAGAAGTGTTGTTTACATTTTTAAATATGGGAATTATTCCTGCTGGTTTTAAAAATAACTTCCATATGTCTAATCTTTGACGTTCTACCGGATATATCATTAATACTTCAGATGCCAAATCTTCTGGAGTAATTTCTTTTTTCTCATTAGCTAAAGGATGACTTGGAGATAAAATTAATCTAACCTCAAAATCAAACATAGGTATATAAATTAAATCATTTTTAGGTAAAACCTCAGAAGTTAATACAACATCTAATTTTCCTTGTTGAAGAGAAGGTTGGGGACTGAAAATCATATCAGAATAGAAGTCTATTTTAACTTTAGGCCAATTTTTATGAAAAATTTTCAGTGCTGGTGTTAACCAATGAATGCAACTATGACACTCAATGGAAAGTTTAATAACGGTTTGATAAGCATATTTACATTTTTTTATTGCTTTGTCTATTTTAGGTAATATTTCTTTAGAAAGTTTTAGTAAAATTTTCCCTTGAATAGTAAATTTTAAAGGTTTTGTTTTTCTAATAAATAATTTAAAACCTAATCTTTTTTCTAATTCATTACATTGATGAGAAATAGCTGACTGTGTTTGATGTAATTGAATTGCAGCAGAGCTTAATGAATCGCTATTTTTTAAAATTTGTAACGTTCTTAAATGTTTTATTTCAATCATGAGACTCCTTCATATCGAGAATTAAATATTTGCGCTTGCGTATTTTATTTAATACTAGAATTATAAGAGATCTATTTTAAATAAATCAATTATTAATAACACTAAATGATTTTTTAGTAAATATTTATTTAATAATTAAAAAACATGAGGTAAAAATGATTATTTCAAATCATATCCTTGGATTTCCAAGAATAGGTGTGAATAGAGAACTTAAAAGAGGTCAAGAATCTTATTGGTCTGGTAAAATTAAAAAATCAGATCTATTTTCTATAGGAAAAAAATTAAGAGAAAATAATTGGAAAAAACAAAATGATATTGGAATTCAATATATATCAGTTGGAGATTTTGCTTGGTACGATCATGTTTTAAGTACTAGTATGATGTTAGGAAATATACCAGAAAGACATCTCGATCCTAATTGTTCTATTGATTTAGATTGTTTATTTCGTATTGCTAAAGGTGCTTATCCAGATATTGCTGCTTCTGAAATGACTAAATGGTTTAATACCAATTATCATTACATAGTTCCAGAATTTAATAAAAATAGGATTTTAAAATTTTCTTGGAATCAACTTTTAGAGGAAACAGATGAAGCTTTAGCATTAGGTTATCAAGTGAAGCCTGTTATTTTAGGACCTATTACATATTTATGGTTAGGTAAAGTAAGAGGTAAATATTTTGATCGTCTAGATCTACTTGATAGTATACTACCAATATATAAGCATGTTTTAAATGAACTATCTAAAAGAAATATTAGTTTTGTTCAAATAGATGAACCTGCTTTAGTTTTAGAACTTCCAGAAAAATGGAAACAAGCTTATTTTCATGCTTACAAATATTTACATGGAAAAACAAAAATATTATTAACAACATATTTTGATAGTATTGATCATAATATTGAATTTATTCGAAATCTTCCTATACATGGAATTCATATTGATTTAATTTTTGGAAAATATAATTTATTTGAATTTAATCAAAAAATTCCTAAAGAATGGATGTTATCTTTAGGTGTTATTAATGGGAGAAATATTTGGAAATCAGATCTTTTAAAGTGGTTTAAAATCATTTCTAAAATTATCAAATTTCGTCAAAATTTGCTAATTAGTTCATCTTGCTCATTATTACATTCACCTATTGATTTAGATATGGAAAAAAATTTAGATCCAGAAATTAAAAAATGGTTTTCCTTTGCTGTTCAAAAATGCTTTGAGTTAAAACTATTATTGGAAGCATTGAAAAATAACAACACTAATTTAATTCAACAATGGTGTGATCCAATTTATAAACGTAATTTTTCTGAAAAAGTCCATAAATTTGATGTTGAAAAGCGTGTTTCTAAAATTTTAAATACTAATTTTAGTCGAACTAGTAATTATAATGTTCGTTCAAAAGAACAAAAAAGTAAATTTAAATTACCTATTTTACCTACAACTACAATTGGTTCTTTCCCGCAAACTATAGAAATAAGAAAATTGAGAAAAGATTATAAAGATAATTTAATTAATATTGAAAAATATCAATCAGGTATTAAAAAGAATATTAAAGAAGTTATAAAAATACAAGAAGAACTAGATATTGATGTTCTTGTACATGGTGAAGCTGAAAGAAATGATATGGTAGAGTATTTTGGTGAACATTTAGATGGTTTTGTATTTACAGATAATGGATGGGTGCAGAGTTATGGTTCACGCTGTGTAAAACCACCTATTATCATTGGTGATATTAGTCGTCCAAAATCTATAACTATAGAATGGTTAAAATATGCTCAATCTTTAACAAAAAAGCCAGTTAAAGGTATGTTAACAGGACCAGTAACTATTTTATTTTGGTCTTTTCCTAGAGAAGATATTTCATTAGAAATGATTTCCAAGCAAATTGCGTTAGCATTACATGATGAAGTTTTAGATTTAGAAAAAGAAGGAATTGAGATTATTCAGATTGATGAGCCTGCATTACGTGAAGGTTTACCTTTGAAAAAAAGTTTATGGAAAAAATATTTAACTTGGGCAGTAGATGCTTTTCGTTTAACTTGTTTTGATGTAAAAAACACTACTCAAATTCATACACATATGTGTTATTGTGAATTTAATGATATTATGTACTCTATTTCTTCATTAGATGCTGATGTTATTACAATTGAAACAGCGCGTTCTGATATGGAATTGTTAGAATCATTTAAAGAATTTAAATATCCAAACGAAGTAGGACCAGGTGTATATGACATTCATTCTTCAAATATACCTAATATTCAATCAATTATTGCTTTGTTAACAAAAGCAATGAAATATATACCGTTAGATCGTATTTGGATTAATCCAGATTGTGGTTTAAAAACAAGAAATTGGAATGAAACAGTGGCTTCATTAAAAAACATGGTAGAAGCTGCTAAAAAAATACGAAGAAAATTTGAATAAAATCTTTAAAACTATAAAAATTTTTTATTAAAAAATTTACAATATTAAATCATCTTTTAGATTATTTTGAAGAAATGAAAATCTAAATGATGATTTAAATAATATAAGAATTAATGTTTAAAATGACGTTGACGAGTAAAAATCATTGCTATATTGTATTTATTCGCGCATTCAATTACTTCTCGATCTCTAATTGAACCACCTGGTTGAATAATACAACTGATACCAATACAAGCAGCTTTTTCAACTCCGTCTTTAAAAGGGAAAAATGCATCAGATGCCATGGTAGCTCCTTTTGTATTAAACCCTCGATTTTTTGCTTTGTAATTTGCTAATTGAGTTGCGTCCACTCTACTTGTTTGACCAGATCCTATACTGATAGTTGTTTTATTAAGACCATATAAAATTGCATTTGATTTAACATATTTAACTATTTTCCAACAAAATATAGCATCTTCTAATTCTTTTTTAGTAGGTAATCTTTTTGTAATATAATCAAATTTTTTTATATCTATTTTATCATTGTTATATTCTTGTAATAATAACCCATTAGTTATTTTTTTAAAATCTGTTTGTTCATTACTTTTTTTAAATTTCCCTGTAATTAATATTCTTATATTTTTCTTTTCTTTTAAAATTTCTAAAGATATATTATTTATTTCAGGTGCAATGATTACTTCGATAAATTGTGTTTTGATAATCTCCTTAGCTGTTTCTATATCTATCATAGAATTAAATGCAATTATTCCTCCAAAAGCAGAAATTGGATCTGCTTTATAAGCAGATATATATGCTTGTAACAAAGATGTATTTTCAGAAACTCCACAAGGATTACCGTGCTTAACAATAACACAAGCTGGTTGAGAAAATTCTTTTACACATTCTAAAGCTATGTCTGCATCACATATATTATTATAAGATAATTTTTTACCATTTACTTGATATGATGAACTAATTGTTCCAGATATTAAAATCTCTTTTTGTATATATAAAGCAGATTTTTGATGTTGATTTTCTCCATACCGTAAATTTTGTTTTTTAGTAAATGTTAAATTTATTTGATTTGGAAATAATACGTCTTGATTTTTTGTATTTAAAATATGTTTATTTTTAAAATATTGTTCAATACTTTTTTCATAATTCGATGTATATGAAAAAGCTTGACTTGCTAAATATAATCTTTTTTCAATACTTATATAATTATTTTTTAATGAATTAAAAACTAATTTAAAGTCAAAAAAGTTTACTATAACTATTACATCTTTATAATTTTTAGCAGCTGATCGAACTAATGTTGGTCCTCCAATATCGATATTTTTAAGGATTTCTTCTATGTTTTCTTCTTTTTCAAAGTTTAATTTATCAAATGGATAAAAATTTACAATTACTATATCTATTGGTAGTATATTATATAATTCCATAGTTTTTTTGTCTTGATTTCTTCTTCCTAAAATTCCCCCTATTATTTTAGGATGTATAGTTTTTATTCGACCATCCATTATTTCTGGAAATTTAGTATATTCCGAAATCTCAGTTACGGGTATATTATTATTTTTTAAATATTTTGCTGTTTTTCCTGTTGAAAATAAATTGATTTTTTTTTCTAATAAAATTTTAGACATTTCTAGTAAATGTGTTTTATCAGACAGACTAATTAGAGCATTTTTTAATATATTATTTGATAACATAATCCTAGTTCTTTTATATAAGAAAGATTTTTAATAAAATTTATTGATAATTTTTTACATATTTAATTGTATAGGGGCATTTAGCCCCTTAAAAATTTTTATATAATATTTTTTTATTTAATTGCATTTTTTAATGTTTTTCCAGATATAAAACTAGGCACCTTTGTTGCAGGTATAATAATTTCTTTGCCTGTTTGCGGGTTTCTTCCTGTTCGAGAAGCTCTCAAATTTACTTTAAATGTACCAAAACCAACTATTTGTACTGATTCACCTTTTTTAAGAGAATCAACAATAGTTGATAATGTCGATTCCAAAGTAGACTTTACTTGTATTTTTGGTAAGTTAGATTTTTTAGAAATAATATTAATTAGTTGGGTTTTATTCATTATTTTTCCTATTTATTTTAAAAAACAATAATTAATTTAAATTATCTTGATATAAATTTTAATAAAAATAAGTTTTTTGTAATATAAATTTTTATATTTTGAGAAAAACTCAAAAATGTATTTAAGTTAATGTTTCATGTAATTTAAATTGAAATTTGATTGATATTACATTTTTAAAAATTGATTTAAAACGAAAAAAGATTAATTTAGTGAATTAAATAAAATTAAAATATATAATATATATAAAAAAAAATAAAAAGATAGTCTAAATAAAGTATATATTATTACTTAAAGAAAAATTTATTTTTAAGATATTTTAAAAATATTAAATTAATTAATGAAAATAATATTCAATTTACTATAATCATTTTTATTATATTTTTACAAAATTAATTATTTTTTAAAATATATGTAGTTTTTGTTAAATATTTATATAAAAATGAATTTTAATATTTTATAAATTATTTAGGCTGCTTTTATAGAGCAGCCATGTTTTTTAATATTTAAATAAATTATTGTTATCGATATAATTATTATGTAAGAGTAGAATTTAATAATTCGGATAAACTTGCAGATGCTTCTTCAGCACTGACTTGTGAAGATAAATTACTATTATTTAATGTATTGTTATTTATATTTTTACGACGATCTAAACGTTCTTTATGATATGCATATCCAGTACCTGCTGGTATTAAACGACCAACAATAACATTTTCTTTTAGTCCTCTTAATTCGTCTTTTTTTCCTGCTACTGCTGATTCTGTTAATACTCTAGTAGTTTCTTGGAACGATGCAGCGGATATAAATGATTCAGTTGCTAATGATGCTTTAGTAATTCCTAGTAGATCTCTTGAGAAAGTAGCTGGTGTTTTATCTTTTTTGTTTAATATTCGATTTGAAATCTTTATTCTTGAATATTCAACTTGTTCTCCTTCTAAAAAGTCTGAATTTCCTGCTTTAATTATTGTTGCTTTTCTAAGCATTTGTCTTACAATAACTTCAATATGTTTATCATTAATTTTTACGCCTTGTAAACGGTATACTTCTTGTACTTCATTTACAATATATTTAGTTACAGCCTGTACGCCTCTGAGACGAAGAATATCATGTGGTGATTCAGGTCCATCAGATATAACATCACCTCGTTCTACTCGTTCACCTTCAAAAACATTTAACTGTCTCCATTTCGGGATCATTTCTTCATATGAATCATGTCCATCTACTGGAGTAATAATTAGTCTTCTTTTACCTTTTGTTTCTTTTCCGAATGAAACAATACCGCTAATTTCAGCTAGAATAGCTAGTTCTTTCGGACGTCTTGCTTCAAATAAATCTGCAACTCTGGGTAATCCTCCAGTTATATCTTTTGTTCCTCCAGATTCCTGTGGTACTCTTGCTAAAGTATCACCGGAGCTAATTTTAACACCGTCGTTTAATTGTACAATCGTTTTCCCAGGTAAAAAATATTGAGCAGGCATTTCTGTTCCTGAAATAAGCACATCATTTCCTTTTTCATCGATGATTTTTAATGAAGGTCTTAAATCCTTTCCAATAGACATTCTTTCTGCTGTATCTAATACTACTATTGAAGAAAGTCCAGTTAATTCATCGGCTTGTCTTGTTATGCTTTGACCATCTATCATGTCTATAAATTTAACAAATCCATTTACTTCTGTAATTACAGGTATAGTATGAGGATCCCATTTTGCTATAGTTTCTCCGGAATTTGCTTCTTCTCCATGTTTTTTAGCCATTATAGATCCATAAGGTATTTTATAGCTTTCTTTTGTACGACCAAATTTATCAATAATATTTAATTCTACATTTCTCGATGTTATAACTATTTTACCTGAAGAATTAGTTACAGATTTCGCATTATTAAGATTAATAATACCTTTATTTTTAATTTGAATACTAGATTCAGTTGCTGCCCTTGAAGCAGCTCCGCCAATATGAAATGTTCTCATGGTTAATTGCGTACCCGGTTCTCCTATAGATTGAGCGGCAATTACACCTATTGCTTCTCCTTTATTAACTAAGTTTCCTCGTGCTAAATCTCTACCATAACAATATGCACATACACCAAAATCAGTTTCACAATTAACAACTGATCTTACTTTTATAGTGTCTATAGAATTTTCTTCTAAAAGATCGCACCATTTTTCATTTAATAAAGTATTTCTTTCAATTAATATTTTTTTTGTTTTTGGATTAAATATATTTTCGGCAGTTACGCGACCTAAAACTCGTTCACGCAATGGTTCTTTAACATCTCCACCTTCTATTAATGGAGTCATTAAAATCCCTTCATGTGTTTTACAGTCATTTTTTGTAACAACCAAATCTTGTGCTACATCTACAAGACGACGTGTTAAATATCCAGAATTAGCAGTTTTTAATGCTGTATCAGCTAATCCTTTTCTAGCACCATGAGTTGAAATAAAATACTGTAGTACATTTAAACCTTCTCTAAAGTTAGCTGTAATAGGAGTTTCAATAATAGATCCATCAGGTTTTGCCATTAATCCACGCATCCCCGCTAATTGACGTATTTGAGCTGCAGATCCTCTTGCTCCGGAATCTGCCATCATAAATATACTATTAAAAGAAATTTGTTTTCGAGATTTTCCTTGTTTAGTTATAGCTAACTCCGTAGACAAGTTTTCCATCATTGCTTTTGCAACTCTTTCATTTGCTGCAGCCCAAATATCAATAACTTTATTATATCTTTCCCCTGCTGTAACCAAACCAGATTGAAATTGTTCTTGTATTTCAGCAACTTCAATTTCTGCTTCTTGAATAATATTTGATTTTTTTTCTGGTATCACCATATCATTAATGCCTACAGATGCTCCGGACCTTGCTGCATAAGCAAAACCTGTATACATAATTTGATCTGCAAAAGTTACAGTAGGTTTTAAACCTAAAATGCGATAACATATATTTAGCATTTTAGAAATGTCTTTTTTACCTAATGTTTGATTGACTATATCAAATGGTAAACCTTTAGGCACAATCATCCATAAAATTGCTCTTCCTACAGTGGTATTTACTATTTTTTTTATAGGAATAAAATGATCTTCTTCGTTTTTTTGATATTCTATTATTCTAACTTTAACTAAAGAATGTAGTTCAGCAATACCTAAGTGGTATACTTTTTCGGCTTCATTAGAACCGTTTAAAAACATACCTTCTCCCTTTCCATTTATTTTTTCTCGAGTCATATAGTACAATCCTAAAACTACGTCTTGAGAAGGTACAATAATTGGTTCCCCGTTAGCTGGTGATAAAATATTATTTGTAGACATCATTAATGCTCTAGCTTCTAATTGTGCTTCTAATGTCAATGGTACGTGAACAGCCATTTGATCACCATCAAAATCAGCATTATAAGCCGCACAAACTAACGGATGTAATTGAATAGCTTTTCCTTCGATTAAAATAGGCTCAAATGCTTGAATACCTAGCCTATGTAAAGTAGGAGCTCTATTTAATAACACTGGGTGTTCTCGAATAACTTCATCTAATATATCCCATACTACAGCTTCTTCTCTTTCTACCATTTTTTTTGCAGCTTTTATAGTGGTTGCTAAACCCCTTACTTCTAATTTTCCATATATAAATGGTTTAAACAGTTCTAAAGCCATTTTCTTAGGTAAACCACATTGGTGTAATCTCAGATAAGGACCGACAGTAATCACAGATCTACCTGAATAATCTACACGTTTTCCAAGTAAATTTTGACGAAATCTACCCTGTTTACCTTTTATCATATCAGCTAAAGATTTAAGAGGTCTTTTATTAGATCCAGTGATAGCTCTTCCACGTCTACCATTATCTAATAAAGCATCTACTGCTTCTTGCAACATTCTTTTCTCATTTCGCACAATGATATCTGGTGCTGCTAAATCTAATAGTCTTTTTAATCGATTATTTCTATTAATAACACGTCTATATAAATCATTTAAATCAGATGTTGCAAATCTACCACCATCTAATGGTACTAACGGTCTTAAATCTGGAGGTAATACTGGTAAAACAGTAAGAATCATCCATTCTGGTTTATTGTGAGATTGTATAAATGATTCGATTAATTTAATTCGTTTGGTTATTTTTTTTCGTTTTGTTTCAGAATTTGTTTCATTTAGTTCTGTTCTTAAATGTTCACATTCTTTGATTAAATTCATCTCTTTAAGTAATAATTGAATTGCTTCCGCTCCCATTGTTGCATTAAATTCATCTCCAAATTCTTCTAGTGCATCTAAATATTGTTCTTCTGTTAAAATTTGATTTTTTTCAAGATAAGTCATGCCTGGATTAACGACAACATAAGATTCAAAATAGAGTACTCGTTCAATATCTCTTAATGGCATATCTAATAGTAATCCTATACGTGACGGTAGAGATTTTAAAAACCAAATATGGGCTGTAGGAGAAGAAAGTTCTATATGACCCATACGTTCACGTCTTACTTTGCTCTGTGTAACTTCAACACCACATTTTTCACAGATAACACCTCGATGTTTTAATCTTTTATATTTTCCGCATAAACATTCATAATCTTTAACTGGACCAAAAATTCGAGCACAAAATAATCCATCTCTTTCTGGTTTAAATGTACGATAATTAATAGTTTCTGGTTTTTTGACTTCGCCGAATGACCAAGATCTAATTACATCTGGTGATGCTAATGAAATTTTAATAGCATCAAAATCTTCAGTTTTAGTTTGGGCTTTTAAAAATTTTAGTAAATCTTTCACGCATAAGCTCTCATTGGAATGAAACTTTTGAAGTTTTTAAATTGATATATTCACTTAATATATTAAATATTTTTATTCGTTTTCTAATTCAATATTAATTCCTAGTGAACGAATTTCTTTTAATAACACATTAAATGATTCTGGCATTCCAGGTTCCATTTGATGATTACCATCTACAATATTTTTATACATTTTAGTTCTTCCATTGACATCATCAGATTTAACAGTTAACATTTCTTGTAATGTATACGAAGCTCCATACGCCTCTAATGCCCAAACTTCCATTTCACCAAAACGTTGTCCACCAAATTGTGCCTTCCCACCCAATGGTTGTTGAGTTACAAGACTATATGAACCAGTGGAACGAGCATGCATTTTATCATCTACTAGATGGTTTAATTTTAACATGTACATATAACCAACAGTAACAGGTCTTTCAAATTTTTCACCTGTTCTTCCATCGAATAAAAAAATTTGCCCAGATACAGGTAAGTTTGCAAATTCTAACATTTTTTTTATTTCATTTTCTTTCGCACCATCAAATACTGGTGTTGCAATAGGTATACCTTTTCTTAAATTTTTTGCTAAATTTAATATTTCTTCGTTTGAAAATTCTTTTAAATTTACTTCTTGTCGTAAATTTTCTCCTAAATCAAAAGTTTTTTGAATAAATTTTCTTAATTGAGATATTTGTTCGTGTTTTTTAAGCATATTATTAATCTTGTCGCCAATTCCTTTAGCAGCCATTCCTAAATGTGTTTCTAATATTTGTCCAATATTCATACGTGATGGTACTCCTAAAGGATTTAATACAATATCTACTGGTATACCATTTTCATCATATGGCATATCTTCAACAGGATTAATTTTAGAAATTACTCCTTTGTTACCATGTCTACCAGCCATTTTATCACCGGGTTGTATTTGACGTTTTACTGCTAAATATACTTTTACTATTTTTAATACGCCTGGTGCAAGATCATCGCCTTGTGTAATTTTACGACGTTTTATTTCTATTTTTCTTTCAAATTCTTTTTTTAGTTCATTATGTTGTTGAATAAATTTTTCCATTTCATTATTTGTATCTTTTTCTTTTATATTAATTGTAAGCCATTTTTCAAAAGGTAATTTATTCAAATAGTCTATTTCAACATTATAAGATAAAAGAGTTTTTTTTATTTTTAAAAATAAGCTTAATTGAAATATTTTAAATTCTTCTGTAAGATCCTTTTTTGCTTTTTTAAGTTGCATATCTTCAATTTCTAAAGCTCTTTTATCTTTTTTTACACCCTCTCTCGTAAAAATTTGAACATCAATTACGGTTCCAGATACTCCGTTGGGAACTCTTAATGATGAGTCTTTTACATCAGATGCTTTTTCACCAAAAATAGCACGTAATAATTTTTCTTCGGGTGTTAATTGTGTTTCACCTTTGGGTGTTACCTTTCCTACTAAAATATCGCCACCGGTTACTTCAGCTCCAATATATACAATTCCTGATTCATCTAATTTACATAATGCGGCTTCTCCTACGTTAGGTATATCTGAACTGATTTCTTCAGGTCCTAATTTTGTATCTCTAGAAATACAAGATAATTCTTGAATATGAATTGTAGTGAATCGATCTTCTTGTACAACTTTTTCTGAAACTAATATAGAGTCTTCAAAGTTGTATCCATTCCAAGGCATAAAAGCTACTCTCATATTTTGTCCTAATGCCAGTTCACCTAAGTCAGTAGATGGACCATCTGCCAAAACATCGCCTTTGTTTATTTTTTCATTTAATCGAACACATGGTTTTTGATTAATGCAAGTATTTTGATTTGAACGAGTATATTTAGTTAAGTTATAAATATCTATACCTGCTTCTCCTAAATATGTTTCATTTTCATTAACTTTAATAATAATTCGAGATGCATCAACATATTGAACTAGACCACTTCTTTTTGCTACAATTGTTACTCCTGAATCTACAGCAACAGCTCTTTCCATTCCTGTCCCAACTAAAGGTTTATCAGTTTTTAGAGTTGGTACTGCTTGACGTTGCATATTAGCTCCCATTAAAGCTCTATTTGCATCATCATGTTCAAGAAAAGGAATTAAAGATGCTCCAACAGAAACAATTTGTTGTGTAGAAACATCCATATAGTTGACTTGGTTAGAACTAAATAAGCTAGATTCTCCTTTATGTCGACAAGTTACTAAGTCATCAATAAAAAAATTATTTTCATCTATATTTGTATTGGCCTGAGCAATAATATAATTTCCTTCTTCTATAGCAGATAAATAGTGTATTTCATTTGTAACTAATCTATTTTTTACTTTTCTATATGGTGTTTCTAAAAAACCATATGAATTAGTGCGCGCATATACTGATAAGGAATTAATCAATCCAATATTAGGACCTTCTGGGGTTTCTATTGGACATACTCGTCCATAATGTGTTGGATGAACATCTCTAACTTCAAAACCAGCTCTTTCTCTAGTTAATCCTCCCAATCCTAATGCTGAAATTCTTCTCTTATGTGTAATTTCCGATAAAGGATTATTTTGATCCATAAATTGAGATAATTGACTAGATCCAAAGAATTCTTTTACAGCTGCAGATATTGGTTTTGCGTTGATCATATCTTGTGGCATTAAAGTTTCTAAATCTCCTACTGATAATCTTTCTTTTACAGCTCTTTCTACTCTAACCAAACCAAGTCTAAATTGATTTTCTGCCATTTCGCCTACTGATCTAATTCTTCTGTTTCCTAAATGATCAATATCATCTACTTCTCCCTTTCCATTTCGTATATCAATTAATTTTTTTATTACATCAATAATGTCTTCTTTATTTAAAGTTCCTGGGCCTTCGATTTTTTCACGTAATAAGGATCTATTGAATTTCATACGTCCAACAGATGAAAGATCATATCGATCTTCAGAAAAAAATAAATTTTCAAATAAATTTTCTGTAGCTTCTTTTGTTAGTGGTTCACCAGGTCTCATAACGCGATAAATTTCCATTAATGCGCTTATTCGATCATTTGATGAATCAATACGTAGTGTTTCAGAAATATATGGACCATGATCTAAATCATTAGTAAAGAGTGTTTCAATATATGAAAAATTTAGTTTTCTTAATTTTTTTAATATTTCTAAAGATAATTCTGTATTAGCTGAAATAATTATTTCTTTTGTTATTGGATGTAAATAGTTTTTTGATACTATTCTTCCTAAAATATATTCTACTGGCACAATAATAGATTTAATTTTAAATTTATTTAATTCTTGAATATGACGCGCAGTAATACGTCGTCCTTTCTTAATGTATATTTTTCCATTTTTTTGAATATCAAAAGAGGCAGTTTCTCCTCGTAATCTTTCTGATACTAGTTCAAGTTCAATTTTATTATCATCTATTTTAAAAATATTTTTTTCAAAAAATAAATTTAATATTTCTTCAGTATCATAATTGAGTGCACGTAAAATAATAGTGACTGGTAATTTTCTTCGTCTATCAATTCTAACAAATAAATTATCTTTCGGATCAAATTCAAAATCTAACCAAGATCCTCTATAAGGAATAATTCGAGCGTTGTATAATACTTTTCCTGACGAGTGTGTTTTTCCTTTATCACTATCAAAAAATACTCCAGGACTTCTATGTAATTGAGATACAACTACTCTTTCTGTGCCATTAATTATAAAAGTACCATTGTTTGTCATTAATGGTATTTCACCCATATATACTTCTTGTTCTTTAATGTCTTTTACAGTAGGTTCTAATATATCGCGTTCATAAATAACTAATCTTAATTTGACTCTTAATGGTGCAGAATAAGTAGCGCCTCGTATTTGACATTCTTTAACATCGAATGTTGTTTCTCCTAATCGATAACTTACATATTGTAATTCGGAATTACCATTATATCCACGTATAGGAAATACTGATTGGAAAGCTGCTTCTAATCCATGCTCTCCTGTTGGATCTGTTTTTATAAATTTTTTATAAGAATTTAATTGAATCGAAAGAAGATATGGTATATCCAAAATTTGAGGACGTTTTCCAAAATCTTTGCGAATACGTTTTTTTTCGGTGTAAGAGTAAACCATAGGGTTCCTAAGCTCGTTGACAGACAAATAAAGACTAATATTATTTATTGTCTTTAATCTGAAGAAGAGATATTTTTAGTTATTTAAATAATTTTAATTTTATAAATATTTAATTTGAATTTTTTAATCTAAATATTTTTTTGTATAAAAGGGCTGGTGAATTAAAAACACCAGCCATATGTGGAAGTTGATTAAATGAAAATATATAATATTTTATTTAATTTCGATTTCAGCACCAACATCTTCTAAAGTTTTTTTCAATAATTCTGCATCTTTTTTACTCATATTTTCTTTTATAACAGTTGGCGCAGATTCTACTAAATCTTTAGCTTCTTTAAGTCCTAAACCAGTTGAACTACGAACACTTTTAATAACTGAAACTTTATTCGGACCAATTACTTTTAAAAAAACATCAAATTCTGTTTTTTCTTCAGCTGCTTTGGTTTCATTATTACTATTAGATTGCATAGATATATTTGCAGAGACTCCGAATTTTTTTTCCATTTCTGAAATAAGTTCTACAACATTCATAATAGACATATTTGATACAGCTTCTAAAATTTGTTCTTTAGTAATAGACATGACAATAATTCCTAATAAAAATTAGAATTATTTTAGATGTTAATAATACATCAAAAATAATAACCTCTTTTAAGAGGTTTCTTTTTTCTGTTTTATAGCAGATAATGTATGAATAAGTTTACCAGCAGCTGACATTTTTAATACTAATAAAAGTTTTGCTATTGCTTCTTCATAAGTAGGCATATCTGCAAGTTGATTAATTTCTAATTTAGATAGTAGTTTACCTTCAAATACTGCTCCTGTAATTTTAAATTGTTTGTTTTTTTTTTGAAATTCTGAAAATAGTCTAGCTCCGCTTCCTGGATGATTAGTAGAGTAAGCTATGAAAGTAGAACCTTTTATAATTTTTTTTAAACATTCAAAAGCTGTATTTTTAATGGCTAAAGCTAAAAGAGTATTTCGAACAATACTCATTTTTACACCTAGTTTACGTCCCGACTTTCTTAACTGATTTATTTTATTAACAGAAATTCCTTGAGAATTTGCAATTACAGCTGATAGAGCTGAATTAGAAATTTGATTTATTTTAGAAACAATTGTTTTTTTTTTATTAAGGTTTAATGCCATTTTATCGTATTCTCCTATATTTTTAATGAGAGAAAAGATTTTTAATTATACTAATTGAAAGTAATGATTGGGATTAGTATTATTGTTTCTTTGTGATTATAAAAAATTTAATAAAATAAACTTTGAATTTTTTAAAAAGGGGGTTTCATTATAAATAATTTTTTTTCTATCGTAAAGCAAAAACATTTTATTAAAAAGATAGATTTGATTGATCTATAGTTAAACCTACTCCCATAGTAGTAGATAAAATAATTTTTTTTATATATATTCCTTTAGATTGAGGTGGCTTTGCTTTTTTTATTGATTCTAAAAAAGTATTAAAGTTTTCCTTAATCTGATCTTTTGTAAAGTTAGTTCTTCCGATAGTAGCATGAATAATTCCATTTTTATCATTTCGATAACAAATTTGTCCTGTTTTTGCATTTTTAACTGCGTCTG
This sequence comes from Buchnera aphidicola (Aphis nerii), assembly GCF_005083105.1. Classification (NCBI taxonomy): domain Bacteria; kingdom Pseudomonadati; phylum Pseudomonadota; class Gammaproteobacteria; order Enterobacterales; family Erwiniaceae; genus Buchnera; species Buchnera aphidicola. The sequence goes on from NZ_CP034885.1 coordinate 45,375, forward strand.
CAATATTTGTTGTTACTGTTCCTAACTTAGGATTTGGCATTAATCCTCGAGGTCCTAGTATATGTCCTAATTGAGTAACAACTTTCATGGCATCAGGTGATGCAATAACAGTATTGAAAATTAAATTACCTTTTTTTATTTTTTCAGATAAATCTTCCATTCCAATATATTCTGCTCCAGCTTGTTTAGCTTTTTCAATATTTTCACCTTGAGTAAATACGGCTACTTTAATATTTCTTCCTGTACCATGTGGTAATATAGTAGTTCCTCGAATATTTTGATCTGATTTTTTTGGATTTATTCCTAAATTAATAGCGACATCAATGCTTTCAATAAAATTTACTTTTGATGATTTTTTTAATAATGTAATTAATTCATCAATATCATATGATTTTTCAATATCAATGCTTTTTTTTATTGAATTCATACGTTTACTAATTTTAATCATAATTAATCCTCGATTATTAAACCCATAGATTTAGCTGTTCCTTTAATAGATTGAATTATATTTTGAATATTTGAGCCAGTCATGTCTTGTTTTTTTATTTTTGCTATTTCTTCAACTTGTAGATTTGTGACTTTGCCTTTAATTTCTATTTTTGGTTTACTTGATCCGGATTTGATTCCAGCGGCTTTTTTTAATAATATAGAAGCTGGAGGTGTTTTAGTAATGAATGTAAATGAACGATCAGAATATACAGTTATAACTACTGGTATAGGTAGTCCTTTTTCTATATTTTCTGTTTTTGCATTAAATAATTTGCAAAATTCCATGATATTTAATCCTTTTTGTCCTAATGCAGGACCTATTGGTGGACTTGGATTAGCCATGCCTGCAGATACTTGTAATTTTATGTAAGACTGTATTTTTTTTGCCATAATCAAGATCTCTTAATAAAAATATTTTTAATTTTTTTCAACTTGTCTAAAATCTAACTCTACTGGAGTAGATCTTCCAAAAATAGAGACAGATACTTTTAACCTGCTTTTTTCATAATCTACTTCTTCTACTACTCCATTAAAATCTGCAAAAGGACCATCATTTACTCGAATCATTTCCCCAGGTTCAAATAAAGTTTTTGGTCTTGGTTTATCTCCAATTTTACGAAGTCTATTAATAATAGTTTCTACTTCTTTGTTACTAATTGGTGATGGTTTATCTGATTTTCCACCAATAAAACCTAATACTCTAGGAACATTTCTAATTAAATGCCATGTTGTATCTGTCATAATCATTTGAATTAAAACATAGCCAGGAAAAAATTTATATTCGCTTTTTCTGCGTTGTCCTCTTCTAATTTCTATTACTTCTTCAGAAGGAACCATGACTTCTCCAAAAAATTCTTGCATTTTATTTAATTTTACGTGTTCTCGTATTGATTGAGCGACACGACTTTCAAAACCAGAAAAAGCTTGTAATACATACCATTTTTTTTTTGGGTTTTCTTGCATTTTTATAACCTTAAACTAATAATAAATGCTATTAAACGAAATATAATACTATCTAGACCCCATAAAAATAGTGACATAAATATTGTTACAAAAATAATTACAAATGTAGTATATAAAGTTTCTTTATATTTAGGCCATATTATTTTTTGTATCTCACTTTTTGATGAATTTATATATAATAAAATAGATTTTCCTTTTTCTGTACAAATAAAAATACTAATTGTACAACTAATTAAAAAAATTATTAATGAAATTCGAATTAAAGTATTTATTTTATTTAAATAAAAATCAATTAGTATACATAAAAAAAAATTTATAAATATAAAAATCCACTTTATTTTTTCTATATTTTTACATTTTTTTTGATTGGGAGTGTGTATATTCATAGTTTCTCCTACAAAATTATAAAAAAATAAACAATAAAAAGAAAAAACATTTTAGAATTTTTAGTATTTAATTATTTATAACATATTTTAAAAAATATTTTGAAATATAAACATCTTTTAGAGATTATTAATCTTGGAGTTTAGAAAATTTTAAATATTAGGTGAGATTTTTTTGGATTGAATATTATTTATTGATTGTTTACTAATTTTTATTCAATGCTGATACCCAGAATTGAACTGGGGACCTCACCCTTACCAAGGGTGTGCTCTACCTACTGAGCCATATCAGCAGTAATTTTTTTAGCGGTCAGCGGGAATTGAACCCGCATCATCAGCTTGGAAGGCTGAGGTAATATCCATTATACGATGTCCGCATTTTTTTATTTTTGGTGGGAGAAGGATTCGAACCTTCGAAGTCTTAGACGGCAGATTTACAGTCTGCTCCCTTTGGCCGCTCGGGAACCCCACCTTGATGATCTTTTGCCGGCTACCGGAATCGAACTGGTGACCTACTGATTACAAGTCAGTTGCTCTACCTGCTGAGCTAAGCCGGCTTTATTTAAATATTATTTTTAAAATAAATTAAATACGTTTTGCTCTTTAATACTATATGTTTTTTATTTTTATTGCAAGTTTTTTCAAAAATAATTATTAAATTAAACAATTAATAAATATAATCTTTAGTAGATTTAAAAATTATTTTTTTTATTTAATAATTTTATTTTTCCTAAAGAATTAATAAATTCTATTTCAGGTTCTAACCATATTTTAAATTTTTTTAAAATAGATTTTTGTATTATTTTTGCTAATTTTAAAATGTCTCTTGGATTTGCTTTTTTTAGATTAACTAATATAAGTTTTTGTTTCTTATAAATAGCTGCATCTCCAATTTGAATATTATTGAAATTATATTTTTCAATCAACCAAGCAGCTGAAATTTTTATATATCCATTAATTTGTGAATAATATGGTATATTACTATATAAAGATAAAATTTGTTTTGCATCTTTTTTAGAAATAACAGGGTTTTTAAAAAAACTACCTGCATTTCCTAATTTATTAAGGTTAGGTAATTTCTTTTTTCTAATTTTACAAATATTATTATATATCCTATAAGGATTTATTTTACTTATATTGATATTTTTTAGAAGTGATGTAAAAATAATAGGATTCCATTTTTTTAATATTTTTATACCAACGGCAAGTATTGCATATTTTTCTTTATATTTGTATTTGAAAATACTATCACGATAAGAAAATTTGCATAATTTTTTTTCAATTCTTATTATTTTAGCATTTTCTAAACAAATAATATCAACATATTGACATATATTTTTAAATTCTAAACCATATGCACCAATATTTTGAATTGCTGCAGATCCTAAGCAACCTGGGATTAATGCTAAATTTTCTAATCCAAAAAATCCCATTCTTAATGTATATTTAACTAAATCGTGCCATTTTTCACCTGAAAAAACATGTAATAACCAAGAATGTTTTTTTTCTTTTACTGTAATTCCTTTAATTCTATTAATAATAACTATTCCTTTATAATTTTCTAGAAATAGCACGTTGCTACCTTCTCCTAAGATTATATAAGGAATGTTAAATAAATTACATTTTTTATAAATTTTAATTAATGACTGAATAGTTCTGACAAAAATAATTTTTTTTGCTATTACATCTATAGAGAATGTATTTAAATCTTTTAAAGATTTTTGATAAATTCGATTTTTATTCATATAAATTTCTTAAATATCATTCAAATGATTAAAGATATTCTATTTTCAATATAAAAGTTGTATATTTATTTGTGATATTATATGAAATAAAAACAATTTAATGGAGTTTTAAAATGAGTTTTTTAAAAAACAAATATCATCAAGATATTATTGATCAAAAATTAAATAGTTTGAATAGATTAGTACAGTGTTCTTTTGAGTTTTTCCCGCCTAAAAATATACATTTAGAAGACAAGTTATTTTCTTCTGTAATGAAATTAAATGAATTACGGCCATTTTTTTTTTCTGTGACCTATGGAGCAAATAGTGGCGAACGTGAAAAAACATATAAAATTGTAAAACAAATACATGAAAAAACAAGTGTTACAACAGCTCCTCATTTAACTTGTGTTGATTCTACACCAAATGAATTAAAAAAATTAGCAAAATATTATTGGAATAATGGCATACGAAGTATATTTGCATTAAGAGGTGATTCTAATAATAAAAATCATTTACACAAAATGCATGCTTACGATTTAGTTGTTTTATTAAAGAAAATAGCTGATTTTGATATTTCTGTTGCAGCGTATCCAGAAATACATCCAGAAGCAAAAGATGCTCAATCTGATATTTTAAATTTAAAAAAGAAAGTAGATGCAGGTGCTAATAGAGCTATTACTCAGTTTTTTTTTAATACCGAAAGTTATTTGCGTTTTCGAGATAGTTGTATTAAATATAATATAAATGTTGAAATTATACCTGGTATTTTACCGATTTACAATTTTGAACAATTAAAACGATTTGCTAATATGACTAATGTTAGTATTCCATATTGGATGTTTGAGATTTTTGATGGATTAACCAATGATTTAGTCACTCAAAAAATTATAGGTGCAAGTATAACAATAGATATTGTAAACATTTTATTTAAAGAAGGTGTAAAAAATTTTCATTTTTATACTTTGAATCAAGCAGAAGTAATATATTCTATATGCCGGTTATTTGGTTTATAAAATCTTAAATTATACTATTTTTTTTAATAGCAAAATTTTGTTATTAATTTTTTTATAATATGTTTTGTAGGAGCAATAAATTCACAATTTAAATATTCATTTGGACGATGTGCTTGTTCAATTGATCCTGGTCCTAAAATTAATGTAGGTGCAATTTCTTTTAAAAATGGTGCTTCTGTACAATAATTTACAGTTGTAGACTCAATATTACAGAAATTTTCTATTTTTTTTATTAGTAGTTCATGTTTTTTAGATAGTTCATATGAGGGTACAGGAAAAAAAAGATTATTTAAAAAAATTCGATTTGGCCATTTTTTTTTAATTTTTTTTAGTTTTTCTTTTAATAATATTTCAAGTTTTTTTAATCCTAATTTTGGTATAGGTCGTATTTCTAAAGTTATGCTACATAATGAACAAATTTTATTAACTGCATTACCACCATGTATAGAACCAAAATTCATTGTTGGATACGCGATAGAAAAATCTTTATGTAAATATTTTTCTTGTAGATATTTTTTCAAATCAATTAATTGTTTGATTATTTCATATGCGATTTCAATACTATTAATACCATTAGGACTGCTAGAATGTCCAGTATCACCAATAATATCAATTGTATATGAAATATGACCTTTATGAGCTTTTACAAGTTTTAAAGATGTTGGTTCACCAATAATAATACAGTCTGGTGTAATATTTGTATTTTGAGAAAAATATTTTGCTCCAGACATGTCAGTTTCTTCATTAGCAGTAGCAACTATATAAAGTGGTTTTTTAATTTTTTTCATGTTCATAGAAGATATAACGTCTAATAAAAAAGCAAAAAATCCTTTCATATCTACTGTACCTAATCCATATATTTTATTATTTTTTTCAATTAATTTAAAAGGATCTTTAGTCCATGTTTTTTCATCGTAGTCAACAGTGTCTGTATGACCAGATAATAATAAACCTCCAGGTCCTACTCCAAATGAAGAAATCATATTAAATTTATTTGTATTGGGTATATTTTGTATGTTTATTGAAAAATTAAATTCTGATAAATAATTTGCTAATAAATCAATCAAAATTTTATTACTTTGATCTATTAATTTATTTTCACTACTGATAGTAGGTATTTTAATTAACGATTCATATATTTTGATAAAAGAAGGTATCTTTCTTTTCATTTTTGAAATATTCATTAAAATTTTTTATATTAAAACATATATCATTTATAAAGTAAAAAGATGAATAAAATAAAAAATAAGTTTATTATGGTTTTTTATTTATATAATTTAGTTAATTAATTTTTTAAATGATCTTTTATTTTAAGGTTTTTAAATTTATGTTAAATGTTTTAATTGTTGGTGCTAGTGGATACTCTGGAGCAGAGTTAGTTAATTATATTAATCGTCATAAATTTGCTAAAATAATAAAGATATTTGTTTCTAAAGATAGTATTAATATAGGTAAATTATTTTCCAACTTACATCCTGAATATACAAATATTATAAATTTGTCGTTTGAATCTATTGAAAATTTTAGCTTGGTTAAAGAACATATAGATGTTGTATTTTTAGCTACAGATCACAAAGTTAGCCATAATTTAGTACCTTTTTTTATTAAACACAATTGTGTTATTATAGATTTATCTGGTGCTTATAGAATGAGTAATATTGATGTTTATTTAGAATATTATGGTTTTATTCATCAATATAAAAATATTTTAAGAAAATCTGTTTATGGTTTGGCTGAATGGAATAAAGAAAAAATTCAAGAAGCAAAAATAATTGCTGTTCCAGGTTGTTATGCTACCTGTATACAATTAGCATTAAAACCTTTAATAGAATCAAGCGTACTATCTAAATCGTATCCTCCTGTAATTAATGCTATTAGTGGTGTTAGTGGAGCTGGTAAAAATCCTAATATTCATAATAGTTTTTGCGAAGTGAGTTTATCTCCATATAATATTTTTACTCATCGACATACCCCAGAAATTATAGAACATTTAGGTGTTCCAGTTATTTTTATACCGCATTTAGGTTCATTTTCTAGGGGTATTATTGCAACTATTACATGCAAATTAAAAACAAATCTTAAATTATCTGATATATATGATATATATAATACTTTTTATAAAGAAAAACGATTAATAAGAATATATCGAAATACACTTCCAAGTATTAAAGGAATAGTAAAGTTACCATTTTGTGATATTGGATTTACTATTGATAATAAATATCTTGTTATTGTGACTGCTGAAGATAATTTATTAAAAGGCGCAGCTGCTCAAGCAATACAGTGTTTTAATATTCGTTTTGGATTTTCTGAAATAGAATCAATTATTTAACGAGGTATTTTAATGATTAATCCATTAGTTATTAAATTAGGTGGAGTTCTGTTAGAAAGTAAAAATTCAATGATGGGTTTATTTCAAGCGATTTATGACTATCAAAAGTCTAATAAAAGAAACATTTTAATTGTTCATGGAGGAGGCCGATTAATAGACAATTTAATGAATAAATTATCGTTACCAGTGAATAAAAAAAATGGTTTACGAATTACTCCTTCTGAACATATTAATATTATTACAGGTGCATTAGCTGGAACAGCAAATAAAATTCTTTTAGCGTGGGCATTAAAAAATAAAATTAATGCTGTAGGACTATGCTTATCTGATGGATTGAGTACAAACATAGAAATATTAGATAAAGATTTAGGACATGTAGGAAAAGTTAAACCTGGATCCCCAATTTTTTTGTTGAATTTATTTGAGCAAGGCATTTTACCAATTATTAGTTCTATAGGTATTACTAATGATGGTGAGTTAATGAATGTAAATGCAGATTTAGCTGCAACAGCATTAGCAAGGACTTTAGAAGCTAATTTAATTTTATTATCAGACATTAGTTCAATATTAGATGGTAAAGGACAAAGAATTAAAGAAATCAATAATATTCAATCTAAAAAATTGATTTCTCAAGGAATTATTACTAATGGTATGATTGTGAAAGTAAATGCAGCTTTAGATGCATCTAAAAAATTAAATCGTTCCGTAGATATAGCTAGTTGGCAAAATATAGAAGATTTAAAGTTATTGTTTAATGGTATAAATATTGGGACACGAGTATTAGCATAGTTTAATTAAATTACAGGTATTTTAAAAATGACAAGAAATTTTGAAAAAGTTGTACTAGCATACTCAGGTGGATTAGATACTTCTGCAATTATTCCTTGGTTAAAGGAAAATTATAAAGTTGATGTTGTTGCTTTTGTTGCAGACATAGGTCAATCACAAGATGATTTAAATGGTATTAATGAAAAAGCCTTGCAATCCGGTGCATCTAGTTGTCATGTTTTTGATTTAAAAGGTGAATTTATAGAAAAATATGTTTTTCCAATCCTAAAAACTGGTGCTTTATATGAAGGTACTTACTTATTAGGTACAGCTTTGGCCAGACCTATTATAGCCAAAAAACAAGTAGAATTTGCTTTAAATATTGGAGCAAAATTTTTATGTCATGGTGCTACTGGAAAAGGTAATGATCAAGTTCGTTTTGAAATGGCTTATGCTGCATTAGCTCCTGAGCTTACAGTAATTGCTCCTTGGCGTCAATGGAATTTAAACTCAAGAGAATCATTACTCGATTATTTGAATAAAAAAAATATCCCTACTACAGCTACTTTAGAAAAAATTTATAGTAAAGATGAAAATGCTTGGCATATTTCTACAGAAGGTGGTTTACTTGAAAACCCTTGGAATAAAAGTAATGTAGATTGTTGGAATTGGACTGTAGAACCAGAAAATGCTCCTGAACAACCAGAATACATTTTATTGCATATAGATAAAGGGCTTGTAGTTTCTATTAATAATGAAAATGTTGATCCCTTACAATGTATTAATCAATTAAATAAAATTGGTTCTAATCATGGTATAGGAAGAGTAGATATTATTGAAAATAGAATTGTTGGAATTAAATCTAGAGGTTGTTATGAAACCCCAGGCGGTACAATTATTAATACTGCTTTAAGAGCTATTGAACAATTAGTTTTAGATCGAGAAAGCTTTCATTGGAGAGAAAAAATTGGTCTAGAAATGTCTTCGGTAGTTTATGATGGTCGTTGGTTTACTCCTGTTCGAGAATCATTGCAATGTGCTGCTGATGCATTAGCGCTTTCATTAAATGGGAAAGTCGTTTTAAAATTATATAAAGGAAGTGTAACTGCTGTTCAAAAAGCATCTATAAATTCACTATATTCTGAAGAATATGCGACTTTTAGTCAAGATGAAGTCTATAAACATTCAGATGCAGAAGGATTTATTCGTTTATTTTCTCTTTCTTCTAGAATCCGTGCTTTAAATAAGTTAAAATAATTTTTGAAATAAATAGTTATTATCAAATTGATTAATTTTATCAGAGAAAATATATGTCGCTTTGGGGTGGAAGATTCCTTGATGAATCTAATAAGTTATTTAAAAAATTTAATACTTCTTTATCATTTGATTATATTTTAGCTAAAGAAGATATATTTGCTTCAATTGCTTGGTCTAAATCTCTTGTTGAAACTGGAGTTTTAACTAAAAACGAGCAAAAAAGAATAGAAACTGCATTGATTTCTTTAAAAGAAGAAATTTATAAAAATCCAGAATCTATTCTTCAAAGTGATTGTGAAGATATTCATAGTTGGATAGAAGTAAATCTAATTGAAAAAGTAGGAGAATTAGGAAAAAAATTGCATACAGGAAGAAGTCGTAATGATCAAATTACAACTGATCTAAAATTATGGTGCAAAAGCAATATTCAGATTTTATTAGAAAATATTTTAAATTTACAGAAAAGTTTTATTTTAACTGCTGAGTTATATCATGATGTTATAATTCCCGGATATACTCATTTACAACGTGCTCAACCTATTACTTTTGCATATTGGTGTTTGGCTTATGTAGAAATGTTAAAACGTGATTTTGATCGTTTAAAAGATACTTTAAAAAGATTAAATATTAGTCCATTAGGATCAGGTGCTTTATCTGGTACAGGTTGGAATATAAATCGTGAAAAATTAGCATTATCTATGGGTTTTAGTTGTGCTACAAACAATGCATTAGATAGTGTTTCGGATAGAGATTATATTGTAGAGTTATTATCTTCAGCTTCAATTAGCATGATGCATTTATCAAGATTTTCTGAAGATTTAATTTTCTTTAATTCTAGTGAATCAAATTTTATTGAATTATCTGATTCTATAACATCAGGTTCATCATTAATGCCTCAAAAGAAAAATCCTGACCCTTTAGAACTCATACGTGGTAAATGTGGACGTGTATATGGATCTTTACTTTCTATTTTAGTTGTTTTAAAGGCTTTACCGTTATCTTATAATAAAGATATGCAAGAAGACAAAGAAAATCTTTTTGATGCAATTAAAACTTGGAATAATTCTTTATCTATTGCTAATTTAGTTTTAAATAACATAAAGTTAAATCGTTTATCTTGTTATCAAGCGGCAGAAAAAGGTTATTCTAATGCTACAGAAGTTGCAGATTATTTAGTAAAAAAAGGAGTTACTTTTAGAGAAGCGCATCATATATCTGGGAAAATTGTATTACAAGCTATAAATGACAATAAAGCTTTAAAAGATTTGGATTTATCTAAATTTCAATTATATAGCAATCTTATTGAAAACGATATATATAGTCATATTACTTTAGAAGCATGTATTAAAAAACGTAAATCAAAAGGTGGGGTTGCATTCAGTCAAGTTGAACAAGAAATTATAAAAGAAAAAATTCGATTAAATATAGTGTAATTATTTTATACAAAAGTAAAATAGTAATTTTTAAATTCTATATTTAAAGGCATTTAAATTTTTTTTAAATGCCGAAATTAATATTATCTAAATATACAATTATTTAAATTTATAAAAAATAGGATTTTCTATGAATAATATATTATTTTTTATATCTAATAATTTAGTACTTAGTGGCATGTGGTTTTTTTTCTTAAATATTATTATTTTTTTAATTTTTAAACAATTTTATTTGAAAGCAAAGATTATTAATAATTTTGATGCAATAAAATTAATTAATAAAAAAAATGCAAATATCATTGATACAAGATCTTTAGAATTATATAATACAGGTCATATTTTAAATGCAATTCATCTTCCGTTAAAAGATCTTTCTTGTGAAAAAATTAAAAAATTAAATTTGTCTATTATTACTCCTATTATCCTTATAATACATTCATCAAATAATAATAAATATATTAAAAAATTTATTGACAATGGAATAAATGATATTTATGTATTAAAAAATGGGATGAATACTTGGACTTTAGAAAATCTTCCTACTATTAAAAATAAAAATAATAATTTTAAAAAATTATAAAATATTAATTTCAATATGAAATTATGGAACATCTTATGTCAAAAGAAAAGTTAAAAGAACAAGTATTTTTAATTCATCGTATTTATGTAAAAGATATTTCTTTTGAAGCACCTAATACACCTCAAATTTTTGAAAAAGAATGTATACCAAATATGAAATTTAATATAAACACAGACGTTAAAGAATTAAAATTAAATGTTTTTGAAGTTACTTTGAAAGTTAGAGTAATTGTTCAAAGTGAAAAAGATTTAGTTTTTTTGTGTGATGTTCATCAAGCGGGTGTATTTTTTATTTCTAATTTGAATGAACAAGAATTAAGACATTGTGTAAGTTCATATTGTCCGAGTATTTTATTCCCGTATGCTAGAACATGTATATCTACTTTAGTTACTTATGGAAGTTTTCCACAATTAAATCTCGTACCTATTAATTTTGATCATTTTTTTAATAAACATAAAAAATTCAAAAAAGATGATGTTATCATAAATTAATATTTTAAATATTTTATAATAAATAATTTATTTAAGATTCTATTTCAAGGAAAAACTATGTGTTTTATAAAAATTTCAAATATATGGAATAAAATTATACATGAAGCTAAAATTGCATCGAAAGAAGAACCAATTTTATCAAGTTTTTATGATGAAAATATATTAAAACATCAAAAATTAAGTAGTTCTTTAAGTTATATATTATCGACTAAATTATCTACTTCAATGGTGTCTAAAAATAGTATAGAAAATATTTTTAATGCAATATATTTAGATGATTTCTTTATGTTGAATACAGTTATTAAAGATTTAAAAGCTATTTTACAAAGAGATCCAGTTTCAAATAATTATTTAGTTCCTTTTTTGTATTTTAAAGGATTTCATGCACTACAATCTTATAGAATTAGTCATTATCTTTGGAATAAAAAAAAATATTCTTTATCAACATATTTACATAGCAGAATTTCTACTATATTTGCAGTTGATATTCATCCTGCAGCATCTATTGGTTCTGGTATTATGCTTGATCATGCAACTGGTATTGTTATTGGAGAAAGAGTTATTATAGAAGATGATGTTTCAATTCTACATTCTGTGACTTTAGGGGGTACAGGTAAAAATAATAGTAAAAATAGGCATCCAATAATTAGAAACAAAGTTAGTATAGGTGCAGGAGCTAAAATATTAGGTAATATTGAAATTGGTTCTAAAACAAAAATAGGTGCTGGCTCAGTAGTTTTAAAAAATTTTCCATCAAATGTTACAGTTGCTGGAGTTCCGGCCAGAATTGTAAAAAAGTTTGATAATACAACTTCTTTTTATTCAGAAAATCAAAATAATATTTTAGATTATACAGAACAATTTCAATACGGAGATGGTATTTAAATATAATTTAAATTAAAACTCCTGCTTTTTATTAAAAACATAATTTATATGTTATTATTATTTATTACAGAAGTTTTATTTTTTGACTATTTGATTGTAATATATAACATTAATCATCTAAAAAACTACGCAATACTTCTGATCTACTTGGATGACGTAGTTTTCTTAAGGCTTTTGCTTCTATCTGTCTTATTCTTTCACGAGTAACGTCAAATTGTTTTCCTACTTCCTCTAAAGTATGATCAGTATTCATATCAATACCAAAACGCATGCGAAGTACCTTAGCTTCACGAGCAGTTAGACCTGATAAAACGTCATGTGTTGCTGATCTTAAACTTTCTGATGTAGCTGAATCAAGTGGAAGTTCTAATGTGGTATCTTCTATAAAATCACCTAAATGAGAATCATCATCATCACCTATAGGAGTTTCCATAGATATAGGTTCTTTAGCTATTTTTAAAACCTTTCTAATTTTATCTTCAGGAATTAACATTTTTTCAGAAAGTTCTTCAGGTGTGGGTTCACGACCTGTTTCTTGAAGTATTTGTCTAGAAATACGATTTAATTTGTTAATAGTTTCTATCATATGAACAGGAATTCGAATTGTTCGTGCCTGATCTGCAATAGATCGAGTAATTGCTTGTCTGATCCACCAAGTTGCATAAGTTGAAAATTTATATCCTCTGCGATATTCAAATTTATCAACTGCTTTCATCAAGCCAATATTACCTTCTTGAATTAAATCTAAAAATTGTAATCCTCTATTAGTATATTTTTTAGCAATAGAAATAACTAGTCGTAAATTTGCTTCAACCATTTCTTTTTTTGCTCTTTTAGCTTTTGCCTCACCAATAGACATTCTTTTATTAATATCTTTTACTTCTTCAATTGTTAAACCTGTTTCTTTTTCGATTTTAATTAATTTTTTTATACTTATAAAAATTTTTTCTTCAATTTCTTTTAATTTTTTAGACCAAGGCTGATTTAAATTTTTTTCTTTTATAAACCAATCTATATCTGTTTCATTCCCAGAAAAAATTTTTATAAAATTTTTTTTAGGCATTTGACATTCTTCGACACATAATTGCATTATAATTCTTTCTTGTTTTCTAACTCGCTCCATCATATAACGCATATTATTAACTAAATGATCAAATTGTTTTGGAACTAATCTAAATTGTTTAAAAATCTCTGAAAGATTATAAATTTCTAATATTGAATCTTTATGATTTCTATTTTTAATTTTAATTGTATTACTTGTGTTAGTATATTGCGCACGTAAAGCAGAAAATTTTTCGTTTGCTAATTCTGGATCAATGCTATTTTCTTCATCATCTTCTTGATTATCTTCATCTTCACTCTCCTCATCTTGATCAAGTACTGCGTTAGTAGAAATTTCATCTAAAATTTCAGATCCGATATGAATATTGTTAATAGGTAAAACTTCTTCTATATTAGGATCAACAAATCCTGTTACTATGTCAGATAATCTTATTTGACCAGTTTTAATTTTATCATATTGTTCTAAAAGATAAGTAATAGCTTCAGGATATTCTGATACTGAAGATTGAACTTGATTAATTCCCTCCTCGATTCTTTTTGCTATATCGATTTCACCTTCTCTTGTGAGTAGTTCAACAGTTCCCATCTCCCGCATATACATACGAACAGGATCAGTTGTTCTTCCTAATTCAGATTCAACACTTGATAAAACTTGTGCAGCTTCTTCTACTGCATCTTCATCTGTATCTGTATTTATTTCATTTAAAATCAAATCATCTGCATCAGGTGCTTCTTCAACGACTTGAATTCCCATATCATTAATCATCTGAATAATGTCATCGATTTGTTCGGAATCAATAATGTCTTCTGGAAGATGATCATTAACTTCGGCATAGGTTAAATACCCTTGCTCCTTACCATGTGTAACAAGCAGCTTAAGTTGTGACTTTGGGTTTTGCTCCATAAGAAAATATCCAAATTTTGTTGATATAATAAATATTAATTGACTTTTTAGTCAAAAATGAATGAATAGAATTTTTTTAGTTTTAAGATGTACTATAAGATAATGTTCATGAATAATATAAAATATTATGAAATATTTTTTAACCTTTTGTTAATAGACCAAATTTCTTTTTTTTCATTTATTGTAAGTCCATTAATTTTTTCTTTAGAAATAAGATATTCTTGTCTTTTTTCAAGATCTTTCCTATATATATTGTTTAACAAATCTAAAAACATATTTTGAGTTTTTTCTTCAATTATCATGTGATCTAATGTAGATAGAGTTTTTAAAATATTAATTATTTTGCTGTTTCTATAAAATTCTAATAATTGACCAGTATTAAAATGTGGATTTTCTGAACATGTTTTTAAAATTTCTAAAAAAATAGTAATTCCTTTAATTTTAGAGTTTTTAAATTTCTTTATTGAAGTTACTAAATTTGATAAATTCGGATTTTGAATAAGTAAACTTATAAGAATTCGCATTGTAGTTTGTTTGTTTTTATATTTTATATTTTTATTTTTTTCTTTATTTTGATATAAAAATTTTTCGAATTGATAATCATCTACAATGCCTATTGTTCTTGCTAATATTTGTCTTAAATAAATTCGTATTGTATCACTAGATATACAGTTTATTAAAGGTAAAGCACGTGCACTTAAGTAAAATTTATCCTCATTAGACGATAAATCTACTCCTTTTAAAATATTTTTAAAAAAAAATTTAGACATTGCAAGAGCATTTTTAATACGTAATTGAAATTTTTTAGCTCCTTCTTTTTTGATGATAGTATCTGGATCTTCATTATCAGGTAATATAATAAATTTTACAGTTTTTTTATCCGAAATATATGGTAATGTAATTTTTAAAGTTCTCCAAGCAGCATTTTTACCTGCGTTATCACCATCATAACAATATATAACTGTATCAGTATTTTGGAAAAGTATTTCTACATGTTCTTTTGTAATTGATGTGCCTAAAGATGAAACTACATAATCAATTTTATTTTGTGTTAGCATAATAACATCAATATATCCTTCTACTACTAATAAATATTTTGGATGTAAGTTTTGTTGTTTTACTTGATATAATCCATAAATTTGTTTACTTTTAAAAAAAATACTTGTTTCAGTAGAATTTATATATTTTGGAAAAGTATTATTTATATTTCTACCACCAAATCCAACAATTCTTCCATGTTTATCATGTATAGGAAATATTATTCTACCTTGAAATGGATCATAAATTTTGTTATATTTGTTAATATAAATAATTTTATAAATCAATAATTCTTTTTCAAGTTCTTTTTTTATATTTAATTTTTTAGAGAATCCCTCCCAATCAAAATTTGAAAATCCAATATAAAAAAGTTGCATCATATCTCTACTAATTCCTCTGTTATTTAAATATTCAAGTGCGGAATTAGTTGATATTATATTTTTTTGATATAATTTAGACATTTGATCTGTTAAAAAATATAATTTTTGTTTTTTAAAATAATTATTTTTTTCAGATATTGTATTTTTTTTGAAAGGTATTGAAAGTCCATGTATTAGAGAAAGTTCTTCAATACTTTCCACAAAAGTTAAATTTTCATAGTTTATTAAAAAATCAATTGCATTTCCATGTATATTACATCCAAAACAATAATAAAATTGTTTTTCATAGCTAACTGTAAATGATGGTGTTTTATCATCATGAAAAGGGCAATTAGTTTGATAATTTTTACCGTTTTTTTTTAATTTTATTCTTGTATTAATAAGATCAACAATATTAGTTCGAAATAATAAATCGTTAATAAAATATTTAGGTATTTTCCCAGACATATATTTTTTTATTGATATAATGCCGTTCTTGTAACAGAACGGTTTTTAGTTTTTTATATGTTTAACACATTTTAATACATTCGTATTCGTTTTGCATTTTCTCGTGTTAGTTTTTTTGCTAAACGTTTTATAGCAGATGCCTTTGCACGTTTTCGTTCTGTTGTTGGTTTTTCGTAAAATTCCCTTCTTCGTATTTCTGCTAAAATACCAGCTTTTTCGCAAGATCTTTTAAAACGACGCAATGCAACATCAAATGGTTCATTTTCACGTACTTTTATTATTGGCATTAAATATTTACCTCAATTGTTTAATTATGTTATATATTGTGAATATATAATTTAGATATATTATTTTTTCAATAGTTTATCTAATTATATAAAATAGATTTTATCTTAAATTAAGATTATTTTGTAAAAAAGTTACTTTGTAAAGTATCATTTTTAAATTTAATTATTTTTTAAAAAATAATTATAATTATATTATTTAACTTTGAGTAGTAAGTAGGTGTTCAAATGAAAGTATTAGGTATTGAAACATCATGTGATGATACTGGAGTTGCTATTTATGATAGTATGCAAGGTTTATTGATAAACGAATTATATAATCAAAAAAAAATACACGTTCGTTACGGAGGAATTGTTCCTGAATTAGCATCACGAGAACATGCAAAAAAAATTATTTTTTTAATAAATAAAATTCTAAAAAAAATAAATATAAAAAAAGAAATTGATCTTATTGCATATACCGCAGGTCCTGGTTTAGTTGGTTCTTTATTAGTCGGTTCTACATTAGCATGTTCTTTAGGTTTTTCTTTAGATGTTCCTGTATTACCTATAAATCATATGGAGGCACATTTATTATCACCAATGATTGAGAATAAGTCAATGAAATTTCCATTTATTGGATTGCTAGTATCTGGCAAGCATACTCAAATTATTGCAGCTTATAAATTAGGAAAATACGAAATTCTTGGAAATTCATTAGATGATGCTGCAGGTGAAGCATTTGATAAAATATCGAAATTATTAGGATTAAAATATCCAAATGGTAGAGAATTATCTAAATTAGCAATGAAAGGTGTAGAAAGTAATTTGTATTTTCCTCGCCCTATGAAAAATCATCCTAATTTAAATTTTAGTTTTTCAGGTTTAAAAACTTTCACTTCTAACATTATTAAAAATAATGTTTTAGATATTCAACAAAAGGCAAATATTGCAAAAGCTTTTGAAGATGCAGTAGTTGATATATTATTAATTAAAACTAAAAAAGCTCTATTTCAAAAAGGATGGAATAATTTAGTTATAGCTGGTGGTGTAAGTGCAAATAAATTATTACGTAAGAATGCGTCAATAATGATGAAAAAAATTTTTAATGGCGACGTATTTTATGCTTCATCACATTTTTGTACAGATAATGGTGCGATGATTGCTTATTTAGGATCATTATATTATAAAAAATCATATATTTCTTCATTGGAAATTTTAATAAAACCAAAATGGTCCTTAGAAGATGTGTGTAAAAGATAAAAAATTTTATATATTTTATTTTTTATTTCAAAATATATTGAATTAAATCTCTTATAGTTAAAACAGTTATATTTTTTTCTTTTGAAAATCTAACAATTTCGGGTATACGAGACATTGAACCATCTTCATTGGTTAATTCACAAATTACTCCTGCTGGTTTAAATCCTGCAAGAGATACTATTTCAATAGCTGCTTCTGTATGACCAGATCTAGCTAAAATTCCGTCTATGTTTCCTATTAAAGGAAAAACATGACCTGGTCGATTTAGATCGTTAGGTTTGACATTATCCGCTATAGCTGTCTTAATAGTTGTTAATCTATCTTGAGCTGATACACCAGTAGAAACACCTTTAGATGCTTCTATTGTGACTGTAAAAGCTGTTTGATACCTACTTGTATTATTTTTTACCATCATTGGTAAATTTAATTTTTTTCGTTGATCCTCTGTTATACATAGACATACGATACCACTTCCGTAACGAATTGTTAAAGCCATTTGTTCTACTGTCATTTGTTCACAGGAGAAAACAAGATCTCCTTCATTTTCTCTGTTTTCGTCATCTATTATAATAACACCTTGTCCAGATTTTAAAGCTGCTATTCCTTTTTCTACACGTTCTATAGGGTTTCCAAATTCATAAAGTAGTATTTGATTCATTTTGAAAACCTTAATTAGTTTAGATTAAATAAAAATTTTACATATAAAAAAAATATTTTTATATATTATATCTCGAGTAAAAATTAAGAGCAATCTTAAAATATATAGCTAATATTATTTATATTTAAATATTACATATAAAATTTATTTTAATTTATTTAATAAATAATATGAATATTTTTTTAAATATTTCTTTATATATTTAAAATTGTATTTAGTTCATTTATATTTAAAGTTTCAGTGCCTATTTTTTTTATTACTATACTTGCTCCAATGTTTGCATAAAAACACGATTCTTCTAAAGAATATCCGTTAGATAAAGCCGCTGCTATAATAGAAATGACTGTATCACCTGCACCTGTTACATCTGATGCTATTTTAGATATTGCCGGAAAATGTATTGGTTTTTTTTTATTTTGAAATAATGTCATGCCATTTTTAGATCGAGTGACTAATAATGCTGATAAGTTTAGTTGAGATATTAATTGTATTCCTTTTTTTAATATTTCTTTTTCTTCATGACATTGTCCAACTATCTTTTCAAATTCAGAAAGATTAGGTGTTAATAAAGTAGCTCCAGAATATTTTTCGAAATCTATGCCTTTTGGGTCTATAAGTGTAATAATAGACATTTCATTGGCTAATCTAATAATTTTTTTAATATGACATAGTGTTCCTTTTGCATAATCTGATAATACTAAAATTTTATAACTTTTTAATGAATTAATAATTTTTTTATATAATAAATTGAAATTATTTAAACTATATTTTTCTTCAAAATCTAATCGCATTAATTGTTTTTTGTTTGATATGATTCTAATTTTCGTAATTGTTTTAGTATTTTTAATATTAATTAAATCAGAAGAGATTTTTTCATGTTTAAGTAATTTTTTTAATATTTCACCTTCATTATCATCACCAATTATACTAATTATTTTACATTTTCCACCTATTTCAGCAATATTTTTAGCTACATTACCTGCACCACCTGGTTGATTTTTAATTTTTTTAATTGATGCGACAGGTATTGATTGTTCTGATAGCATATAATAATTTTTACTGTACCAGTAACAATCTAGTATTAAATCTCCAACTACAAGAACAATTGCATTGTTAAAATCAATATTTTTTTTTTTCATTGTGAACCTCTTTAAGATATGGTTAAAATAATTATTATTTTTTAATATATTAATTTTATTTTTAAAATGATAATAATACCTAATTATTACAAATAATTTTTAAATATTTAAGTATTTTGTATTTTTATTTAAAATAAAATTTCATTTTTTTAAGTATGAGAAAATTTTTTATGAAAATTTATTTAGTTGGCGGCGCAGTTCGTGATCAATTATTAAAATTACCAATTAAAGATAGAGATTGGGTGGTAGTAGGTGCTACTAAAAAAGAATTATTAAAGAAAAATTTTCAACAAGTTGGTAAAGATTTTCCAGTTTTTTTGCATCCAGAAACACATGAAGAATATGCTTTGGCAAGAAAAGAAAGAAAATTAGGAAAAGGTTATAGTGGTTTTTATACTAATTTTAGTTCTAATATAACTTTAGAAGAAGATTTAATTAGACGTGACTTAACAATTAATGCTATTGCTCAAGATGAATTTGGAAATTATATTGATCCATATCAAGGTAAGAAAGATTTAGAAAATTGTCTATTACGTCATATTTCTGATGCGTTTATCGAAGATCCATTACGTGTTTTAAGAACAGCTAGGTTTGCTGCTCAATTAATGCATTTAGGATTTCGTATTGCAAATGAAACTATTCTTTTAATGCGGAAAATAGTGAAAAGTAAAGAACTATTATATTTAACTATAAATAGAATTTGGATTGAAACTGAAAAAGCATTTAAAACTAGAAATCCACATGTTTATTTTCAAGTTTTATATGACTGTAAAGCACTTCATTTAATATTTCCAGAAATACATTTTTTATATCAAAAAGAACTACTTTTTCCTAACGTATTAAATAAATTAAATAATTTTTTTTTATCAATTGGTTTGTCTAAGATATCCATGTTAACTGAAGACATTTCTATACGTTTTTCTTTTTTATTTCAATTTTTTTCTTTGCATGTTAATTATATGTCCGGAAAAAAGTTTTATGATGAAATTTCTGCATCTATTGTTAAAAATTTTTGTAATCGTTTTAATATTCCTATATATGTTAAAGAAATAGCTATATTGAGTGTTGGTTTTTATAAATTTCTAAATTTAATACAATATCAATCTTCTGAAGATATTATCAATTTTTTTTGTAAAATAGATGCTTGGAGAAAACCAGAACGTGTTAAAAAATTTTCATTTTTAAGCAATTTTAATTTTTTAAATAATCAAGGAAATAATATCTTAAATATTGATAATACACCTGGTTTTTTTCTTGAAACATCTTTTCATATTACAAAAAATATATCTATCAAATTAATTTTACAAAAAGGTTTTAAAGGAAAAGAAATAAAAAATGAGTTAAATCGATTAAGAGTTAAAAAATTAAATTTATGGAGAATAAATAAATTTTAAAATTATTTTTAATAAATTAGGTAAGTATTATTCATTAGTTTATAAAATAAATTAAACCAGCTAGTATAAAACGGTACAATCCAAAAATATTTAATGGAATTTTATTAAGTATTTGAATTAATTTTTTTATTGAAAATAAAGAAATTATTAAAGATATAAAAAATCCACTTAGGTAATAAGGTATATGGTGAATATTAATTTGATTTATATTTTTAAGTAAATCTAAAAAAGATGCTCCTATTGTTAAAGGTATCGAAATAATAAAAGAGAAGTCTATTGCGACAGAACGTTTGATACCCAATAATATTGCAGTTCCTATTGTAGCACCTGATCTTGAGAAACCTGGGTATAAACACAACGATTCAAAGCATCCAATAATTAGTGATTGTAATATATTTATGTCATTAATAGAATTTATTGTTGATTTTTTAGGTTTGAAAATTTCGCTAATAATAAGGAAAATACCTCCGAAAATTAATGCATACATTATATTCTTAGGATTAAATAATAATTTGATACTATCATAAAATATAAAACCTAAAGATACCGTAGGTATCAGAGATATTAAAATATGTATATTTTTATTTCTTTTTTTCTTTTTAAAATTTATTAAATTTATTATTTCTTTAAAAAAAAATATGAATATTGCTATTGATGATCCAAATTGAACAAATATTTTTAATATATCTATATTTTTGTTTGATATACCTAACCAGTGACTAATAACGACTATATGTCCGGTTGATGAAATAGGAAAGAATTCTGTTATTCCTTCTATGATTCCAATTACTATAGAAATAATTATTTTATAGATATAAAACATTTATTTTATCTCTTTAAGTAAAACGGCACTAAATAATAGCACCGTTTTTATTTTTCTAGGAATTAATTATATAAAGACATAATTATTGTTTCACCGGCAATAATAGAACCTGATGATTTTTCTATTTTTTTAAATTTTTCCATATTAGATATTACTACAGGTGTCAAAATAGAACGTGCTTTTTTTTCTAATATATTTAAATCGAATAAGATAATAGTATCTCCTATTTTTACTTTTTGATCATCTTTAGCTATTTGTTTAAAACCTTCTCCTTTTAATTGTATTGTATCAATACCAAAATGTACGAATAATTCCACACCATCTTCTGAAAAAATTGAAAAAGCATGTTTACTATTGAGTATTTTACTAATAGTTCCATTTACTGGTGATATTATTTTATTGCCTGATGGTTTAATTGCAATTCCATCACCTACAATTTTTTTAGAAAAAACAACATCTGGCACATCTTCAATATTTATTATTTCGCCTGATACAGGTGCAAAAATTTCTATTTTGTTTGAAAAATGAGATTTTTTGACATTAAAAAAATCTGATAAGAAACCCATTTTATTCTCCTAAGCACTTCTATTATTATTTCTTATTTTAAAAAATTAAATGACTCCTTAATTAAATTTATTTAATAAATTAAATATTTCTTTTGTCGTAGGTAAATCTAATATTTTTTTAGCTAAATTTTGAGCCTTTGAGAAAGAAGTTTTTCGAATTTTTTCTTTGATTTTAGGAATACTTGTTGAACTCATACTAAACTCATCTAAACCCATACCTAATAAAAGAGCAGTAATACGTTCGTCTCCTGCTAATTCTCCACACATACCAGTCCATTTTTTATTTTTATGAGAAACATCAATTACATTTTTAATTAATTTTAATATAGCTGGACTAATTGGATTATACAAATGTGAAATTAAATCATTACCTCGATCAACAGCCAAAGTGTATTGTGTTAAATCATTAGTTCCAATACTAAAAAAATCTACTTCTTTGATTAAATGTTCTGCTATTATGGCTGATGCAGGAGTTTCTATCATAATTCCAATTTTAATATTTTCATCAAACTTTATATTATTCTTACTTAATTGCTGTTTTAGTTTATTAATTTCTATTTTTAATATTCGAATTTCCTCTACTGATATGATCATAGGAAATAAAATATATATTTTACCAAAATCAGAAGCTCTTAGTATAGCTTTTAATTGAGTGTGTAAGATTTCTTTTCTATCCATTGAAATACGTATAGCTCTCCATCCAAGAAATGGATTTTCTTCTTTTGGTAAGTTCATATACGGAAGATCTTTATCACCTCCAATATCCATAGTTCTGATAATAACTGATTTATTTCCCATAGTTTCTGCAATTTCTTTATATGCTTGAAATTGTTCTTGTTCTGTCGGCAATGTATTTCGTCCCATAAATAAGAATTCTGTTCGATAAAGACCAATACATTCAGCTCCATTTTTTTTTGCTGATTCAACATCTTGAATGTTGCCAATATTAGAACCAATTTTAATGTTATGTCCATCAATTGTAGTTGCTGGTAAGTTTTTTAGTTTTATAAAACTATTTTTTTTAAGAAAATATTTTTTTTCTACTTCTTTTTTTTTATTTATTAATTCAATAGAAGGATTAATAAAAATTTGATTATTGATTGAGTCTAAAATAACATAATCGTTGTTTTTTACTGTGTTTGTAATATTACCAGTACCTACAATTGCAGGTATTTCCAGTGATCTTGCCATAATTGAAGTATGCGATGTTGGACCACCTAAATCTGTAATGAATCCTAAGATATATTTTAAATTAATTTGCGCAGTTTCTGAAGGAGTGAGATCTTTTGAAATTAAAATTACTTGATTTTTTATATTGTTTAAATCAACAATATTAATATTAAGTATATTTTTTAATAAACGTAATCCAATATCTCTTACATCAATTGCTCTGTTTTTTAAATATTCATCTTTTATTTTTTCTAATGATTTAGCTTGTTCTTCAATAACATATTCAGTTGCTTCTGCTGCGGATATTTTTTTTTCTTGAATTAAGTCTATTATTTCTTTTTCTAATTCTTCATCTTCAAGAAGCATAATATGACCTTCAAAAATGCCTTCTTGTTTTGTACCAAATTTTTTCCCTGTAATTAATTTGATTTCTGTTAATTGATTAATTGATTTTTTTCTTCCGTTAAAAAATTTATTGATTTCTGTTTTAATATTTTGAACAGAAATTGTTTTACGGTTAATAACAATATCTTCATTTTTTAATAAAAGAGCATGACCAAATGCGATACCCGGTGATGCCAAAATGCCTGAAATCATAACATTACCTTTAACTATAAATTTTATATTTGTTGTAGATAGGAGAACATTGAATGTCAGGCGAATATATTTTTTTTATAAAAGAAATCCGGAAGTAGGATTAAACCTCCGGTGTTTTATAAAAATTCATAAATTATTTTTTAATTATGATTTATTCTAATTCTGTCATTATTTTAGATAAATATTCAATTGCTTTTTTTTCGTCTTGTCCTTCTGCAGATAATGTAATTAAACTTCCGTGTACTAAACCAAGTGTTTGAATTTTAAATAAACTTTTTGCATTAACAGATTTTCCATTATAAATTATGTTAATATCAGAAATAAACTTTTTCGCTTCTTTTACAAATTCAGCTGCAGGTCGAGTGTGTAAACCATGCAATGCAGTGATTTTTATTTTATTTTGAAACATTTTTTTTTCCTTATTAATTCGAAATTTCAGAGAATATTTTCTATTTTAAATATTAAAATACAACTTCTATAATAAAATTTTTATTGTTTTTTATTAAAGAAGTTGTATTTTTTAATATTTATTTCTACTTTGAAATGATTTAGAAAATAATTCTGTACTTAGATAACGTTCTCCAGAAGAAGGAAGTATAACTACTATTTTTTTATTCATAAATTTTTTTTGATTCTGTATTTTTAAAGCTGCTGCAATAGCAGCACCTGAAGAAATGCCAGCCAGTATTCCTTCTTTTTTCATTATGTTTTGAGCATGTAATATTGATTCTTCACTTGATATTGTAATAACTTTATCAATCAAATTTAAATCTAAATTTTTAGGAATAAATCCAGCTCCGATACCTTGTATTTTATGTAATCCAGGCTCTATTTTTTTACCTGATAAAAATTGAGTAATTACAGGTGATTCTAAAGGTTCTACAGCAATGCTAATAAAGTCTTTTTTTCCTCTGATTTTTTTTATATATTTTGTGATTCCTGTAATTGTTCCTCCTGTTCCAACTCCTGCAACTAATATATCTATATCTCCATTTGTATCATTCCAAATTTCTGGTCCAGTAGTTTTTTCGTGTATTTCTGGATTAGCAGGATTCTCAAATTGTTTTAATAGAAAATAATCTTTTTTATTTAAAGATATAATTTCATTTGCTTTAGAAATAGCTCCTTTCATCCCTTTTTTAGCATCTGTTAAAATTAATTTTGCACCTAAATATTTTAATAATTTTTTTCTTTCAGTAGACATCGATTCAGGCATTGTAAGAACTAATTCATAATTTCTAGCAGCTGCAACATATGCTAAAGCTATTCCTGTATTTCCACTTGTTGCTTCAATTAATTTAATTTTTTTATTTAAATTTCCGTTTTTTTCTGCATTCCATATCATATTAGCACCGATTCTGCATTTAACACTAAAACTTGGATTTCTGGATTCTATTTTTGCTAAAATATTTCCATTTCCTATTCTATTTAAACGAACAATCGGTGTATTTCCAATAGTTAATGAATTATCTTTATATATTTTATTCATTTTGTTCCATTTTTAAAATTAATAGTTGTAATATAAATATTATTTGTTATTAAAAATTTTTATTTTATAAAATTTGTTAATTTTATATTTTTTTTATTATACTTTGTTAAATGATTATTAGAAAAATCTATTTTTATTAATTAATAAAATTTGATTTTCTATTTTTTTGTATTTTTTTATAGCCATCAATAAACATTATATTTTAATTTAAATATTTAATTTTTATTTTATCTTTTATATATATTTAGTGTATAAAATAATATTCTTTTAACCCATTAATATAATAAAACTTTTATTTTTTTATAATCTATTATTTTCTCAAAATAAAATATTTTTTATATCTCCTTAATTATATAATAAAAAATATTAATATTTTTGATTAAACTTTTTAATAAAATTTTTATTTTTTATATTAATCTTTTATTTAACATTTATGAAAAAAATTAAATATCAAATTAACGAACTACGAAAAAAAATTTCTAAATATAATTACTTTTATCATACTTTAGATAATCCAATTGTTTCTGATACTGAATATGATTATTTATTAAATCAATTGTATAATTTAGAATCAAAATATAAAGAATTTATTACTCCTGATTCTCCTACTCAAAAAATAGGCGCAAATTTACTTGATAGGTTTAAAAAAGTAACACATTTTTTTCCTATGCTTTCTTTAGAAAATACATTTGATTTACATGGATATTTAAAATTTGAAAATAGAATTAAAAAGTTTTTTATTACTAATGCTATAATAGAATTTTGTTGCGAATTAAAAATTGATGGAATAGCAGTTAGTTTAATTTATGAAGAAGGTATTTTAATTCGAGCTGCTACTAGAGGCGACGGTTATTTTGGAGAAAATATTACAAGTAATGTAAAAACAATTAAATCTATTCCAACAAAATTAAAAGGATCTAATATACCAAAAAGATTAGAAATACGAGGTGAGATTTTTATGTTAAAATCTGATTTTTCAAATTTAAATTTTCAATCTTTTCAAGGGAAAAAAAAATATTTTTCTAATCCTAGAAATGCAGCTGCTGGATCATTACGACAAATTGATTCAAAAATTACTGCTAAAAGAAAATTACAATTTGTTTGTCATGGATTTCATTTTTTTGAAAAAACAAAAATTTTTAAAACTCATTATGATGTACTTATTCAATGTAAAAATTGGGGCATACCTATTAATGCAGAAATATCAATTTTTTCTAATTATTCAGAAATATTAAAATTTTATAAGAAATTTGAAAAAAAACGTTTATTATTTGATTTTGATATAGATGGTATTGTAATTAAAGTTAATTCACTGTATTTTCAAAAAAAGTTAGGATCTAATAATAAATCACCAAAATGGGCTATTGCTTTTAAGTATTTTACTAAAGAAGAAATAACAAAGTTAAATGATATAAAATTTGAAGTAGGAAGGACAGGAATTATTACCCCAGTAGCTTATTTTAATCCTGTTTATATTTCAGGAGTAATGATTAAAAAAGCTTCTTTGTATAACAAAAATGAAATTGATAGATTAAATTTACATTTTAATGATTACATTACTATACAACGTTCTGGAGACGTGATACCGAAAATTATAAATGTGATTAACAATAAACGTTTACAGAATGCAAAGAAAATAATTTTTCCAGTTTGTTGTCCAATTTGCAATTCAGAATTATTAAAAAATCGAAAAGATAAAATAATACGTTGTCCTTCTGGACTAAGATGTAATGCTCAGAAAAAAAAAATATTTTGTCATTTTTTTTCAAAAAATGCATTAAATGCTACTGGATTAGGACCTGAAATTATTAATGAACTAATTCAAAAAAAAATCGTTTCAAATTTAGTAGATTTTTTCTATTTAACACAAGATCATTTTAAGAACA
Source organism: Buchnera aphidicola (Aphis nerii) (assembly GCF_005083105.1). Classification (NCBI taxonomy): domain Bacteria; kingdom Pseudomonadati; phylum Pseudomonadota; class Gammaproteobacteria; order Enterobacterales; family Erwiniaceae; genus Buchnera; species Buchnera aphidicola. Next base: position 72,775 of record NZ_CP034885.1, read on the forward strand.
TAGAAAATATAAGAGAAAAAAAAAGTATTAAAATTATTAAAACTATTTATGAATCTAAAAAAACTACTATGCATCGTTTTATTTATGCTCTAGGCATTCTTTCTGTTGGTGAAGTTATAGCAGAAAAATTGTCTAATTATTTTAATACTGTAAACAATTTAATAAATGCTTCTACAAAAGAATTAGAATCAATAGATGGTATAGGAAAAGTAGTTGCTAATAACATATTTACTTATTTTAATATTCTTGAAAATAGACAATTAGTAGAAAAATTAACACAAATATTAAATATTAAAAAATATAATCAAGTCTCATATTATTTAAATAGTATTTCTAATAAAAATGTTGTTATAACAGGTATATTTCAAAAATACTCTAGGAATCAATTAAAAGAAGTCTTAATTAAATTAGGCGCTCGCGTTAGTAGTAAAGTTTCTAAAAAAACAGAATTATTAATATTTGGAGAAAAATTTGGTAATAAGTTTTTTGAAGCAAATAAATTAAATATAAAAATGATTGATGAAAAAGAATTTAATTTTTTAATTAATAATATAAATTAAAATGTTTTTATTTGGGTCGTGCAGGATTTGAACCTGCGACCAATTGATTAAAAGTCAACTGCTCTACCAACTGAGCTAACGACCCCAAATATTTTTTGGGTGATGACGGACTCGAACCGCCGACTTCCTCCGTGTAAAGGAGGAGCTCTACCAACTGAGCTAATCACCCTTTTATTCATGTATCTATTTCATTTTATAGATCAAAAAAATCTTAGTCAATCTTTTTTTGAAAAATTATTTATTTTTTATATTTTAATCATTTTGATCAATAATTATCTGTTTTTTATTATATAAAATTTATTTTAAACTTTTCATACAAATTTTTAAAATATTTTAAGGAATATATGAAAGTAAAAACTCGTTTTGCTCCTAGTCCTACTGGAGATTTGCATATTGGTAGTATTCGTACAGCATTATATTCTTGGTTATTTGCACGTCGTTATAATGGAAAATTTGTACTTCGTATAGAAGACACTGATGTTGAAAGGTCTCAAGAATTATCAGTAAAATCTATTTTACAAGGACTAAAATGGTTAGGATTAAATTGGGATGAGGGTCCTTATTTTCAGAGTCAAAGATTAGAAAGATATAAAGAAGTAATTGAAATAATGTTACAAACAGGAAATGCATATAAATGTTTTTGTTCTGCAAAAGAAATAGAAGAAGAACGTCTTAAACAGCTTTCTGAAGGTAAAAAACCGCGTTATAATAGATTTTGTAGAAATTTAAAAAAAAAATATAGTTCTAATAAAAAATATGTAATCCGATTTAAAAACCCTACTTTTGGAAAGGTATCATTTGAAGATAAGATTCGAGGAAAAATCACTTTTAACAATTTTGAATTAGATGATCTTGTGATTCAACGTTCGAATGGAATTCCAACATATAATTTTTGTGTTGTAATAGATGATTTGGATATGAATATTACACACGTTATTCGTGGTGAAGATCATATCAATAATACACCTCGTCAAATTAATATTTTAAAATCTTTAAAAGCAGAAATACCTATTTATGCTCACGTTTCTATGATACTTGATGAAAATAAAAAAAAATTTTCTAAAAGGAATAATTCTGAAAATATTATTGAATACTATAAAAAAGGTTTTTTACCAGAAGCGTTAATTAATTATATCATAAGACTAGGTTGGTCCCATGGTGATCAAGAAATTTTTAACATTTCAGAATTAAAAAAATTGTTTAACTTAGATACTATCAGTAAATCTTCTAGCGCTTTTAGTATGAAAAAACTTTTATGGTTAAATAAATATTATATTAATACTTTACCATCGAGTTATATTACCAATTTGTTACAAGATTATATGAAAAATGAAAATATTAATATAGCAAATGGTCCTAATTTAAAATGTTTATTAAAACTATATAAAAATCGTTATCATACTTTAAAAGAAATTGCATGTTCCTTTAGATTTTTTTATGAAGAATTTGAACTTTTTAATATTAAAGAAGTTAATAAATATTTAATTTCAAAAAATTTATATATTTTAAAAAATATTTATACTCAATTAAATGAATTATCTTCTTGGACAATTAAAATATTGTCTGAATTTTTTAATAATCAATCTATAGTATTAAATCTCGAAATAAGAGAAATAAATGTATTATTACGAGTGGTATTAACTGGAAATGTACATTCACCAAATATACATTCTATAATATTATTACTTGGAAAAGAAAAAACTTTATTAAGAATAAAAAAAGCAATTTTTTTTATACAAGCAAAAAAATAATATGAAATTTTAGTTTAAATATTTTTGCACTTTATTAAATTCATTTAAATTCATTAGTTTTTAATATAAAAAGCATTTTACAGAAAAATAAATTGACAGAATTCATGTGTTTTTATATTGTAATAATTTTGGGGCTATAGCTCAGAAGGTAGAGCATTTGCATGGCATGCAAAATGTCAGCGGTTCGATTCCGCTTAGCTCCAGAAAAATTAATTAATTTTTAATTAAATAAATTTAAGATTTTTTTAAATTTTACTTAAAATGCTGTGCGAAATATGATTCAGCACAGCATTTTAAGTTAGATTTGTTGACTCATTATTTCTTTGTAAGCTGACATAACTTTATTTCTAATTTGAATAGCTAATTCTATAGAAATAGAAGATTTTTGTAAATTTATCATTACGTCATTTAAAGACATAGAAGATGGATTTAATTCAAATTTTTCAATATTTTTTTTTGCATTATTTTGAATACTACTGACTTCTCCTAATGCTTTTTGAAAAAATTGAATAAAGTTATTAGATTCTTTAATATTTTTTGTATTTTCATCTAAAAAATTAATCTTGGTATAAATATTTTGATTATGAATGTTATCAATAAACATATTTTCCTCTAAATTTTTTACTAAGAATTTTTTAATAATATCATATCTTTTATAAACATGAACATTTTATGTTATAGGTAAATTTATCAGGAAATATTTTTATTTCAAGTGAAATTTAATTGTTGTTCAATTATAGTTAAGATTATCTACTAGATCAGGAATATGTCATGAATTTTAGTACTATAGAAGAATCAAATTCAGAAGAGAAAAAAAAATTTAGTAATTTTCTACCTTATTTTTTTAAAAATGCACGTATTTTAATAATTTTATTAGTATTGGCAGTAATTACTACAATTTCAATTTCTGTATGGAGAAAATCTTCTGATTATCAAGTTTTATATAACAATTTATCTACCGAAGATGGAGCATTTATTATTGATTATTTAAATCAAATGAAAATTCCTTATCAGTTTTCTGAAGATTCTGGGAAATTATTAGTACCGAAAAACAAAATTTATGATCTACGTTTATATTTATCAGAAAAAAAATTGCCTAGTAGTGGAATAGGTTTTGAAATTTTAGACAAAGAAAAATTTGGACTTAGTCAGTTTAATGAGCAAGTGAATTATCAACGTGCTTTAGAAGGTGAATTGGCACGCACTATAGAAAGAATTAATATTGTAAAAAGCGCGAGAATACATATAGCAATGCCAAAAAATTCTTTATTTTTACAAGATAAAAAAAAACCATCAGCTTCAGTAATTTTAAGTTTAAAACTTGGAACTCAGTTAAATTCAAGCCAAACAAATGCTATATTACATTTACTTTCTAATAGTGTATCTGATTTATCTGTAGATAATATAACTATAGTTGATGAATTTGGTAAATTATTAAATAATTCTGCATTCACGTCAGAGCAAATAAATGATGCTAAATTAAAATATTCTGAACAAATTGAATTAAGATATACCAATAAAATTCAAAGTATTCTAGAACCATTATTTGGTTTTGGAAATGTACACGCTCAAGTAACTGCACAAATTGATTTTAATTCACAAGAGAAAACAAGAGAGCAATATGAACCTAATACTAATCGTAAAAATCAGTCAATACGTTCATATCAAACCGCTATTAATGATAAAATAAAAAGTAAAAAAGAAAACGATCACAACAGTAATACTTTAACTAAAAATAATAGTAATTATAATGTAAAAAACAAACAACCTAATATAATAGACAATCATAAATCATTCAAGGATAGTTTTATTATCTCTGATTCAAATATTAATCATGACAATACGATAAATTATGAATTAAATCATACTTTATCACATATAAAAATGAATATGGGAGAAGTAAAAAGATTATCTGCTGCAGTAGTTATCAATTTGATTAAAGATACAAATGGAAAAGCAGTTCCATTGAGTAAAAAACAAATAAAAAATATCAAAAATTTAGTTTGTGAATCAATAGGTTATTCTAAAATTAGAGGTGATAGTGTACATATAATTAATGAGTCCTTTTCTCAAAATAAAAATACTTTTATTCCATTTAATAAATTTAATCAATCTAATGTTTTTAATACTTATTCAATTTTAATTCCATGGTGTATTTCTGCATTATTTATTTTATATTTTTTAAAAAAATATATTTGTTCTTTTATAAAAAATGTTTTAAAAAATAAAATATTAGATAAAAACATTGTAAAAAAAGAAACTAAAAATTCAAATATTCATGAAAAAGAAATAGTTGATGATATTGAATCCAAAATTGTGAGTACTTCGAACATAGAAAATACAGATAATTTAATTCATCAAATTTGTAATATATCTAATCAGAATCCGCGTGTTATAGCGTCGATTATTCGTCAATGGATGAGTGATAAAAAATGACTTTAAATGGTACCAATAAAAGTGCACTTTTATTAATGTCTATAGGAGCTGATCAAGCATCAGAGGTATTGAAATACTTAACTCCTTTTGAAGTTCAAGAATTAGTTACTTCTATGGTTAATATTAAGCAGATATCTAACACATTATTAAATAATGTATTGACTGAATGTTATGATCTTTTTATGAAAAATAATAATTTAGTGTATAATAACAATGATGAATATATATCTCATATGTTAAATAAAGCATTGGGTGACAAAAAGGGAAATATTTTATTCAATGATGCATTAGAAGTAAGAAATATTAAAATGTGTATTGAATCTCTTAATTCTATGGAACCAGAAAAACTAGCTGATTTATTAAAAAAAGAACATTCTCAAATTATTACAACAATACTTATATATTTAGATAAAAATCAAGCAGCTAAAATTTTATCTTATTTAAATATAGAAAAACGTTCTGAAATTATAATAAAAATCTCTGAATTTAATGGTTTAGAAGAAAATAAATTTCTTGAATTAAAAAATATTATTAATAATTTAATAAAAAATAAAAAGTTAATCTTTTCAAATAAAGGAGGTATAAAAACTGTTGCTAATATTTTAAGTTCTATGAAAATAGAAAATCAAAAAGATTTGCTAAAAAAACTTGAAGTCTCTAATAACAATTTATCTAAAAAACTTATTAAGGAAATTTTTTTATTTGAAAATATAGTTAATGTTAATGATAACGTTATTAAATGTTTAATGAATGATTTAGAAGAAGAAAAATTATATATTGCACTTCAAAACAGTAGTGAAACTATAAAAAATAAATTTTTTAATAATATGACTGAATCAAAATTAACAAAGTTATTATTTTATTTAGAAAAGAAATCTTATATTTCTAATATTTCTATAGAAAACGAACAAAAATTAATTTTAATGATGATTAAAAATATTTTAGATTATGGTGTTTTTTCATTAGAAAATTTAGGAAAATATTATGTCTAATTTAGACGTTAAAAAAGACTGGAAAAAGTGGTATCCAGAAGAAATTTCTTTAAATCATCCTAAAAAAAATTATAATGTTTTTTGGAACATAAGTACTTTAAAAGAATCAGACTTTTATGTTATAAAAAAACCTAAATTAAATCATAAATTTAAAGAATCAAATCAAATTAAAGATAATTTTTTTAAAAATGAATCATATCTTTTAAATATAAAAAAAAATCTTATAGAAAAAGAAAAAAAATATGTTCTTTTAAATAAAAATTTAAAAGATTTATGTGTTAATTTTGAATCTACAATCACTTTATTTGAAAAAACATTATTTTCACGTTTGTTAAAAACCACTTTAATAATTTGTTCTTATATCATTGGAGAAAAAATTTCAATTAATGAATCAAGTTTATTAAAAAAAGTTAATAAAATTGTTAAAAATGATGATTTTTTTTTAAAAAAACCTAAATTAGTTATACATCCTAGTAATAAAAAAATATTTGAAAAAATTTTAAAACAATCCATAAATAATAAATGGGAATTCATTTATAGTGAGAATATTGATATTAATGGTTTTAAAATTCAATCTGAAAATAGTAATATAGATTCGACTATTAATGCTAGATGGAAAGAAGTATATCGTATGATTCTTGAAGAAGAGAAGAATTAATGAAATTAAAATATTCTAAATTATTGAATCAAATTACTTCTTTTGAAAATAAATTTAATGATCTTTCCGATATTATTATATACGGTCGTGTAGTTAGTATAAACGGTTTAATACTAGAAGTATTAGGTTTAAAGGTTCCTATTGGATCTGAATGTATTATTGAAAGGAGAATAGGTAATAAATTATCAAACGTGTTAGCTGAAGTTATTAAATTTGATGAAGAAAAAACATTGTTATTTTCTTTACAGGAAACTTATGGTATTTTGCCTGGTGCAAAAGTTTTTTTAAAAATACCTAAAAATATTAATAAATTTACAAAAAAAATTCCATTAGGATTCAATTTATTAGGTAGAGTATTAAATAGTAAAGGAGAACCATTAGACGGACTACCGAAGCTAGATTTAGAATGTTTTACTACAATTACAAAAAAATATATTAATCCATTACAAAGAAAACCAATTAGTGAAATATTAGATACAGGAATATGTGCTATAAATGGATTATTAACTATTGGTAGAGGACAAAGAATAGGAATTTTTTCAAGCTCAGGAATTGGTAAAAGTATTCTTCTTGGTATGATGGCAAAATATACGAAAGCAGATGTGGTAGTGATAGGATTAATTGGAGAGAGAGGTAGAGAAGTAAAAGATTTTATAGAAAATATATTAGGAGTAGATGGATTGTTAAAATCAGTAGTAATAGCTGCTCCAGCAGATGTATCTCCTTTAATACAAATTGAAGCGGCATCATATGCTACAAGTATAGCTGAATATTTTCGAGATAAAAATAAAAATGTATTGTTAATTATGGATTCTTTAACTCGCTACGCGATGGCTCAGAGAGAAATATCATTATCTTTAGGTGAATTACCAGTTTCTAGAGGATATCCATCTTCTGTTTTTTCAAAAATTCCTATTTTAGTAGAGCGCTCAGGAAATATAGACAATCAAGGATCTATTACTTCTTTTTATACTGTTTTAACTGAAGATCAAGAAGAACAAGATCCTATTTCACAAATTTGTCGTTCTATACTTGATGGTCATATTATATTATCTCGATATTATGCAGATTTAGGACATTACCCTGCTATTGATATTGAATCTTCTATAAGTCGTGTTATGCCAGAAATTGTTAGTAAAGAACAATATTTACAAGCTTGTTATTTTAAAAAATTATTCGCATCTTATCAAAGAAATAAAGATTTGATTAATATTGGCGCTTATGTTAAAGGTAATGATCAGATTTTAGATGATGCAATTAAAAAATGGATAAATTTAGAAAAATTTTTACAACAACAACCGTCAGAACAAAGTGATTATTTAGTTTCTTGTGAAAAATTAAATAAAATATTCATTTAAATTATTTTTATTTTTTAGTTTAATTAATACTCAATAGGATATTTTATGAAAAATAAAAAAAATTTATTTTTTATTTTAGAAAATATAGAAAAACAAAAAATAAAACAAGAAACAATTAATATCAAAAATTTATATATACAAAAAAAAGAACATATTAAACAATTAAAATTATTAATAAAATTTCGTAATGAATATATTACAAAATTAAATATTAAACTTAAATCAGGAATATCTATAGATTGTTGGAAAGTATATAATAATTTTATTTTTATGTTATATGTTGCAATTAAAGAAAATAATAATATAGTTAAAAAACATGAATATATCATTAAAAAAAACATAGATCAATGGTTAAAAAATCATGTTAAACTAAAAACTTGGAATTTTTTGAATCAAAAAAATAAAATATTATTTAAAAATCGTCAAATTTTAAAAGAGAATATTGTTAGTGATCAATTTTCTCAATTTGAATTTTTTAAAAAAAGGCAATTATTATAATGTTAAATCATCTTAATAATATAGAATTTAAAAAAAATGTTACAGTAAGTTTAGATAATCGTATTTCTTCTAATTTTGATGAACTAAATTTATATCAATCTATTTTCAATGAATGTAAAAAAAAATTGTTAAACAAAGAAATTAAATTTGATAATATTTCTACGAAAGAAAAGAAAAAAGATGATGAAAATAATATATCTACTAATTTTGTAGTAAATAACTTACTAAATATTTTAAATTCAAAAAATATACAACAAGATTTTTATATTCAAAAAAATAATAATTTAAAACAAGAAAAAAAAAAATTAGATCAGAATATTAAATTAAGATCTAATATTTATTTAAAAAATAAAGATAATGTTAATATAGAAAAAAATGAAAAAAAACATAAAATTTTTCAAAATCATGAAATATACAAAAATTTAACATTTCTTAAAAATAAACATTTTTTATTTTATAATTATAATACTATTGATTTATCTAAAAAATCCCATAATCAACATATCTTCAATAAATTTAATAATTTAAATATTGTAAAAAATAAAAAAAATTGTATTAAATGCAGTAAGAATTTTATATATTTTAAAAATCATAAAAATAATGCATCTAGTATATTTTCTTCTAAAAATATACAAAAAAACCAAAATTCTATTTATGAACTAAATTATTTTAAAAAAATAAATGAAAATAATTCTTTTAAATCAAATAAAAAATCAATATTTTTTTCAAATCTTAAAGAAAATATTCAATGGAAAAAAGCAATTAGTCAACAAGTTTTATTATCTATTTCTAATAAAAATAACCGAGCTGAGATTCGTTTAAAACCAGAATATCTTGGTTCAGTATATATAACAATTAATATGAAAGATGATCAAGCAAAATTGAAGTTTATTTCTGATAATAAGGAAGTAAAAAATTTTTTAAATAATTGTGTTCCATTTTTAAAAGATTCTTTAATTAAGAATGGTATTTTTTTAAAAAAAATTAATATTTGCAGCTCTTTTAATTCGGGTAAAAGTACAAAATTATTTATTTCACAAAATAAAATAAGATCATCTAATTCAATTAAACAATTTTATAAAAATATAACACAGAAAAAAGTAGTTGATATGTATATTTAATTGTTTTTTTTAATATATTTAAAATGCTGATTCTTTTTAAAACTAGAATAATAAGTTTTAAAATAATCTTTAATCACTTTTACCTATAAGGTATATAATAAATGGGCGAAAGTAATCGTGTAAATATTATAAGTCAAAATTCTAGTAATAAAAAAGAAGAGATATATAATATTTTAAGTTCTAGTGAAATTAAAATATTAGAAAAAATTAATAAAAAATTCATAGATAAGACAATTAAATATTTTGCAGACTTTATTAAAAGTAATATAAAATTGAATTTTTTTACTATTAAATTAAATTCTTATACAGATAATGATAAATATATAAAATATTTGTTTTCCAATGAAATAAAAATATTAGATTCAAAAAATCAGTGTTTTATATTTTTTTCAGACAATTTTTTACCTGTTTTTATAGATTTATTATTTGGAGGAAAAGGAACATATATAAAAAAAATTAGTAAAGAAAGAAATATTACGTATACTGAAGAAGTTATTTCTCAAAAAGTTTTAAAAATAATTTTTAGTGCTTATTGTAAGTCTTTTCAAAAAGTTTTTTTTATTGATACAAAAACTATCAATATAAAAATTATTGATATTCAAAAAAAAGATTTTTTAAAAGAAAATTTTATAACTAATTGTTTTAATTTAAGTTTAAATAATGTAAATATTTTTTTAAGTATTTTATTTCCTATTTCAATAATTAAAAAAAATTTAAACGAATTAATATCTTTAGAAATGAATAAAAAATCTTTTATAAACAATGTAGATACTAAAAAAAATATTTCTATTAATAATTTATATGATATTGAATTAAATATTATTATGAAATTGATAATGTTAAAGGAAGTAAATTATAAAAGTTTAGCTATAGGAGATATTTTAACCATTCATAAACCTGATAAGGTCATTGGTTATATAGATAAAAGACCTATATTTTTAGGTCATTACAAAAATTTTAATAAAAAATCTATTGTTTTTTTAGAAAAATTTATACATAAAGATTTAGATTTAAACAAACATAAGGATTTTTTTAATGAATAAATTAAAAAAAAAATATAGTTCTGAAAAAGTCAATGATTCTATTGAAAACAATATAGACACTAATGATGATAATACTTTTAAAGAAAAAATGTCTGATTTTAATTCTGATAAAGTATTAAATAATGAAAAAATAATATTTGATATACCAGTAAATATAACTATCGAATTAGGTAAATCAAAAATAAAAATAAAAGAATTATTAAATTTTTCTAAAGGAAGTACATTTTTTTTAAATAAACACAAAGAAGATCCTCTAAAAATCTTTGCAAATGGTAAATTAGTTGCATTAGGTGAAATTATTATGTCAGAAAATACATATGGCGTAAGAATTATTAGTATAAAAAATTCTTTAAATACTATGAATTGATAACTTTGAATTTTATGAAAAATAATATTGAATCACATTTGGCTTTGAATAATTCTCAATCAGTATTTAATGGAACAAATTTTCTTCAAATAGCTAGCTCATTAGTACAAATAATATTATTAATATTAATTTTAAGTTGGATTTTAAAAAAATTCACATTAATAAGAAAAAATAAAAATAATTCTTATATAAATATTATAGAAAAAATATCAATAGGATCAAACGAATCTATCGTTTTAATAGATATAAAAGAGGTAAAATTAATATTAGGTGTTACAAAAACTAATATTACTCATCTATATACATTAACATCTCAATTAAAAGACGAGTTGCCTAGTAAAGAAGAAAAAATTATGTTGCCAAAAAAAAATTTTTGTAATTTTTTCAGGAATTTGACTAAAAATTTTTTGAAAAAATTCACGTTTTATCAAACTTTTCCATTTATATTTTTACTATTATTTTGTCCTTTGGTTTATGCTGATATACCAGGACCAACAATTCATAATTTAAGTAATGGTACTCAAATTTGGTCGCTACCTGTACAAACTTTAGTTTTTTTAACTGGACTTACTTTTCTTCCAGCTTTTCTTTTAATGATGACAAGTTTTACCCGTATTATAATTGTTTTTGGATTGCTCAGAAATGCTTTAGGAACTCCATATGCACCACCTAATCAAATATTATTAGGTTTGGCACTTTTTTTAACTTTTTTTATAATGTCTCCAACGTTTGAAAAAGTTTATGAAGAAGCATATCTTCCATTTAGTAAGGAACAAATTAATATGGATGAAGCTATTTCAAAAGGTGCAATTCCATTAAAAAAATTTATGTTAAATCAGACAAGAATATCTGATTTAGAGTTATTCTCAAAAATAGCGCATATTTCATCTTATAAAGATAAACAAGATATACCTATGCGTATTTTGTTGCCTTCTTTTATTACAAGTGAATTAAAAACAGCTTTTCAAATTGGTTTTACTATTTTTATACCTTTTTTAATTATTGATTTAATTATTGCGAGTGTTTTAATGTCTCTTGGTATGATGATGGTACCACCTTCAACAATTTCATTACCTTTTAAATTAATGTTGTTTGTATTAGTAGATGGTTGGCAATTGTTAGTAACTTCTCTATCGCAAAGTTTTAATATGTAATTTTTAATGGAATTTTTTATGACTCCTGAATATATAATGATTTTATTTAGTCAAGCTATTAAAGTTGCATTAATGATTGCTTCGCCATTGTTATTATCTGCTTTAATAAGTGGCTTGATTGTTAGTATATTACAAGCTGCTACGCAAGTAAACGAACAAACTCTTTCATTTATTCCTAAAATAATTTCAATTTTAGTTACAATTGTTATACTTGGTCCGTGGATGTTGGGTGTTATGTTGGATTATATGCATAATTTATTTAATAATATACCAGTAATTATAAAATAATGTTAACATTTAATAATTTACAACTATTAACGATTATAAGCAATTTTTTTTGGCCTTTAGTCCGTATTTTAGCGTTCTTTTCAACTGCTCCAATTTTTAATGATCAACATATAAATATAAAAACTAAAATATTTCTATCTATATTAATTAGTTGGATAATTTTTCCATTTTTACCTAATATAAACATAGAGTTGTTTTCTTTCATTGGTTTATTGCTTTTATTGAAGCAAATTTTAATTGGTATTTCTTTAGGTTTTACTTGTCAATTTTTGTTTGCTACAATTAACTTTTCAGGTGAATTAATAGGATTGCAAATGGGTTTATCATTTGCAACATTTTTTAATGCAAATAATAATATTGGTATTTCTATAATATCGCGTTTATTAAATATTTTAATGCTATCTTTCTTTATATCGCTTGATATTCATCTCTATTTAATATCAATATTAATTGATAGTTTTTATAGTATACCTATTGATATTGTTTTTTTTAATAGAAATGTTTTTTTTACTTTATTAACATTTTCAAGTAGTATTTTTTTAAATAGTATAATGTTTATTATACCAATTATGATTTTTTTGTTATTATCTAATTTAATAATGAGTATTTTAAATCGACTATCTCCTCAAATATCTATTTTTTCTATTGGATTTCCGTTGAATTTATTAATAGGATTAGTAATATTATATTATTTAGTATCTATTTCATTTCCTATTTTTAATAAATTATTAAATCAGTTAGTTTTATTCTTATCTTCTACTTTTTTAAAAGTATGATAATAGTTTATAAATGAACATGTTAAAGTATACTAAACTATTTATAAAGTATAATTTAGTATAAATTATACTTTATTTTTAAAAAATATCATTGAAAAATTTTTTTATTATTTAATTTTTCCTTCATTATATAATACATGTTTCCGAATAGTTGGATCATATTTTTTTAGTACTAATTTATCAGGTGTATTTCTTTTATTTTTAGTAGTAGTGTAATAATGGCCTGTACCTGAAGATGAAATCATTTTTATTTTTTCTCTATTTTTTTTAGCCATATTAATTACCTTTATTATTTATTTTTTGTATAATTGACTCTATTCCATTTTTATCAATACAGCGCATTCCATTAGCAGATATGCGTAATTTAATAAATCTTTTTTCTTCTGGAATCCAAAAACGATGATTTTGAATATTTGGTAAAAATTTTCTTTTTGTAGCATTTAAAGCATGTGATCTATTATTACCAACCATTCGCTTTTTTCCTGTTACTTGACATATACGAGACATATAAATTTTTCCCTAAAATTTAATTTTTTATTATTTCATTACATATAACTAAATAAGTTACTAAAATAGTCTGTATTATATAAAATAATTCTATGTTTTTTAAATTTTTTATGATAAAGAACATAAATAAATTTAAAAATACTTTATTTTTAAAATATAAAAATTTTTTTTATTTAAATTAATATAATATACAAATTCATATTTGCAAGTGCTAATTCATATTTAATCAGGATCACTTATATGAATATATATCAGAGATATTTCTCTAAATCTTTGATTTTGTTTTCTATCCTATTATTTTTGATAGTATTACTTTTAGAAAGTAATTTTGGATTTAAATTGTTTTTTAATGTTACTAACTATTTTTTATGGGGATTGAAAACCAAAAAAATATCAGGCAATTGGCGTGATTTTACATTAAAAAAAATTACTTATAATTTTTCTGGATTATCTATTAAAGCTGATAATATTCATATATTAATAGATCCAATATCTTTATTTAAAATAAATAAAATTTTTAAAAGAATTGAAATAAAAAATTTAATTTGCTTTTTTAACGAAAAAAATTTATTTCATTTAGGAAAAAAAACTTTCACAAAAAAGATATTAAAAAAAAATATATTTTTCAAAAACATCATTTTAAAAAAAATTTATTTTAATAAAATTTTAATAAAATCAAATCATGTTAATGTATTTTTATCAAATGTTCATAGTGGTGTAAAATTAACTAATAATAATTTGACTATATTTAATACTTACATTAATTTTGTTTCTTTAAATTCAAATAAAAATAACCAAGAACATTCATTAAGAAAAAAACAATTTAGTGTAAAGAACAAAGTAAGTCATTTTTTATCCGTTGTTTTAAATCATAAAAAAATTTTATGTCCAATAAAGATAAATTTATTATTTTTAAAATGTAAAAAAATTCAATTTTTTGATCATTCATTTAAAAATATTTTATTTATGGGTACTTTTAATAAAGCATTTATATTTAAATTAAAATTTAATAATTTTTGTAAATTTAGTTTATATGGAAAAATATTATTAAATAATTTAAATCATCCTTTATATATTAACTTATATATGCATCGTTTTTCATTTCCAATAAATAAAAATTTAAAATTTGTTTCAAAGAGTTTTAGTTTGATTTTAAAGGGAACAGTGAATCAGTATAACTTATCATTAAAAAACATTGTTAATATATCTGGTATGCCTTCAGTTATTTTGAATATTTTTGGTGGTGGTAGTTTGAAAAATATTTATTTAAGTAAAATTCATTGTATTCCATTATTTAAAAAAATTAAAAATAATCAATTAATTAGTTTAAAAAAAAATAATGATAACCAGTGTATTTCTCAATTAAAAGGCAATATTAATATATTAAATAATTTTAATAAAGGAATAAATAATATCAATGTTCCTGATTTTAATATAACGGCTAATATAATAAATAAAAAATTTTTAATATTAGGTTCATTATATTATAATGAAATAAATAATTTAAAAATACCTAAAATAATGTTTTTTTCAGGTAAAAATGTTGGATTTATATCCGGTTCAATATCAAAAAATATTAATATAAATTCATCTATTAATATTAATAATTTAAATTATTTTATACCTAATTTAAAAGGTGCAATTACATCTACATTAAATATTTATGGTTTTTATCTATCACCTATTACTTCTGGTTTTATTTTAGGAGAAAAACTAAATTGGAATAATATAATATATTTAAATAGCATGAAAATGATTATTGATATAAATTCTGAAAAAAAATTTACAAAAAATATTTTTCTTACTATCAAAAAAATTAAATTTTTTAAATTTTATATGGATTTTTTAAATTTAAATTTGAATTGGAACGAGAGAAATCAAAAATTATATTTTTTTTTAAAAAATAAAGATTTAACTATAGATTTTATTGTAAACGGTAGATTTGATTATCAAATAGGAGCTTGGAAAGGTTGTTTTGAGAAAATAAATATTTTGACTTTTAATAAAACATTGATTATGGGTAAAAATCCAATTATTTATTCTTTTAATAAAAATACAAAAATAAATCAAAAAAAGAAAATTAAAGATATAAATTCTGTTTTTGATATTATAAAGAAATCTAAAAAAATTTTATTTTCATCTATTTTTAATTCATCTGTCAATTTTAAAGCTAATTTGTTTTTTAAAGTAAATTTTATATCAAAAATTAATGAAAAATACTCTAATATAAAAGTATTTTTATGCAGTAATAATATCCAATTTAAAAAAAGAATAAAACATAAAAATTTTATTAAAAATATAGATTCTTTAAAATTATATATTAATTTTAAGAAAGATTGTCTTCTAACTAAATTGATTATATATCCATTAAAAAATCAAAATAGTAGATTATTTGGATTTTTCAACATTTATGATATTTTTAATAAAAAAAATATACGAGGTAAATATTTTCTATTTAATTGTCCATGTTTTATTTTAAATTTTTTTATTTCAAACTCTATAAAAGTAAAAGGAACATGTACTGGTTATATAAAATTTTTAAATACTTTATATCAGCCTAATATATTGGCTGATATTCATTTAAAAGATTTCTGTTTCAAAAGCGATAAAATATTAAAATATATTATTTCGTTTTTTTATCCTTCTTTGAATCCTATTAAATATATAAAAATTAATCAATCAATTTTTATAAGTAAAGGAGATATATTTTTACAATTAAATTCATCTACAAAAAATAATTTTACAAATTCTATAGAATGGAATTGTTTGTTTAATAGTAATCAAATTCTTTTTTTTATGCTTCCAAAAATAAAATTAAAACTTTCTTCTCAAATAAATTTACATTATTTTTTATTAAGATATGATTTAATTGGGTATTTAAAATCATGTTTATTTTATTTTAAAATTAATGAAAAAAATTTTATTTTTTAAAAAATAAAAAATGATTTTTTATATTTTATTTTTATTTTTAAAGCGATGACATGAAGAAGTAATTTCTAATTTTGCAGCTGTTTGATTTTCCCATCCTATAATTTTTGTCCATTTTTCTTTTTCTAGTTTTTTGTAATGTTTAAAAAAATGTTCTATTTGTTTTTTTAATAATTGGGATATATCTGTAATATTATTTATATACTTATATTCTTCACAAACTTTAGTTTTTGGTACAGCTATAATTTTAGCATCATCTCCTGATTCATCTTGCATTCTAAGCATCCCAACAGGTTTACAATGAATAACAGAGTTAGACTGTACAGGATATGGAGATGGTACTAAAACATCTAAAGGATCTCCATCCATGGATAATGTTTGATTAATATATCCATAGTTACAGGGATAAAACATTGGTGTAGATATAAAACGATCTACAAAAAGTAAACCTGATTCTTTTTCTATTTCATATTTCACAGGAGATGAATTATATGGTATTTCAATGATAACATATATATCATTTGGTATATTATCACCTGCAATGATTTTATTATAATTCATTGATATTTACCTTATATTATTTAAAAATACATTACTAATATTTCATTATTATATTTTTTAAAATACAATAAATATTATTTTTTAAATGAGCAACTTATTTTAACAAGAGTTATTTTTTATATAGTTGTCTGTATAATAATATTAATATATCTTACTTATATATTATATATGTTATTAAGGAGTTACAAATGAAATTAATTAACCAAATTAATACTGAAGAAAATTTATTAATAAATACAGTCAATAATACTCTACAATTAGCTAAAAAAATAGCTAATTGTTCTGTTGAAGTTTTCGTTAAAAAAACGATAGGAATTAATATTAATATTAGAAATAATATTGTAGAAAACATAGAATTTAATAGTGATGGAGCATTGTTTATTACTGTGTATAATAAATTTTCCAAAGGCAGTGTATCATCAAGAGATTTTAGTATAAATGGTATTGAAAAAATGCTTAAAATAGCTATTGATATTTCAAAACATTCTTCTTCTGACTTTTTTTCAGGATTACCAAATATAGAATTATTATGCTTTCATGCTGATGAACTTGATTTATTTTACCCTTCGGAGTTAAATATAAAAAATGGAATTAATTTTGCTTCTATAGTAGAAAAAGAAGCATTTAAATTCGATAAAAGAATTATAAATAGTGAAGGAAGTTTTTTTAGTAATCATGTTACTATGAACGTTTTCGGTAATAGTTTGGGAATGTTGGAGAAATATAAATCTACTCTTTATTCAGCTTATAGTTGTATGATTGCAAAAGAAAAAAATTCAATGCAAAGAGATTTTGATTATTCTACATCTAGAAAAATAGAAGATTTAGAAAAACCTGATATATTAGGTAAAAAAACTGCAAAACGTGCTATTTCTCGATTATGTTCTAAAAAAATTAATACGATGAAATCTGCAGTTGTATTTTCAAAAGAAATATCTAGTACTTTTTTCTCCTATCTTGTTTCTGCTATTAGTGGAGATAATGTTTATCGTAAATCTACTTTTTTACTTAATGATTTGAAAAGAAAAATTTTTCCAAATTGGTTAAATATTTTAGAAAATCCACATATAAAACAAGGTTTAGGTAGTAAACCATTTGATAATGAAGGTGTAAAAACTACTGTAAAGTATATCGTTGAAAATGGAATATTAAAAACATGGTTACTTAATAATTATAATGCTCGTAGATTAGGTTTAATCAGTACTGGAAATTCTGGAGGTATTCATAATTGGATTGTATCTAATAAAAATATATCTTTTAAAGAATTATTAAAAAATATGAATACTGGTTTATTAGTTACTGAGTTAATGGGACAAGGAGTAGATATCATTAGTGGAAATTATTCACAAGGTGCAATAGGATTTTGGATTGAAAATGGAATAATACAATATCCAGTAAACGAAATTACTATATCTGGTAATTTAAGAAATATGTGGAATGATATTCTTACTATTAGTAACGATATTGATATGCGAAACAATATCCAATGTGGTTCTATTTTAATATCAGAGATGCAAATTTCAGGAAACTAATTTTTTATAATTTTAATAGAAAAAATAAATAAAAAGGTAATAAATTTATTACCTTTTAAAAGTATCCATTGTGTTTTTAATGATTATATTTATAAGAAGTTGACTGATAAGCCGGGTTCTGTTTTAAACAGTCATTCATCTAGATTAGTAATTTCTTACTAATTCAAGCAGTCTACCCAGGTTTTTTTTTAGTACGAGCAATACCTAATAACCTATATTTGACTTTGCTCCAGGTGGAGTTTACCATGCCATAGTTGTTGCCAATTATGCGGTGTGCTCTTACCACACCTTTTCACCCTTACCATGTTAAAAACTTTCATTTAAACATGGCGGTTTTTTTTCTGTTGCACTAGTCATAAGTTTACACTTTCCAGGTGTTACCTGGCACCTTGCTCTCAGGAGCCCGGACTTTCCTCTCTTTAGTAAATAACTAAACAGCGACTGTTTTAATCAACTTCTTAAAAATATTATACGTTATTTTAATAAAAATGTCATTTTTCTTCTTTTTTTATTGCATATTTATATAAATTATTTTTATTCATTTTATGAATTTTAGAAGTAAGAAGTACTGATTGTTTTAATGATAAAACACTTCTTAATATTGAAAAAGTATTTTTTATATTTTCTGAAATATTTACTTTTTTAGGTTCTTGATAACCATCTATAATAACAACATTTTCTCCTTTATTATAACGGTTTTGATCTTCTTTTATCCAAGAAAGTATGATTTCTGCTTTATTAGAATAAATCATTTCCCATTTTTTTGTTATTTCTCTAGCAATGACGATATGTCTATTTTTTCCAATTTCATTTATTATATCGGTTATAGTATCAATTATTCTATACTTTGATTCATAAAAAATCATTGTTCGTTTTTCTTTTCTTAAAGAATATAATAAATCACATCTTGTTTTTTTTTTAGAAGGTAAAAATCCTTCATAACAAAAACGATCTGAAGATATACCAGAAGCACTTAGTGCAGTGATAGCCGCACATGGCCCAGGAAGTGGAACTATTTTAATATTAAATATATGACATTGTTTTATTAATAAATAACCTGGATCATTAATTACTGGTGTCCCAGCATTAGATACTAACGCAATTGTTTTTCCTTTTTTTAATTTTTTAATTAAATAACTACTTTGTTCAATTTCATTATTTTTATTAAAAGATATTAAAATATTTTTAATATTGAAATGTTTTAGTAAAATATTAGTATGTTGAATATTTTCGCAAGCTATTATATCGACTTCTTGTAATGTTTTTAATGCACGATAAGTAATATCTGATAAATTACCAATAGGTGTGGGTACGATATAAAGAATTCCAGTATTATTAAATAAATTCACTTTTTTATCCAAATATATTTTATATTTATTCTAATTTAAAAATTAATTATCTGTTATATGAATCATATCAAATTTATTTTTTTTTTATATCTCATTTAATAAAAATTTATTATTTATAAGGAATATAAATGCAAAGAGTAGTGATTACAGGATTTGGTATAATTTCTAGTATTGGAAATAATAAAAAAGAAGTTTTAACTTCTTTATACAATGGTTATTCTGGAATTACATTCTCAGAAGAAATGAAAGAATTAGGTATGCGTAGTCAAGTATGGGGAAATATTAAATTAAAATATAAAAATTTAATAAGTAAAAAAATATCTCGTTTTATGACTGATGGTGCTATTTATGCTTTACTATCAATGCAACAAGCGATTAAAGACGCTAATTTAGAAGATAAATATTATCAAAAAAATTCTCGTGTTGGATTAATTATTGGTTCTGGAGCAGGTTCACGTAAGGATTACTTTAAAAATATAAAAATTATAAATAATCATTTTAGTTTCCGTTCTTTAAGTCCGTATACTGCTATTAAATCTATGACATCTAGTATTGCTGCAAATTTATCAACTATATTTAAAATTTATGGAGTTAATTATTCTATTAATTCTGCTTGTGCAACTTCTAGTCATTGTATTGGAAATGCTTTTGAATTAATTAAATTAGGCAAACAAGATTTAATTTTTGCCGGTGGAAGTGAAGAAGTAAGTTGTGAGTTAGCCGCAGAATTTGATGCAATGAAAGCTCTTTCTTCAAATTTTAATCAAACTCCTACTAAAGCATCTCGTGTATATGATTTAAACCGAGATGGATTTATAATATCAGGTGGTGGAGGTGTTGTAGTAATTGAAAGTTTACAGTCTGCAGTTGCTCGTTCTGCTCGTATTTACGCTGAAATTATTGGATATGCTGCGACGTCTGATGGTGATAATATAGTAATACCTTCTGGAGTAGGTGCTTTAAGATGTATGAATTTAGCAAAAGGTAAACAAAAATTGTCTATTGATTATTTAAATGTTCATGGAACATCAACTAAAATTGGTGATTTAGTTGAATTAAAAGCCATTTCAAAATCTTTTATAAGTCAAAAAAAACCAATGATTTCAGCAACAAAATCTATAACAGGGCATTCTTTAGGCGCATCCGGAGTACACGAAATTATTTATACTTTATTAATGCTACAATATAATTTTATAGCTCCTTCAATTAATATTGAAATGTTAGAACCTTATGCACAAAATATGAACATTATTCAAAAAACTATTTCTAAAAAAATTACAACTGCAATGTCTAATAGCTTTGGGTTCGGAGGAACTAACGTTTCATTAATATTGAAAAAATACTAATTTTTAAAAAAATATTATTTAAATTATATATGAAATGTATGTATTATTTATGAAAATATATTTTATTAATTTTATTAATAAGGATTATATATGAATCAGTTGGAATTACTAAAAAAATTTACAATAATTGTCGCAGATACAAGTGAAATAAATTCTATTTGTAAATATAAACCTCAAGATGCAACTACAAATCCATCTTTAATATTGAAAGCAGTAGAGCTAAAAGAAAATAGAAAGTTTCTCAATAAAGCAGTAGAATATGCTAAAAAAAATGGTGGATCTAAAAAAAATCAATTAACAAATGCAAGTGATAAAATTTTAGTGGATCTTGGTATAGAAATTTTAAAATATATACCAGGTTATATTTCGAGTGAAGTAGATGCACGTTTATCTTTTAATACAGAAGAATGTATTTTAAAAGCAAAAAAAATAATTCAAATGTATGAAGAGCAAGGTATTTCAAGAAAAAGAGTCTTAATTAAATTAGCAGCTACATGGGAATGTATTAAAGCAGCAGAAGAATTAAAAAAAGATAATATTTTTTGTAATTTAACTCTTTTATTTTCTTTTGCTCAAGCACGTGCTTGCGCAGAATCAAATGTTTTTTTAATATCCCCCTTCGTTGGTCGTATTTATGATTGGTATGTATCTAAAAATTTAATATCAACTTTTTCTTATAATGAAGATCCAGGTGTTACTTCTGTCTGTAAAATATACAATTTTTACAAAAAACATAATTATAAAACTATTATTATGGGTGCTAGTTTTAGAAATATTCAACAAATTTTGTTACTTTCCGGATGTGATCGATTAACTATTTCGCCTGTATTATTAAAAGAACTTGAATTAAATAATACAGTTTTTAATAGAAAATTAATCCCACCTACTATTTTTTTAGAACCACCTCGTCCTCTTACTGAAGATGAATTTAGATGGGAGCATAATCAAGACGAAATGGCTGTTCAAAAATTATCGGAAGGTATACGAAATTTTGGAAAAGACCAACTGCTTTTAGAACAAATTATTTCAAAATTAATATAAATATTTAGTAAAGTATAATCTTTAAAATAAAATATTCAGGAAAATTTATGTGTTCAGAAAAAGAATTATCAAATGCAGTTCGTATGTTAAGTATAGATGCAGTTCAAAATGCTAAATCAGGTCATCCCGGCATGCCTATGGGAATGGCAGATATTGCAGAAGTATTATGGAGGAATTTTTTAAAACATAGTCCAACAAATCCTAATTGGCATAATAGAGATCGATTTATATTATCTAATGGTCATGGTTCAATGTTGCTTTATAGTTTATTACATCTTACTGGATATAATTTATCAATCGAAGAAATTAAAAAGTTTAGAACATTTAATTCTAAAACCCCAGGACATCCAGAAATAAAAGAAACACCAGGTGTTGAAACTACAACCGGTCCACTAGGTCAAGGTTTAGCTAATGCTGTTGGAATGGCTATTGCAGAAAAGACATTGGGCGCTTATTTCAATAGGTTAAATTACGATATAGTAAATCATTATACTTGGGTTTTTGTAGGAGATGGATGTTTAATGGAAGGAATCTCTCATGAGGTTTGTTCTTTAGCTGGAACTTTGAAATTAGGAAAATTAATTGTTTTTTATGATAGTAATGGTATTTCAATTGATGGTAAAATATCCAATTGGTTTACAGATGATACAGTAATGCGTTTTAATGCTTATAATTGGCATGTTATTGATAAAGTTAATGGTCATGATTCTAAATCTATTATGAATAGCATTCAAAAAGCAATTTTAGTAAAAGATAAGCCTTCTCTCATTATTTGTAATACTATTATTGGTTTTGGTTCTCCAAATAAATCAGGTACATCAGAATCTCATGGAGCTCCTCTTGGAGAATCTGAAATAGATTTAACAAGGAAATATTTAAAATGGAAATATTCACCTTTTGAAATTCCTCAGAAAATTTATAAAAAATGGAATTTTGTTAAACAAGGGCTGAAACTAGAACAAGAATGGAATAAAAAATTTTCTTTATATAAATCAAAATATCCTGAACTTGCAGACGAATATTTAAGACGATTGAAAAAAGATTTGCCTCCAATATGGTATAAAAAAACTAGTGATTATATTATTAAATTACAAAAACATCCTAAAAATATTGCAAGTCGGAAAGCTTCTCAAAATATTTTAGAAAAATTTGTAAAATTATTACCTGAGTTAATTGGTGGATCAGCAGATTTATCTCCTAGTAATTTAACTACTTGTTCTTTTTCTAGTTCTATTGTAGAAAATATTTCTGGTAATTATATTCATTATGGTGTTCGTGAATTTGGAATGACTGCTATTGCTAACGGTATTTCACAACATGGTGGTTTTATTCCATATACTTCAACATTTTTGATGTTTGTTGAATATGCTCGAAATGCTGTTCGAATGGCTGCTTTGATGAATACTAAACATATTTTTGTATACACTCATGATTCCATTGGACTAGGTGAAGACGGTCCTACACATCAACCTGTAGAACAATTAGCAAACTTAAGAATGACTCCGAATATAGATGTTTGGAGACCTTGTGATCAAGTTGAAACTGCTATAGCATGGAAATTTGCAATTGAAAAAAAAGAAGGTCCAACCGCATTGATTTTATCTCGTCAAAATTTATCTCAGCTTCATAGAAATAACGACCAATTGAATGCCATTTCATATGGAGCATATATATTGTATGATTCTAAACAACCTATTGATGTTATTTTTATATCCACTGGTTCAGAAGTTGAAATTACTTTGCTAGCTGCAAAAGAAATTTTTTCTTTAGGTTATTCTGTACGTGTAGTTTCAATGCCTTCTAATAATGTTTTTGATCAACAAAATAAAACATATAAAGAATTTGTATTACCTTCTAATGTTACTAAAAGAATTGCAATAGAAGCAAGTGCAAAAGATTTTTGGTATAAATATGTAGGAATAAATGGATTAATTATTGGTATGGAAACATTTGGAAAATCAGCTCCAGCCGATGTTTTATTTGAAGAATTTGGTTTTACTGTAAAAAATATAGTAAATAAATCAAAAAATTTTTTAAAACATTAATTTTTAACTATTATAAATAGTTAGCAGGGGCTATTTAGCTAGCCCCATCTAAAAACAATTTTAAAATATTTAAAGTTATAAAAATTATTTTAAAGAGAAGAATATGATTTGTTCAGTAACTGAATTAGCAAAAAAATTAATTCGGATTCCATCTATTAGTCCAAAGGATTTAGGATGTCAAGATATTATGATAGACTTTTTGTCTAATCTAGGTTTTAAAATAAAAAAGATTAATGTTAATGATACAAAAAATTTTTGGGCTACTAGAGGTGTAGGTAAAACTTTAACATTTGCAGGTCATACAGATGTAGTACCCCCGGGCGAATATGAAGATTGGAATAATAATCCATTTGATCCGATAGTACAAAATGGGTTTTTATTTGGTAGAGGTGCATCAGATATGAAAGGTGCATTATCAGCTATGTTAATAGCAGCAAAAAGATTTATAAAAAAACATCCTTATTATAATGGTAGATTATCTTTTTTAATAACTTCAGACGAGGAGTCTTCTGCTATTAATGGTACTACAAAAGTAGTGGATTATTTAATTGATAAGAAAGATCCAATTGACTATTGTATCATAGGAGAACCCACTAGTTATGTTAAAGTTGGTGATTGTATAAAAAATGGACGAAGAGGATCTTTGACAGCTGATTTAAAGATTTTTGGTGTTCAAGGACATATTGCGTATCCGCATTTAGCAGATAATCCAATTCATAAAGGTTTACCTATTATTTTAAAGTTATTATCAATGTCATTAGACTCTGGTAATCGTTTTTTTGCTCCTACCAGTATAAATATTGCGAATATTCATGCAGGAAATGGAAGTAATAATATGATTCCGGGAACTTTATTTGTACAATTTAACTTTAGATTCAGTAATGAAATATCTGAAAATGAAATACAATTAAAATTTATAGAAATACTTAAAAAAAATAACATTGATTATTCTATAAAATGGCATTTATCGGGATTACCATTTATTACAAAAACAGGATTATTAACAAAAACTGTCATTAAATCTATTGTAAATTTTACTAAAGAAAAACCTATTTTATCTACAGATGGTGGAACTTCTGATGGACGTTTTATTTCTAAACTTGACGCGCAAATAATAGAATTAGGATTAACTAATAAAACTATTCATAAAATTAATGAATATGTTAAAATATCTGATTTACAAATATTAACTTTAATTTATGAAAGTATTATGGAAAAATTGCTTATTTAAATGATAACAATTCATAGATTATTTAAGTTCACATGATGCAGAATATCTACAAAGATAATCTGCACCTATATTTTTTTATATAAATAATAATTTTTATATTTTTAAATTTCGTTAATTTATACAGGAGGAAATATATCAATTTTTTCTTTTTTTAAATCTTCTTCTGTATAAGGTATCTTATATTCTAAATCTTCGTCAGGAAGTTTTATTCCGTTAGGTGTAATTATTTTTTTAAAATTATTTTTATCATTTTCATCAAAAAAAAAGTTATGATTTTTTTGAAAAATATTTAAATTACAAGAGGTTATTATAAGTATAATAAAAATGTGTAAAATGATTATTTTATATTGAAAAAAGAATTTTTTTTGCTTAAAATTTAGCATGTTGAAAGGCTTTTTCAAGTTGAATCTGTCCATTATATGAAATTGGAGTCATAGGTAATCGAAGTGTGTCGTTTTTTATTAAACCCATTTTTTTAGCAAGCCATTTAATTGGAATTGGGTTTGGTTCTATAAATAACGCTTCGTGTAATAAAGACAAACGTTTGTTTATAGATCTTGCTTTGGAAAAATCACCCCTTAGTGCATATGAACACATTTCAGTCATTTCTTTAGCAGCAATATTTGCCGTAACTGATATTACTCCCTGACCACCTAACTGTATAAAATCTAATGCTGTAGCATCATCGCCACTAATTAGTAAGAAATCATTTTTTACTATGCTTTTAATTTGATTAATTCTCGATAAATTCCCAGTTGCTTCTTTTATTCCGATAATATTGTTTAATTTAGATAGTCGAGCAATAGTTTTTGGAAGTAAATCACATCCTGTACGACTAGGAACATTATATAAAATTTGTGGTAATTCTGTACTTTCTGAGATAGCTTTAAAATGTTGATATAATCCCTCTTGAGTAGGTTTATTATAATATGGGGTTACAGTAAGACAAGCTGCAATTCCAGAATTTTCAAATCTTTTTGTTAATGATATAGCTTCAGTTGTTGCATTTGCACCTGTTCCTGCAATAATAGGAATTTTTTTATCTGCCATTTCTAACGTTAACATAACAACTTCAATATGTTCTTCTTGACTTAAAGTTGCTGACTCTCCAGTTGTTCCAATAGAAACGATAGCTGTTGTTTTATTTAATATATGATAGTTGATTAAATTTTTTAAACTAGATCGACAAATTTTACCTGATTTATTCATTGGTGTAATCAAAGCTACAATACTTCCCGTAAACATTATTTTTATTTCCCTTCATAAAAAAAATTTTATGGTATATTTTTGAAAAATTTAAAATCAATTCAAATATATTATATAGTTAATTAAATAAATTTAATTTATTAATACAATATTTATATTTATTATTTAATAATATTATTAATGATATACTTTAAAAAATTATTTTTAAATATTTAAGTAATACTTATTTAACATTAAAATTTTCAAAAATATATTTTAGTTGTAACATTTTTATATTTTATTTTTTATACCACTAAACGTATTTTTAGTATGGATAAATTATTTTAAATATTATGTATTAGTTTATTTTTTATCACATTGTGCTCTATATCTTAATAAATGATCCATTATTACAATTGCAACCATTGCTTCAGTTATTGGTATCGCTCTAATTCCTACGCATGGATCATGTCGACCTTTTACAATTATTTCTGTTGTTTCATTATTTATATTAACTGTTTGTCCGGGTATTCGTATACTTGAAGTAGGTTTAAATGCTGCTTTTAATATAATATTTTCACCATTGCTAATGCCTCCTAAAATTCCACCACAATGGTTACTTTTAAAACCTTCTGGAGTGATTTCATCTCGATTTTGACTTCCGTTCTGACTAACTACTAAAAAACCATCTCCAATCTCTACACCTTTAACAGCATTAATACTCATTAATGCATGCGCTAAGTCTGCATCTAATCTATCGAAAACTGGTTCTCCGAGTCCTATAGGAACATTTTCAGAGATAATTGTTATTTCAGCACCAACTGAATCTCCTGATTTTTTTAATTGTTTAATTAATTTTTTTATATCTTCAACTTTTTTTGAATTAGCACAGAAAAAGGGATTATTATTTACTTCTTCCCATGATTCAAATGAGCATTGAATATGGCCTATTGCTGATAAATATGCTCTAATTATTATTCCATATTTATGTTTAAGATATTTTTTTGCAATAGCTCCTGCTGCAACTCGCATAGCAGTTTCACGTGCCGAAGCTCTTCCTCCTCCTCGATAATCTCTAATACCATATTTTTTTTCATAAGTATAATCTGCATGCCCTGGTCTGAATAAATCTTTTATTTCTTTATAATCCTGAGATCTATGATCAGTATTATTAATAATTAAACCAATACTAGTTCCTGTAGTTATACCATGAAAAACTCCAGAAAGTATTTGAACTTTATCTAATTCATTTCTTTGTGTCGTATATCTGGAAGTACCTGGTCTTCTTCTATTTAAATCATTTTGTAAATCACTAGAAGATAGTTTCAATCCTGGTGGCACACCATCTATTATACATCCCAATGCTATTCCATGTGATTCACCGAAAGTTGTAACGCAAAAAATTTTACCAATTGTATTACCAGCCATTATTTTGTCTTCTTTTTATTTGATTTATATTTACATAGTTAATATTTAATAATATAAACTATACAGAAAAAATAAAAAAATAATTTTTTTATTAAATAAATTAATGATAAGTTTTTTATTTGTTGTTTTTGTAAAAACTAAATTATATAATCAAAAAAATATTTATTAAAACAATAATTTTAAACAATATGAATTTATTTAAGCTTTGGTAATAAATAATTATGAATAAAAATCGAGCATGTATTAATGATAGTAATTTTTCTTTTCGTCAATATTTAAATGGTACACGTGAAATAGTTCAAGATACCATATTTCATTCAAGAATAAATAAGGTAATAAATCAAAATACAATATCAAAAAAAAATCTTATTGAACAAGAAGCTCATAGTTATTATTTTTCTTGTTTTCCAAATGAAACAAATGTTTTTAAAGAAAACCCAGTTTCTTATATACGTAGTAAAAATTCAAATAATATTTTGCAAGGATTAAAAAAAGGTAAATATTTACCTGATATTTCTCTTGATTTACATGGCTTAACACAATATCAAGCACAAAAAAAATTAGGTCAATTAATTACTATATGTCAAAAAGAAAAACTTTTTTGTGCACATATTATTCATGGATATGGAAAAAATATTTTAAAACAGCAAATACCTTTTTGGTTATCTCAACATCCTGATGTAGTTGCTTTTCATCAAGCTCCTAAAATTTTTGGAAACGATGCTGCTATTATAGTTATTATTGAAGTTTACAGTTAGGAATTAAATAATTTCAAAATATTTTTTTTAAATATATTTTAATAAAAAATATTTAAAAATTAATTTTAAAACAAAATACTGTATTAAATAGTACATATTTTAAAAATTTTTAAAATATTTTTACTTTTTAGAAATTTATCAAAAAATTAATATTTATATAAAATAAAAATAATTCTTTTTAAAACCCTTATTTTTTTGGGTTTTTTTGTTTTATAGAAATTAGTATTTTATAAATTTAATTCTACATATAAAATAACGCAGGATTTTTAAGATGTTAAATAATAATCGTTTACGTATCGCTATGCAAAAAACTGGCCGTTTAAGTAGTGAATCTATAAAATTATTAATGCTATGTGGAATTAAAATTAATTTAAAACAACAGAAATTAATAGCTTTTGCTGAAAATATGCCCATTGATGTCATGTTAGTACGTGATGATGATATTCCAGGTTTGGTAATGGATAAAGTGGTTGATTTAGGTATAGTAGGAGAAAATGTTTTAGAAGAAGAATTATTGAATCGAAAATCACGAAATTTAGATAGTTCATATATTACTTTAAGACGTCTCGACTTTGGTATCTGTAGGTTGTCTCTTGCAATTCCTATTAATACTTCATACATTGATATAGAATCTATAAAAGATTTCAGAATAGCTACTTCATATCCTTATCTATTAAAAAAGTATTTAGATAAAAAGAAGATTAATTTTAAATCTTGTATGTTAAATGGTTCTGTAGAAGTGGCACCTAGAGCAGGACTAGCTGA
Source organism: Buchnera aphidicola (Aphis nerii) (assembly GCF_005083105.1). Classification (NCBI taxonomy): domain Bacteria; kingdom Pseudomonadati; phylum Pseudomonadota; class Gammaproteobacteria; order Enterobacterales; family Erwiniaceae; genus Buchnera; species Buchnera aphidicola. The sequence goes on from NZ_CP034885.1 coordinate 102,453, forward strand.
TGCTATTTGTGATTTAGTTTCAACAGGAGCTACATTGGAAGCTAATGGATTACGTGAAGTAAAAGTTATATTTCGTTCACATGCATGCCTTATTTGTAAAACAGGAAATATTAATATTTCAAAAAAAGAAGTAATTAATAAATTGATGACTCGTATTAAGGGAGTAATTAAAGCAAGAGAATCAAAATATATTATGTTACATGCTCCTGTTGATAAGCTCGATCAAGTAATATCTCTACTACGTGGTGCAGAAAGACCTACCATTTTAAATTTAGCTGGAGATAAGAACAGAGTAGCCATGCATATGGTGAGTAGTGAAACATTATTCTGGGAAACAATGGAAAAACTAAAATTATTAGGAGCTAGTTCAATTTTAGTTTTACCTATAGAAAAAATGATGGAATAAATTTTTATGAAATATTTTAATAATATTGTTAATTGGAATCAACTGAATTCTAATGAACAAAAAAAAATTTTATCAAGACCTGTTTGTTTAGAAAATAATACAATTAAAAAAAAAGTAAAAGATATAATTAAAGATGTACAAGTTTTAGGAGATGAAGCTCTAAAAAAATATACTAATTTATTTGATAATTATCGATTAAATACATTTCAATTATCTGAAAAATATATATCATCCTCTTTGCTAGGAATTAATCCAATATTACAAAAAGCTATTGCAATAGCAAAAAAAAATATCACGTCTTTTCATGAAGCGCAAATTTTACCTGAAACAGATATTGAAACACAATCTGGTATACGATGTCAGCAAATATATTTACCTTTGAATTCTGTTGGAATATATATTCCAAATGGAATAGCACCTTTATTATCTACTGTGTTAATGTTAGGAATACCTGCTAAAATTGCTGGTTGTAAAGAAATAATATTATGTTCACCGCCTCCAATTAGCCAGGAAATCACTTATGCTGCACATATTTGTGGAATTAATAAAATATTTCAAGTAGGTGGTGCGCAAGCTATTGCTGCGCTTGCTTTTGGTACTGATAGTATTCCAAAAGTAGATAAAATTTTTGGACCTGGTAATGCTTATGTTACAGAAGCAAAATTACAAGTTAGTTCTATTTTAAATGGACCAGAAATAGATATGTTAGCAGGTCCTTCTGAACTATTAATTATTGCAGATGAAGTTTCTAATCCAGATTTTATTGCAGCAGATTTATTATCTCAAGCGGAACATGGTATATCTTCTCAAGTAATATTATTAACCTCCTGTAGTCAATTAGCTAAAAAAGTAGTTTTATCTATTAATAAACAATTAAAAAATTTGTCTAGATCATCTCAAATATATATCGCATTAAAAAATAGTTCGATTATTTTAACTAAAAGTTTGTTTCAATCTATTGATATATGTAATACATATGCACCAGAACATTTAATTATTCATACAGAAAATGCAAGATCATTACTTAATCATATATTAAATGCTAGTTCAATTTTTTTAGGACCTTGGTCCCCTGAATCAGCAGGTGATTATGCTTCTGGAACAAATCATGTTTTACCAACATATGGTAAATCGCTTTCAAGTTCTGCTTTAGGTTTATCTGATTTTAAAAAACGTATATTAGTACAAGAATTAACAGCTAAAGGATTTATGGATTTATCACATACGCTTGAAACTTTATCTCAAGCAGAAAAATTAGAGGCACATAATAATGCTGTTAAAATTAGAATAAATTTTTTGAAGGATAAATATGAAAGATAGTATAATAAATTTAGTTAGATCAAATATAAAAAATTTAGAGCCTTATCAATCAGCAAGACGTATTGGAGGAAATGGTGATATATGGTTGAATGCGAATGAATCTCCAATATCTAGTGTATTTATAACAAATATTACATCGTTTAATCGATATCCCGAATGTCAGCCTCAAGATTTAATTATGTCTTATGCTAATTATGTTGGTTTATCAAAAGACGAAATTTTAGTAACTAGAGGTGCTGATGAAGGAATAGAATTATTAATTAAAGCTTTCTGTGATCCTGCTAAAGATTCAATTATTTGTTGTCCTCCGACTTATGATATGTATTCTGTAAGCGCAAGAATTGCAAATGTTCAAATAAAAGAAATTCCGACATTTAAAAATACCTGGGGAATAGATTTAAAAAATATTCAAGATAATCTAAATCAAGTTAAATTAATATATATATGTAATCCCAATAATCCTACTGGTAATCTTATTTCAAAACAAGATATCATAAATTTATTAAAAATAACTTCAAAGTCTGCTTTAATAGTAATAGATGAAGCATATATAGAATTTTCCCCTAAAGATAGTATGGTTAGTTTTTTAAAAAAATTTTCAAATTTAATTATTTTACGAACTTTATCTAAAGCATTTTCATTAGCAGGTATTAGATGTGGTTTTACTTTAGCAAATAAGAATATTATTAATATTTTAAATAGAGTAATTAGCCCATATCCTATTTCTACAATTGTTGCTGATATTGCAACTCAATCTTTGAATAAAATTTCAATAAAAAATATGAAAGATCGTGTTTTAACACTCAATTTAAATCGTAATTGGTTAGTGGGTAAATTAAAAAAGATTTCTTTAGTAGAAAAAATTTTTGATAGTCATGCTAATTATATTTTAGTTAAATTCCATATGTCTGAAAAAATTTTTCAGCATTTATGGAAGAAAGGTATAATTTTAAGAAATCAAAATCATAAAATTAAAGATTGTTTGAGAATATCGGTTGGTTCTCATTTAGAATGCTCACATTTAATTAAAGAAATTAAGATTTTATCTTATGCATAAGATTTAAAATATAAGGTTTTAAAAATGAAAGAAAAAATATTATTTATTGATCGTGATGGCACTTTAATTGATGAACCTAAAGATAATTTCCAAGTTGATACAATTAATAAAATTATATTTAAAAAACATGTGATCTCGTCATTATGTAAATTAATGAAACTTGGGTATAAATTTGTTATGATTACCAATCAAGATGGATTAGGCAGCCCATCATTCCCATTAGAAAAATTTAATATACCTCATTTTTTCCTTTTAAGTATTTTAAAATCAGAAGGAATAATATTTAAAGATATTTTTATTTGTCCACATTTTGAATATGAAAATTGTGAATGTAGAAAACCTAAAATTAAATTATTAAAACCATGGTTAAATAAAATTGAGACAAAAATGAGTTATGTTATTGGTGATCGAATAACAGATATGGATTTAGCAAAAAATATAAATTTGCAGGGTATACAATATAAAGAGAATGAATTTACTTGGAAAAATATTGTTAAAGAAATTACAAAGAAAAATCGTTTTGGAGAAGTTTTTAGAAAAACAAAAGAAACTTGTATACATGTTAAAGTATGGTTGGATTTAGAACATTCTAGTAATATTAAAACAGGAATAAATTTTTTTGATCACATGTTAGAACAGTTATCAATACATAGTGGTATTTCAATTTATATAAAAGCTAAAGGAGATTTAGAAGTTGATGATCATCATACTGTAGAAGATACAGGTATTGCTTTGGGAGAAGCATTATTAAAAACATTAAAAAATAAAAATGGAATATCTAGATTTGGTTTTGTTTTACCTATGGACGAAAGTGTATCAAAATGTATAATTGATGTATCAAATCGTCCATATTTAAATTTTCAAGGTTCATTTCGATATCAGATGGTTGGGGATTTAAGTACCGATATGGTAGAACATTTTTTTTATTCTCTTTGTCAATCTATGAAAGTTACTTTACATTTATCTTTTAAAGGTAGTAATGATCATCACTCTGTTGAGAGTTTATTCAAATCTTTTGGAAAGGCATTACGTCAAGCAATAAAAATAGAAGGAGAAACATTACCAACATCAAAAGGAATATTATAATGAAAATAGTTATATTAAATACTGAATGTGCTAATTTAACTTCAATTAGAATAGCTATTGAAAGATTAGGATATACTCCTAAAATTACTTGTGATCCTGATTTTTTATTAACATGTAATAAACTTATAATACCAGGTGTAGGTACCGCTGCATCAGCTATGAATGTTTTACATCAAAAAAATATTGTTAATATTGTGAAAAATATAAAACAACCTGTATTAGGTATTTGTCTTGGAATGCAAATTTTTTGCAAGTTTAGTGAAGAATGTAATGGAATAAATACAATTGGTATTTTGAATAATTGTTCTACGATTTTTTTAAAAAGTTCACATTTGTCTTTACCACATATTGGCTGGAATTGTATTTCTTTCAATACATCACATCCATTGTTTAAAAATATCAAAACAAATTCTCGATTTTATTTTGTTCATAGTTATATTGTACCAATTAATGAATATACTCTAGCAGAAACTAATTATGGAGTTTCTTTTAGTTCTGTTATTCAAAAAGATAATTTCTTCGGAGTTCAATTTCATCCAGAAAAATCAGGTGATATAGGTTCTCAATTACTAAAAAATTTTTTAGAGATATAATTTAATGATTATTCCAGCATTTGATTTTTTAGATGGTAAAGCAGTTCGTTTATATCAAGGTAATTATTTAAATAAAAAATTTTATGATATAAATTTGTATGAACGTTTTATAGATTATAAAAAAAAGGGAGTCAAAATTATTCATTTAGTAGATTTAAGTGGAACAAAAAATATAGCAAACAAACAATTAAGTTTTTTTAAAGATATAATATATTGTACTCAGATTCCCATTCAAATTGGTGGTGGAATAAGAACAGAAAAAGATATAAATACATTTTTTGAATTAGGTGTTAAGAGAGTAATTCTTGGTTCTTCTGCAATAACAAACAAAAATGCAGTAAAAAAATGGTTAAAAATCTATGGTTCTAATAAAATTGTTTTAGCTTTAGATATTAATATCATAAATAATATTAAAAAAATTGCAATTAATGGTTGGTTAAAAGAAACTAATTCAACTTTAGAAGAAATAATCGATTTTTTTTCTTCTGAAAATTTAAAACATGTACTTTGTACTGATATATCTAAAGATGGTACTTTATCTGGACCAAATATTATATTGTATGAAGAAATTGTAAAAAAATTTAAACATATTAAATTTCAAGCATCGGGTGGAGTATCAAAATTATCTGATATAATTGCTTTAAAAAAAACAGGAGTCAATAGTGTGATTATTGGTCGTAGTTTATTAGAAAAAAAATTCACGATAAAAGAGGCATTAGAATGTTGGCCAAACGAATAATAGCATGTCTTGATGTTAGTAATGGAGTAGTAGTTAAAGGAGTTCAATTTAAAAATCATAAAATTGTAGGTGATATAGTTCCATTAGCTAAACGTTATGCTAAAGAAGGTATTGATGAATTGGTTTTTTATGATATTACAGCTGCAACTAGTAATAAATTGGTAGATAGAAGTTGGATAGAAAAAATTGCAGAAGTAATTAATATTCCCTTTTGTGTGGCTGGTGGAATTAAAAGTGTAGATGATGTAAAAAATATATTATCCTTTGGTGCTGATAAAATATCAATTAATTCTGCTGCGTTAATTGATCCTAGTTTGATAACAAGAATTGCAGATTGTTTTGGTGTACAATGTATGGTCGTAGGAATTGATTCATGGTTTGATAAATCAAAACAATTTTATATGGTACAACAATATACAGGTGATATTAATCGTACCTATCAAACTAACTGGAAAACATATGATTGGATTAAAGAAGTTCAAAAAAATGGTGCTGGAGAAATTGTTTTAAATATGATGAATACAGATGGGTTACAAAATGGATATGACTTAATTCAGTTAAAAAAAATGAGAAAAATATGTAAAGTACCATTAATCGCATCGGGTGGAGCAGGGAATGTAGAACATTTTTATGAGGCATTACATTTTTCTAATGTTGATGGAGTATTGGCGGCTTCTGTTTTTCATAAAAATATTGTAAATATAAAATTATTAAAAAATTTTTTAATTAAGAAAGGATTGGAAATTCGAAAATGTTAATAAAACAAAAAAAAATATTTAAGTTAGATTGGGATAAAACTAATGGCATGATTCCAGTCATAATACAAGATCATTTGTCTAATGAAGTTTTAATGCATGGTTATATGAATAAAGATGCATTTTTAAAAACACAAAAAGAAGGTTTTGTTACTTTTTATTCTCGTAGTAAAAAAAGATTATGGATGAAAGGTGAAACATCTGGAAATTTTTTAAGAGTAATAGAAATAACTACAGATTGTGATTGTGATTCATTATTGATTTTAGTCGAACCTACTGGAAAAACATGTCATTTGAATAAAAAAAGTTGTTTTTTTTTAAAAAATAATTATTTATCTTTTCTTTATGAATTAGAAAGAATAATAGAAGATAGAAAAAAAAATAATATAAAAAATTCATATACATCTAGTTTGTATCAATCTGGAACTCAACGAATAGCACAAAAAGTCGGTGAAGAAGCTGTGGAAACAATATTAGCTGCCATGAAAAAAGATACAAATGAATTAATCAATGAATCTTCAGATTTAATTTATCATTTAATTGTATTATTACATGATCAGAATTTAAATTTTAATTTAATTATTGAAAACTTAAAAAAAAGAAGACAATAAGATTATAAAATTTTTACTCTTGAATTAATTAAATTAATATTTTTATAAAATAATTAATAAAAAATATTTAGCTTATAATATTTTAACTTTATTTTAATTTCAAAAAATTTCAATAAAATTAACATATATATAATATATGTAATTTTCTCTTATTGTTCAAATCAAATCAGATAAAAAATATAAAAAATTTGTAGGATCATAAGATATACAACTAAATTTTATTATTGTAGCATTCTTATTTTTTTCAATGTTTATTAAAATTTTTTATGTACTAAAAATGAAAAATTGAAAATATTTATAATATCATTTATTGTGTAATGTATATAATTTAATAGTTTTGAAAAATAATATCTTTTAAAACCGGAGAAAAAAATGTCAAAACAACAGATTGGTGTTATAGGTATGGCTGTTATGGGTCGTAATTTAGCATTAAATATTGCAAGTAAAAATTATCGTGTATCTATTTTTAATAGAACTAGATCAACAACAGAAGAAGTAATAAAACAAAACAAAGGAAATAATCTTTTTCCATATTTTTCTATTAAAGATTTTATAAATTCGTTAATTAAACCAAGATGTATTTTATTGATGGTAAAAGCAGGATCTCCTACAGATAATACTATTTTATCTATTCTTCCGTATTTAGAGAAAGGAGATATATTAATTGATGGAGGAAATACTTTTTATAAGGATTCTATTAGAAGAAATAATGATCTTTATGAAAAAGGTATACATTTTATTGGAATGGGTGTTTCTGGGGGTGAATTTGGAGCATTGCATGGTCCGTCTATTATGCCAGGTGGATCAAAAGAAGCATATAACCTTGTTTCTTCTATTTTAAAAGAAATATCTGCTAAATTTAATAAAGAATCTTGTGTTTCTTACATTGGTCCTAATGGTTCAGGTCACTATGTAAAAATGATTCATAATGGAATTGAATATGGTGATATGCAATTAATTTCAGAATCATATTTTATTTTAAAAAATTTATTAAATTTAAATAACGAAGAACTTTCAAATATATTTTCTGATTGGAATAAAGGTGAATTAAATAGTTACTTGATTGAGATAACAAAAAATATTTTTGTTAAAAAAGATGAAAATAATTGTTATTTATTAGATTCAATCGTAGATGAAGCAGAAGACAAAGGAACTGGTAAGTGGATTAGTAAAAATGCTTTAGAGTTAAGAGAACCTCTTACATTAATTACAGAATCTGTTTTTTCAAGATATTTATCTGTACTTAAAGAACAGCGTATTAAAGCTTCAAAGATTTTGAAAGGTCCTGCGTTGATTTATATATCTTATGAAAATAGAAAACAATTCATTGAAGAAGTTCGAAGAGCTTTATACTTAGGAAAAATTATTTCTTATGCACAAGGTTTTGCTCAATTAAAAAAAGCATCAGAAAAATATTTTTGGAATTTAAAATACGGCAAAATTGCTAAAATTTTTAGAGCTGGGTGTATTATAAGAGCTAATTTTTTAGAAAAAATAATAGATGCATTTGATATGGATAATAATATAATTAATTTATTATTAACACCTTATTTTTCAAAAATATCTAATGAATATGAAAAATCTTTACGAAATATTGTTATATATGGAATAAAATATGGAATTCCTATTCCTGCTTTTACTTCTGCTATATCATATTATGATAGTTATAGAACTGCATCATCATCAGCTAATTTAATTCAAGCTCAAAGAGATTATTTTGGTGCACATACTTATAAAAGAAATGATAAAATAGGATATTTTCATACAGATTGGTTAGTTAAAGAATAATTTAAACTATAAATATTTTAGTTTTCTATAAATTAAGTTAATTATATAATTTATTATGATTTTTATATTTTTTAATATAGCAGAAGATGTTTAAATATATCTCTCTGCTACTAATTTGTAAGATAGAAAAATATAAATATATATTGAAAATATAGGTAAAATAATGCGTTTATGTGATCAAGATATTGAGCAATGGTTAATTAATAAAAAATTAATTATTCAACCATATCCTAAAAAAGAACTTATTAATGGAATTACTGTCGATATACATCTTGGAAATACATTTCGTATTTTTTATGATCATACTATATCTTGCATCGATCTTAGTAGTTCACAAAAAAAAATATCCAAAAATCTAAATAAATTAATGAGCAACGAAAAATCATTTTCTAAAAAAAATCCGTTTTTTTTAAAACCAAAAACTTTAGTATTATTTTCAACTTTAGAAAGTATAACCTTGCCAAATAATTTAGTTGGTTGGTTAGATGGTCGCTCTTCTTTAGCTAGACTTGGCTTAATGATTCATGTAACGTCTCATCGAATTGACCCTGGCTGGAATGGTAATATAGTTTTAGAAATTTTTAATGCTGGAAATTTAACATTAGTATTAACTCCAAAAATTAAAATTGCAGCATTAAGTTTTGAATTACTTTCAAAATCAGTCGATAGACCTTATAGTAATCGCAGTGAATCAAAATATAAAATTCAAAATGGAGTTGTTCCTAGTCTTATTTATAAAGAAGAGATATTATAAACATATAATATTTTTTAAAAATTTATTTATATATTTTAAAATAAATTCTTTATTATTATTTTTTTGTATATTATATTGTTGGTTTTAACAAATAAAATATTATTTATGTCTATTGAACCTAGAAAAATACTAGTTACTTGTGCTTTACCATATGCAAATGGTCCTATTCATATAGGACATATGTTAGAGCATATTCAAGCAGATATTTGGGTACGTTATCAAAGAATGCGAGGCCATGAAGTTTGGTTTATTTCTTCAGATGATGCGCATGGTACTGCTGTTATGTTACGTGCTAAAGACCTTGGCATTTCAGAAAAACAATTGATAAGAAAAACTCAAAAAGAACACAAAATAGATTTTATGAATTTTAATATTTCTTATGATAATTATCATACTACACATAGTACAGAAAACTTGTTTTTACTTAGAAAGATATTTTATTGTTTAAATAATAAAAAACTTTTAAATAAAAAAACAATTATTCAATTATATGATAATAAAGAAAAAATATTTCTTCCAGATAGATTTATAAAAGGAACTTGTCCTGTTTGTTATTCAGAAAATCAATATGGAGATGTTTGTGAAGTATGTAGTGCAATTTATGATCCTGTAGATTTAATTAATTCTGTTTCCGTGATTTCAAATACAGCTCCAATTTTAAAAAATACTGAACATTTATATTTTAATTTACCTGTTTTTACAGATATGTTAAATAAATGGATACATTCTGGTGTTTTAGATGAGTCTATAATTAAAAAAACAGAGGAGTGGTTAAAGTTAGGATTAAAAACTTGGTGTATTTCTCGAGATTATCCATATTTTGGTTTTAAAATCCCAAATTTTTATAATAAATATTTTTATGTTTGGTTAGATGCTCCTATCGGTTATATAAGTGCATTTAAAAATCTTTGTTTGAAAAATAAAAATTTAAATTTTAATGATTTTTGGAATGAAAAATCAAAATATGAACTCTATCATTTTATTGGTAAAGATATTATTTATTTTCATACATTATTTTGGCCTTCAATATTAGAAGCGTCGTCTTTTCGAAAACCAAACGGTATTTTTGCACATGGTCATCTTACAATAAATGGATTAAAATTATCAAAATCCAAAGGTCTCTTAATTAAAGCATCAGATTGGCTAAAATGTTTTGATTCTGATAGTTTACGTTATTATTATGCAAGTAAATTAACAAATAATATTAATGATATTGAAATGAATTTAGATGATTTTGTCTATAAAGTAAACAGTGATATTGTAAATAAATTAGTAAATTTAGCTTCAAGAAGCGCAAGTTTTATTAATAAATATTTTAATGGATATTTATCTGATAAATTAGACGATTTTTCTTTATATGAAGTTTTTATTAATTCAAACAAAGAAATTGAAAGTTTTTTTGAAAATAGAAAGTTTAGTTCTATTGTCAAAATTTCCATGAAATTATTAGATTTAGCTAATCAATATATTAATGACAACAAACCTTGGAAAATTCAAACAAAAATTCAAAAAAATAATAGATTACATGTGATTTGTACTATGGGGATTAATCTATTTAGAATTATTATGATTTATTTAAAACCTATTATTCCTGTTTTATCTGAAAAAACAGAATCATTTTTAATGTCAAGTTTAGTTTGGAATGAAATTAAAAAACCATTATTATCTAAAAAAATCAAAAATTTCCCAAGATTATACGAAAGAATAAGTTCTGATAAAATATTACAATTATTTACATTATCTAAGTAATTTTTAAATATTTTAATTTATATTTATTGAATTAGACAAAAAAATAATCATATTTTAATTTTGTAGTATGTATCCAAGATATTTTCCATTTATGTTTGTTGTTTTCTGTATTTTTTTGATTAACAACAAAAACTCCTAATGCACTGATTAATTTATTGTCATAAAACAAAAGAGGAATTTGATGACGTAACCAAGGTGGAATATTATGTTCTTGCCAGATTTTTTTAATGCTTTTTTGTCTATTTTCTCCTAAAATTAATATTTTTCCATCATATTGAAAACGAATATTAATTAATTCATTATTTCCAGGCATTGGTATGCTAATGCCTTCTTTTTTATTTTTAACAATATATCCAAAATTATTTGGAAGAGTTAATTTATAATGAACGTTATGCCAAAATATTATCATATTTTTTATATTTTTTTTTGTTTCAATAAAATATAAAGACTCTTTATAACATCTAATTTCGTTTTTTTTAATAATTATTTTGATGTTGTATTTTTTTTTACTATGTATAATTTCATTGTATATAGATTGAATAGTTTTATATGATGGTGATTTTATATTTTTTAAAAGAATCCAATATCGAATTAATCCTTTACATACTTCTTCTGTTAAATTTTTAAAATTTTTAATATTTAAACATTCATGAAAATGAAGAAATTTTTCAATTTTTTCTTTTAAAAGTATATTTTTTAATTTTGTTTCTTCATTACATATTTTTGTAGTGCGAAAACAATTTTTTAAAAAAAAAGGCCATTTTTTTTCTAAAACTGAAATTATTTTATGTCGTATAAAATTACGATCATAATTTGTGTTAAAATTTGTAAAATCTTCAATCCATATTAAATTATTATATTCAGCCCACTTTTTCAATTCATTTTTTGTTTTTGTTAAAAACGGACGAATAATTTTAGTTTTTCCAAAGGTTCTTTCAGAAGACATTGCAGATAATCCAGTAGGACCACTACCGCGCTTTAAAGATAAAAATAATGTTTCACATTGATCATTTAAATGATGAGCTGTTAATAGTATCTCGTTATGTAATAAATGCTTATAAATTAAATTATATCTTTTAATACGTAATTGTTCTTCAATATTTTTAGTAATTTTTGTATTTATTTCTTCAATAATCAATGGTATGTAATTTTTTTTACAAGTATTAATACAATGTATTTGCCATTTTTTTGAATTTTCATGAAGATTATGATTAATATGAATTGCACGTATATTAACATCAGTATTTATTTCTTTGAATTTTAATAATTGATATAATAGTACTGTAGAATCCATTCCACCACTATATGCTATTAAAAATAATTTATATTTTTTAATTATATCTGTAATCAAAGTAATAATTGCCTAATGTTAAATATTTTAAATTTTTATTACGTTCGAGTGGACTTGAACCACCAACTTCCACCATGTCATAGTGGTGCTCTAACCAATTGAGCTACGAACGTAAAATTTAGAATAATTATTTAAATTAAATATATCATAAAAATATTTTTTCCTCTATATTAAATTTATTTTTAGTAATAAATATTATTACATTTAGGGGTTTTTATGTTTACAGGTATTGTTAATGGTATTGTTCAAATTATTTGTATAAATAAGAAAAAAAAATTATATACATATACTATGTCTTTTCCATCTGTTTTATTAGAAAAATTACAACTCGGTGCTTCAGTGTCACATAACGGATGTTGTTTAACAGTTAAAAGTATCGATAATTATTATATATCTTTTGATGTTGTAAATGTAACACTTGAACATACAAATTTAGGATATTTTAATGTAGGTGATTATCTCAATGTTGAAAGGTCTGTAAAATACGGTGATGAAATTGGTGGTCATATTGTATCTGGTCATATTATAAATACAGGAGTAATTTCTAAAATATTGCAATCAGATAATAATTATATTATATGGATTAAAATAAAAGATTTATCTTTAATAAAATATATTTTTCATAAAGGTTTTATTTGTTTAGATGGAATAAGTTTAACAGTTGTAAATATTATTAAAGATGAATTTTGTGTTAGTATAATACCGGAAACTTTGTCATTAACAACAATAGGTTCTAAAAAAATTGGAGAATTAATTAATATTGAAATTGATTTATATACTCAAATGACTGTAGATACAACAGAACGTTTAGTAAAAAATCACATTATTGATAAATATAAATAATTTAAATATTTTTTATAACATTTTATTTTTTATGCATGGAAGTTACACGTGAAAAATTATTTTCTATTTTTTATATCAAACATATTAGTTGATAACTTTATTTTAGTAAAGTTTCTTAGTTTATGTCCATTTACCGGAGCTTCAAATAAATTAGAAACTTCAATAGGTATTAGTTTGGCTACTACTTTTGTAGTTTTTATATCTACTATTTTTTTATGGTGTATTAACTTTTTAATTCTATCTCCTTTTAATTTAATTTATTTGAGAATTATTATATATATGTTGATAATTTCATTTTTTGTGCAATTTTTAGAAATAATTTTACGTAATACTAGTCCTTTTTTATATCGTATACTTGGTATTTTTTTACCACTAATTACAACTAATTGTGCGGTTTTAGCAATTCCTTTATTTTGTTTATATGAAAATTATACATTTTTTGAATCAATTATTTATGCTTGTAGTGCTTCTTTAGGTTTTTCTTTAGTTATTATCATATTTTCAAGTATTAGAGAACGTATATTATTATCTGATATTCCTGTTATATTTAATGGTTCTCCTATTATCCTTATTACTATAAGTTTAATTTCTATTTCTTTTATGGGTTTTAAAGGTTTAATAAGAATTTAATTATGTTTATAATAATTATTTTAGTTTTTTCGATACTGTCTTTTTTGTTAGGTTTAATACTATCATATACTGATTATATTTTTCCTGTAAAAACAGAAGCACTTGTAAATAAAGTTAATGATATATTACCTCAAAGTCAATGTGCACAATGTGGATATTCGGGATGCTATCCTTATGCAAAAGCAATAATAAATAAAAATGAAAAAATTAATAAGTGTGTTCCTGGAGGAGATGATTTACTAATTAAAATGAGTAAATTATTAAATTTAGATAAAAATTCAAAAGATGTAAATAATCATAATGCATCATTTGTATATACAAAAGTAAAGATTGATGAAATAAATTGTGTAGGATGTTCTAAATGTGTTTTATTTTGTCCAGTAGATGCAATAATTGGAGCTCCTAATTTTGTGCATACAGTAATACAAAATTCTTGTACTGGTTGTAATATTTGTATATTACATTGTCCCACTAATTGTATTAAAATAGTTGAAGAATAATATATTATGTTAATAATAAAACTTTTTTTAAAAAAATTATGGAATAATTTTAAATTTAATGTAATTAATAAAAAAAAAATATAATTTTTCAGGTGGAGTTAAATGTTTACCAATAAATCAAGACACAAATAAATATATTATTAACTATGTTCCTTATCCTACAAAATTTTTTATTTATGTAAAATATAATACTTTAAAAAAAAATATGTTAAGAGTGAAAATTAATCAAAAAGTATTATGTGGTGAACCTTTGACTTTTGGTGATTCATCAAGTGTTCCTATACATTCACCTACCTCTGGCTTGATTGAAAATGTAGAATTTTATTCTAAACACGTTGATTTAAATCAAGAAAACATCAAAATTACTATTATATCTGATCATTTAGAACAGTGGATTAGATTAAAAAAAATTAATAATTATAAATTATATTCACCTAAAAGTTTAATAAAAATTATCTATCAATTAGGTATAGTAGGTCTTGGAGGTGCTCAATTTTCTTCTGCTAAGAAGTTAATATTAAGTATCAATAAAGTACATACTTTAATTATAAATGCTGTTGAAAGTGATCCTTATATAACTGCAGATTATTCTTTAATGCATAATTATTTTAATGAAATATTTATAGGATGTGAAATTATATCTTGGATATCTAAAGTAGAAAAAATTTTAATTGTTATTCAAGAAGATAAAATTGAACTTATTTCAAAAATTCAATTACTAATTGAAAATAAAAAATTGTTCAAAATTTGTATTTTGAAAAAAAAATATCCTGGAGGTAGTAGTAAAATAATTATTAAATCTTTAACAGGAAAAGAAATTCCTAATGGAAAACATGCTATAGATATAGGATATCTTATTTTTAATATTTCTACTGTATATGCTATTAAAAGAGCTGTTATTAATGGAGAACCGTTAATTCATAGAATTATTAGTTTATATGATTATCAAAATAATTTATCAAAAAATTTTTTAATTAGAATAGGAACTCCTATAAATTTTTTTTTAAATTATTTAAAAATTGATAATAATTTAAATTATAAAATTTATCTAGGAGGGATGTTTATGAAAGATTTACTAACTAATTTAAATTATTCAATATCAAAAGATATGAATTCTATTTTAATAAAAAAATATAAAAAAAAAAATAAAAAACTGATTAATTATTCATGTATTAATTGTGGTTATTGTGTTCAAGTATGTCCAATTAATTTACTTCCTCAAAAATTATATTTATATTCTAAAAATAATAATCATAAAGATGCAAAAAAATCTTATATTATGGATTGTATTGAGTGTAGAATTTGTGAAAAAGTTTGTCCTAGTAATATTAATTTAGTTAAATATTTTAAAAATGAAAAAAAACAACAAAATAAAATAAAAATAGAAATCAATCAAAAAAAAATATTTTTTGATCTTTTTCAATTACGAGAAAAAAGAATTTTAAGTCAAAAAGAAAATATCTATAAAAATAAAAATTATTTTAATCATTTAAGTTTAATAGAATCTAATATTTTAGAAAAATTATCAACAAAAAAATTGATTAGCAATAAAGAAATTGAAAAAAATATCAGAAAAGAAATACTACGATCGTCAATAAAACGTGTAAAATTAAAAAATAAAATTTTATAATTCTAACTTTAAAACAATATAAATATGAATCTTTCTATATATAATAATTATACTGTAAAAGAAATTATGTTTTTTGTGATTATAGCCTCTATTCCAGCTATATTTACAGAATGTTATTTTTTTGGTTTCATTATATTAATACAAATATTATTATTTATAATATTTTCTTTAATTTTTGAAATAATTATATTGAAAATACGTCAAAAAAATATTAAAAATAATATATTAGATAATTCATCAATTGTAACTTCAGTTTTGTTGGGTTTAAGTATTCCTTGTACACTAACTTGGTGGATGATAATTATTGGTGCTTTTTTTTCTATTGTTGTTTCTAAACATTTGTATGGTGGGTTAGGACAAAATATATTTAATCCAGCTATGATTGGATATGCTGTATTATTAATATCTTTTCCTTTATATATGAGTTCTTGGAATAAAGAAAATACTAATTTATTTTCTTTAAATGATTTGAAAACTTCAATAAATAAAATTTTTTTTAAAACAAGTAAAAGTGATTTTTTAATTAGTAGTGATCCTGAAGATTTTACTGAAGCAACTCCTTTAAATGATCTTAAAAATAAATCTTATTATAATTATGATATTTCTTTAAAAAATTTAACATCACAAAACAAAAAAATAACTGTTTTTTCAGCTTATAATTATATTAATATAAGTTTTTTATTAGGTGGTTTTTTTTTATTATATAAAAAAATTATTTGTTGGCGTATTCCATTTAGTTTTTTATTTTCTTTCTTTTTTTTATCAGTGATTAATTTTTTATTTTCAATAAATCCTATTGTTTCTCCATTCTTTCATCTTTTTTCTGGTGGAACAATGATATGTGCATTTTTTATTGCTACTGATCCAGTTACTACCTCTTATAGCAATATAGGTAAAATTATTTTTGGTTCAATAGTTGGCTTATTAGTTTATATAATTCGAAATTATAGTGATTATCCAGATGGAGTGGCATTTTCAGTGTTATTTGGAAACATGTTAGTCCCATTAATAGATAATTTTTTAAAAACATCTGGATATGGTCATCGAGATATATGAAACATTTTATAAAAATATTAAAAAGTTCATTTATAATGAGCATTTTTTCTATTTTATCTTTATGTGTTGTTGAATATATAAATTATATTACGAAAAATCAAATAACAAATCAAAAAGAACAAGAAAAACAAATTTTTATTCAACAAGTCATACCACATGATCTTTATAATACTTACAAAGTAAAAAAATATTTAGTAAGTAATTCATTATTAGGAGATGCAAAAAAACATAGTTTGTGGATGCTTTTAAAGAACGAAACAGTAAAAATTGCTATTGTTGAAAGTACTGCTCCAGATGGATATTCTGGTTCAATTTATATATTAGTAGCAGCATACTTAAATGGAAAAATTATTGGTGTAAGAGTATTATCACATAAAGAAACTCCTGGAATTGGAGATAAAATTGATTTATCTATTTCTAATTGGATTACTAAATTTAAAAATTTAAGTGTTAAAAATGTTGAAGATAATCATGTATTATTAAAAAAATATGGCGGTGAAATCGAACAATTTACTGGTGCAACCATTACACCTCAAGCAGTTACAAATGCTATAAAAAGAACAGTAATTTTCATTAAGAAAATACCATTAATATTTTCTTTAGAGAGATAATAAATATATGAAATGGAATGATTTTTTTAAGAAAAGATTATGGTATAATAATTCTTCTTTAGTACAACTTTTAGGTTTGTGTCCAGTTTTAGCCATGACTACCAATGTAGTAAATTCAATCGGATTAGGTATTGCTACAACATTTATATTAACTATTACGAATACTATTATTTCTATGTTTAAATATATAATACCAAAAAATATTAGAATTCCTATTTTTATGTTAATTGTTTCTTCAACAGTTACTTGTATAGAAATGATACTGCATGCATATCAATTTAATTTATATAAATCGTTAGGTGTATTTATTCCATTAATTGTAACAAATTGTATTGTGATTGGTAGGGCAGAATCTATAGCTTATCAAAGTTCTATTTTAGTTTCTTTTTTTGATGGATTATTAACAGGTTTAGGATCAACATTAGCAATGTTCTGTATGGGTTCAATAAGAGAAATATTAGGCCATGGAACTTTTTTATTTGGGATAAATAAAATTTTTAATATTTTAGAAAATAATTACTTTTTTACTATATTAAATAGAAATGAAATAATGATTTTAGCTGTTTCTCCGCCAGGCGGTTTTTTAATTTTAGGTTTTTTAATTGCTTTTAAAAATTTTCTAGATAAACGAAAAAATAAAAAATATGAATGCAAAAAAACGTTATAAAATTTTATCATTATTCCAAAACAATTATCCAAATCCCAAAACAGAATTAATTTTTTCATCAAATTTTGAATTATTAATATCATTAATTTTATCTGCTCAGGCAACTGATATAGTAGTAAATAAAACAACTCGTGTTTTATTTAAAGTAGCTAATACGCCTGAAAGTATTTTACAATTAGGTATAGAGCAATTAAAATATTACATTAAAAGCGTTGGTTTATATAATACTAAAGCTGAAAATATTATTAAAACATCTTTTTTATTATTTCATAAATATCGAAATGAAATTCCTAATAATCGTGTTAAACTTGAATCTTTACCTGGTGTAGGAAGAAAAACAGCAAATATTATTTTAAATTTATTATTTAATAAAAAAACTATTGCTGTAGATACACATGTTTTTCGAGTTTCCAACCGAACTGGTTTTGCTATAGGAGACAATGTTATTAAAGTTGAAAAAAAATTAATGAAATTTGTTCCATCTATATTTAAAAGAAATGTTCATTTTTGGTTTGTTTATCATGGACGTTATATTTGTCAGGCAAGAAAAATACAATGTAATATTTGTTTGATAAGCAAATTTTGTGAATTTACGAATAACAAATTTATAATATAATATATGAATATATAAGTGATTATTGTAAGCGTTGTTTTACCTCTTCCAATTAGATCGTATTTTAACTATATATTACCATCTTCTATGGAACCTATAATTGGTGCTCGTGTTATTGTGCCATTTCGTTCAAAAAATGTTATAGGTATTATTATTTCAATTAATACTATAAAAAATATTAACATTAAAAACTTTAAATTTATTAAACGTATTATTGATAATGAGTCAATTTTTAATGTTTCATTATTAAATATTTTAATATGGTTGAGTAAATATTATCAATATCCTATAGGAAGTATATTTTCTTTAATTTTACCAAATATTTTAAGTTCTAAAGATATAGCATTAAGTAAAAATAAGATTTTTTTAAAAGATGATATAAATAAAGTTAATAAATTTATAATGAATAAAGTTTTTTTTGTAAGTAAAAAAAATTTATTTAAAATACGTCAAATATTAATCAAAAATTTTTTTATATCTTGGCTGATATCAGAAAAAAATTTATATACAAAAATAAAATTTTATTTAGGACTCTTTAAAGAAATTTTAAAAAAAAATTTACAAATTTTAATTATTGTACCTTTTATTAAAGATGTATATAGAACATTGTTTTTTTTAAAACAATATTTTAATATACCAATCGATATTATCCACTCTAATTTAAGTGACGAGATATTTTTTAATGTATGGATAAAAACTAAAAATGGACAAAATGCTATTGTTATAGGAACAAAAACAAGCATTTTTTTTCCTTTTTTAAAATTAGGTTTAATTATTATTTATGAAGAACACAATTTAATTTATAAAAATATAAAAAAATTTAGATTTAATATCAAAAATATAGCAATATTTCGAGCATATAAAGAAAATATACCTATTATTTTAGATTCAAACACACCTTCTGTAAAAACATTATATAATGTTGTTCAAAAAAAGATTTTTTGGATAAATTTTCATAAAAATCAAAGTTATTCAAATTTTCAACATCAAATTGTTAATTTAAAAAAAGAAAAAATAAGGGCTGGTTTGTCAGATACTTTAATTAATAATATTTTTGAAAACATAAAAAATAATTTTTCAGTTTTATTGATTTATAATTCTTCTAATTTTATTTTTTTAGGTTTAATTTGTAAACATTGTAGTTGGGTTCCTAAGTGCAATATTTGCGATGGTTACTATGAAGTTAATGAATATAGTAATATTGTATTTTGTAAATATTGTTTAATTAATTTTAGAAAACCATTATTTTGTTATAATTGTAATTTTTCTCCATTAACTGTATTTAATTTTGGTATAAGAAAAATTAAAAAAGATATAAAAAAAATATTTCCTAATATACCATTATTATTTTTAATAAGTTTAAAAAATAATATAAAAAAAATAACACATTTAAATTTTTTAAATTTTTCTATTGCTCATTTTGGAATTATTATTGCTACAGAAGAAATAGTGCAAAATTACTATTTTCCTAATGTACGACTAATTGGTTTAATTAATATTGATCATTACTTTTTTTCTTTAAATTTCCGTAATATTGAATATTTTGCTCAATTTTATTTTAATCTTATTAATTTAATACAAAAAAATTCAAAATTTTTAACTATATTGATTCAAACATCTATCCCAAATAATCAAGATTTAATAAATATATGTAATAAAAAATATTTATTTTGTGCTAGTAAAATATTAACTTTAAGAAAAAAGTATTTTTTACCCCCATGTAGTTATCAAGTTATTTTATATTTTTACAGTAAAGATTTTAAACAAAGCTACACGTTTTTTAAATTTATATATATTTTTTTAAAAAAACAATCTAAAAAAGATGGTATTTTATTATGGTTTGTAGGACCAGATCCTGTATTTAAAAAATTTAAAAAAAAATATTTCTATAAATTATTAATTCAATGTTCATCACGTATTTATTTACATAAAATATTACGAATGTCACTTGAAGCTTCAAATTATTTTACTATGTTTAATTATGTTAAATGGTTTATAGAGTTTGATTTGATTTAAATCAAAAATTTTATATATCTTATTTATTGATGTTCAAAAAAAAATGCAATAAAATATTAAAATAATTTAAATTTTTTATTTATTAACAAGGTTATTTAATGAATTATTTCAATTTAATCGACGAATTAAGACAAAGAAATTTAATCTACCATATTACCAATGAAAGTATCTTAAAAAAAAATATTGATCGTAATTTTATTTCACTTTATTGTGGTTTTGATCCCACTGAAGAAAGTTTACATGTAGGTCATCTTTTACCTTTAATCACTCTTAAACGATTTCAAATAATAGGTCATACTCCTGTTGTTTTAATTGGAGGCGGAACAAGTTTAATTGGAGATCCTAGTTTTAAAGAAAAAGAACGTTTATTAAACTTTAGTAATAACATTGATATATGGACAATTAAAATAAGCAAACAAATATCTTCTTTCTTAGATTTTAATTGTGGTAAAAATAGTGCAATTATATTAAATAATAAAACATGGTTTGAAAAAATTAATATTTTATCTTTTCTACGTGACATTGGGAAACATTTTTCCATTAATAGTATGATTAATAGAGAATCAGTAAAAAAACGCATAAAAACAATTGGTCAAGGAATTTCTTTTACAGAATTTTCATACAGTTTATTGCAAGCATATGACTTTTTTATGTTAAATAAAAAAAATCAAGTTTCTCTTCAAATCGGAGGATCAGATCAATGGGGTAATATTTCTTCAGGTATGCACTTAATCAATCGTATATTAAAAAAAGAAGTTTATGGTTTAACACTACCTTTATTAATACAATCTAATGGTATTAAATTTGGGAAAACAGAATCTGGAACTATTTGGTTAGATCCGCAAAAAACAACTCCGTATAAATTCTATCAGTTTTGGAAAAACATAGATGATTCTAATGTTTATAATTTTTTAAGATTGTTTACTTTTTTAGATTGTAATGAAATTAATGATAGAGAAGCAAAAAAATATAAAAATGATCAAATTATTAATGATAAATCTTATTTAGCTAAATATCTTACTTGTTTAGTACATGGTGAAGAGAATTTATTATCCGTAGAAAGAATTACAAACATACTTTTTTTAAAAAATATTAAGAATATAAAAAAATCTGATTTACAGCAACTTAAAAAAGATGGTATACCTTTTATTGAAGTATATAAAGTGAAAGATCTTCCAGAAGCATTAGTTTTGTGTTCATTAGCTCAATCTAGAACTCAAGCAAAAAACATGATAATATCTAATTCTATATCTATTAATACGAATAAAATTATAAATAAAAATCATGTTTTTCATGATAATGAAAAGTTGTTTAATCAATTTACTTTACTTTCAAGAGGTAAGAAACATCATTGTCTCATACATTGGAAATAAATTCAAATATCTATTAGTTAATCGAAAAACTTTCTCCACAACCGCAAAATTTATCTAATTTTGGATTAGAAAATTTAAATATTTGATTAATGTTATTTTTTATAAAATCAATTTTAATACCATCTACTAATGGAATGTCTTTTTTATCAATTTGTATTAAAATATTTTTATGAATAAAAGCTATGTTGTTTGCTTCTGATATATTCTTACTATTAATTAATTCCATGATATACCTAAAACCTGCACATCCAGATTTTTTTACAGTTATTTTTATTCCTTTATTATCTGTATTAAGATTAATTAAAAATAATATTTGTTTTATAGCATTTTGAGTAATTTTAATTCCTTTCAATTTATATTGATTAAATAGATAAGATTTGTTTTGTTTTTCTTTCATTTTTTCCTCTTTTATTAAATTTAATAAAAATAATATTTTTTAAATAAAAATGTAAATTATACTTATATTGTTTTTTATTTAAAGTTTGTTATTTTGCATATCATTATTTTTAAAAGTTTAATATTTTAATGTACAAATAATAAAGTTTTTAAATTATTTTATACTAATCATCTATAATATAAAGATATTTAAAAAAATATTGAGGTGAGACAACTATATGCAAAATCCAAAAGAAAAAATGGATTTATCGCAGTTTATTTTATCATTAATATTTATTATTGCCATAAGCATTGCAAGTTTTTTGATAATAAAACCATTTATGTTAGGATTTTTATGGGCTAGTACAATTGTTATTTCAACTTGGCCTCTTATGTTAAAAATACAAAAATTTTTAGGAGGTCAACGTTTAATTGCTGTTATTAGTATGATTATTATTTTGTTATTGTTATTTATTATTCCTATAGTACTTTTAGTAAATAGCTTGATTGCAACAAGTATTCCTCTTATCCATTGGTTTAGTTCAAATACTTTAGAATTTCCAGAATTAATTTGGCTTAGAGATATACCATTGATTGGAAAAAAAATTTTTATTAGTTATCAAGAATTATTAGATAGTGATGGAGCCGAATTAATTAAAGAAGTTAAGCCGTATATGGGTCGTACCACTGAGTTTTTTATTTTGCAAGCTAAAAATTTTGGATTATTTGTAATGCATTTAACTTTAATGTTGTTATTTAGTATCTTACTTTATTGGAATGGTGAAAAAATTAGTAATTTAGTACGTCAATTTGCATCTCGTATCCATGCTAAAAATGGCGACGCTATTATTTTACTTACAGTAAGAGCTATCAGATCAGTTGCATTAGGAGTTGTAGTAACAGCATTAATTCAAGCTTTTTTATCTGGTATCGGTTTGTTAATTTCAGGTGTTCCATATTGGACACTATTAATGATTTTAATTGTTTTTTCTTGTTTAATACAACTAGGTCCATTGCCTATTTTAATACCATCCATTATATGGCTTTATTGGCATAATGATACAACATGGGGGACATTGTTATTAATTTGGAGTTTTTTTGTGTTCATATTAGATAATATACTTCGACCTTTTTTAATACGAATGGGATCTGATTTACCGACGTTTTTGATTTTATCAGGAGTCATAGGTGGTTTGTTAAATTTTGGAATGATTGGATTATTTATTGGTCCAGTCGTTTTACTAATATTATATAGATTAATAATATTTTGGATATATGGTATTTCTATAAATTCATTTTTAAATAATATAAATATAAAATAAAATATGAATTAACACTTTTAAATTTTAAGTTGTAAAAATATATCAGTTAATTTAATCTAAAAAGACAGAATAAGCAATTTTAAAAAATAAATAAAAAAATTATGATATTATAAAAAATAATATAATTACGTTTAATATTTACTGAACAGAATATTAATAATCTTGTATAATTGTATGATTTTTAGGATTTTGTTTTCATTTTATTTCCTATTTTAAGCTTCTTTTGTTATGTTTAAAGTATACTATTATACTTCTTTTCTCTAATTTTATAATATTTTATTAAATATAATAAATTTATTAGAGATAAGTTTATGATTAATTAGTTTGTCGTGATTTTTATCACATCTTGATATTCTTTTTAGGATAAAAAATTCATTTAGAGAATAAAATGAAAAAAACAGATGAACTACGTACAATACGAATTGATCCATTAATTACTCCTTCTGAATTAGCAAAAAAATATGCTATTACTTCAGAAATTATGGATAATGTTATTATAACAAGGAAAAATATTGCCCGCATCATGACTGGTCAAGATTTACGTTTACTTGTTGTAATAGGCCCATGTTCTGTTCATGATCCTATAGCTGCAGTTGAATATGCTGATCGATTAAATGAGTTACGTAAAAAATATCAAGATCGTCTTGAAATTATAATGCGCACATATTTTGAAAAACCAAGAACAGTAGTAGGTTGGAAAGGATTAATTTCAGATCCAGATTTAAATGGTAGTTTTAGAGTGAATCACGGACTTTCTGTTGCTCGTAAATTATTATTAGATATTAATACTTTAGGAATGCCTGCTGCAACAGAATTTTTAGACATAGTAGTAGGTCAATTTATTGCAGATTTAATTAGCTGGGGTGCTATTGGTGCAAGAACTACTGAAAGTCAAATTCATAGAGAAATGGCTTCTGCACTTTCATGTCCCGTAGGATTTAAAAATGGAACTGATGGTAATATACGTATTGCAATAGATGCTATTAGAGCTTCAAAAGCTCGTCATTTATTTTTTGCACCAAATAAAGATGGACAAATGACTATTAATCATACTAGTGGAAATCCATATGGACATATTATTATGAGAGGTGGTAAATCTCCAAATTATCATTCTGAAGATATTGAATCAGCAATAAAATATTTACGTGAATTTAACTTAACTGAACATTTAATGATTGATTTTAGTCATGGCAACTGCTTAAAAGAACATATTCGTCAAAAAGATGTTGCAACTTCTGTTGCAAAGCAAATTTCATTAGGATCAAAAAATATATTTGGTGTAATGATTGAAAGTTTTTTAGAAGAAGGTTCTCAGATGGTATTAAAAGATAAACCATTAATATATGGTAAATCAATTACTGATTCATGTTTAAATTGGGAAGACAGTGTTTTAATTATTAAACAATTAGCAGATGCAGTAGATACTCGTTTTTAGCTTATATGCTAGTCAAAATTTTGACTAGCATGTTTTTATTAAGTTAAATAAATTCAATTTTATAAAATTAAATTTTTTATAAATTATTTAAAATAATCTTTAAAAAAAGGTTCATCAGAATGCCTGTAATAAGATTTTGTGATGGAAGTAAAGAAATTTATGAGCATTCTATTTCATTAAAAGAAATTTTAAAACATAAAAATCCTAATATAATTCAGTCTCTTATTTCTGTTACTGTTAATGGTAATTTTTCAAATTTAAATACTTTAATTACAGAAGACGCTTTTATATCATTTTTTAGAAAAAATGATCTTTCTGCATTAAATATTATTAGACATTCGTGTATACAACTCTTAAATTATTCAATTAAAACATTATGGCCATTATCTAAAATTGTAGAAGGTAAAATCATAAATAATGGTTTTTATTGTGATATTGATACAAAAAATAGAATTTTAGAAAAAGATCTTATTTTAATAGAAAAAAAAATGAAAGATCTTTTAAATAAAAAATATGATATTTTAAATAAAAAAGTATCTTTTGATAAAGCTTTAAAGGAATTTAAAAAACAATTACAGACATATAAAGTTGATTTAATAGAAAGTAATTTTTTCAAAAATGATGTAATTTCTTTGTATTATCATGAAAACTATATAGATTTTGATATTGGTATGCAGGTTTTTAATATAAAGTTTTGTAAATATTTTAAATTACAAAAAATTGGAGGCGTTTATTGGAAAGGTAATAATAAAAATAAAATGTTACAACGTATTTATGGTACTGCTTGGTCAAATCAAGAAGAATTAGATCAACATTTAAATTATATTAATGAAATAGAAAAAAGAGATCATAGAAAAATTAATAAATATTTAAAATTATATCATATGCAAGATGAGTCACCTGGTATGGTTTTTTGGCATAATAATGGTTGGATTGTTTTTAATGAATTAGAAAGTTTTGTTCGTGAAAAACTAAAAGAATATAACTATAAAGAAGTAAAAACGCCGTTATTAATAGATAAATCAATATGGGGGAAAAGCGGTCACTGGGATAATTACAAAGACGCTATTTTTACTACTTCATCAGAAAATAGAGAATATTGTATTAAACCCATGAATTGTCCTGGACATGTTCAAATTTTTAATATTGGATTAAAATCTTATCGAGATTTACCTATTCGTATGGCGGAATTTGGAAGTTGTCATAGAAATGAATTTTCAGGGGCTTTACATGGTCTTATGAGAGTTCGTAATTTTACTCAAGATGATGCTCATATATTTTGTACTCAAGAACAAATACAATTTGAAATAAATAATTGTATTAAAATGATATATGATTTATATAGTATATTTAATTTTAAAAAGATTATAGTAAAATGTTCAACTCGGCCACAAAAACGTATTGGTGATGATTTAATTTGGGATAAAGCAGAAAAAGATCTATCTGATGTTTTGATTAAAAACAATTTAGAGTTTGAATATCAAACTGGAGAAGGTGCTTTTTATGGTCCTAAAATTGAATTTGTTTTACAAGATTGTTTAGATAGAAACTGGCAATGTGGAACAATTCAGCTTGATTTTTACTTGCCAATTCGTTTAAATGCATTTTATATTAATGAAAATAATGAAAAATCTATTCCTATTATAATTCATCGAGCTATATTAGGTTCAATTGAACGTTTTATTGGAATACTAGTAGAAGAATGTGCTGGTAAATTACCAACTTGGTTATCTCCAACACAAGTTGTAGTAATTAGCATAAAAAGTATTCATTCTACTTATGTACAAAAAATAGTTAAAAAACTTAATTCAATAAATATTCGTGTTGAAGCAGATTTAAGAAATGAAAAAATAGGATTTAAAATTAGAGAACATAGTTTACGTCACATTCCATATATATTAATTTGTGGTGAAAAAGAAATTAAATATAACACAGTGTCTATTAGAAATAGAAACGGAAAGCATTTTGGAATGATTGATCTTGATTTTTTTATTAAAAAACTACAAAAAGAGATATTTACTCGTAGTTTTTTTCAAATGGAGGAATAAGGTATTAAAGTCGGAAAAAGAACTCAATTAACAAGACCAAATCGTATTAACAGTGAAATTCGTTCAATTAAAGTACGTCTTACAGGTGTTAACGGCGATCAATTGGGTATCGTTAATTTACGTGAAGCTTTAGAAAAAGCTGAAGAACTAGGTTTAGATTTAGTAGAAATTAGTCCTAATGCAGAACCTCCAGTTTGTCGTATTATGGATTATGGAAAATTTCTTTATGAAAAAAGTAAATCTTCTAAAGAACAGAAAAAAAAACAAAAAGTTATTCAAGTCAAAGAAATTAAATTTCGCCCTGGAACTGATGAAGGAGATTATCAAGTTAAATTACGTAATTTAATCCGTTTTTTAGAAGATGGTGATAAAGTTAAAATCACTTTACGGTTTAGAGGTCGTGAAATGGCTCATCAAAAAATAGGTGTAAATGTATTAAATAGGGTAAAAAATGATCTAATTGATTTAGCTGTTATTGAATCATTTCCATCTAAAATTGAAGGTCGGCAAATGATAATGGTTTTAGCACCAAAAAAGAAATAGTGATTTTAACTGGATGTATTCAAGAATAAAGATATAATTGCTTTTTTATAATTTAAAAGAAACATTATATGCCAAAAATTAAAACTTTAAAAAGTGCAGCAAAACGTTTTAAAAAAACTGCATCTGGTAAATTTAAACGTAAACAAGCAAATTTACGTCATATTTTAACAAAAAAAACAACAAGTAAAAAACGCCATCTTCGTCCTAAGATTTTAGTGTCTAAAGGAGATATGCATAAAGTTAAATTATTTTTACCTTATATATAAATTTATTTTTACTAAAATTGTATGAACAGGGGAGCGTATCAATGGCTCGTGTAAAACGCGGCGTGACTGCTCATGCTCGTCATAAAAAAGTTTTAAAACAAGCAAAAGGTTATTATGGAGCTCGTTCTCGTATTTACAGAGTAGCATGTCAAGCAGTAATTAAAGCTGGTCAATATGCTTATCGTGATAGACGTCAAAGAAAAAGACAATTTCGTCAATTATGGATTACAAGAATTAATGCTGCTGTTCGTCAAAGTCAACTTTCTTATAGTAAGTTTATTTATGGATTGAAAAAAGCTTCTATTAATATTGATCGTAAAATATTATCTGATATTGCTATATTTGATACTAATTCGTTTAATATTTTAATTAAAAAAGCAAAAGAAGCATTACTTTAATAAAAGAAGCATTAATTTAATTCAAATAAATTATTTCTAGTAAAAAAAGAAGGGGAAATTCATCTCCCCCTCAACTTATAAAATAGTTATTTTTAAATTTTGTATGATATTTTTTAGATGAAATAATCAATATATTTTATATTTTTAAAAATTCAATAAAACAAGCTTCCTTTAAGGAAGCTTTTTAATATCTTGGTAATATAAAATGCAATTAAAATATTAAAGAAAGAGTTAAAAATGTTAATGTTAAAAAAATTATGGGTTGTTATTACAAGTGAAATTAACAATGCTAATAGTATAGAAATACTAGATAAATTAAAAATTAAATACTTA
This sequence comes from Buchnera aphidicola (Aphis nerii), assembly GCF_005083105.1. Lineage (NCBI taxonomy): Bacteria > Pseudomonadati > Pseudomonadota > Gammaproteobacteria > Enterobacterales > Erwiniaceae > Buchnera > Buchnera aphidicola. Next base: position 131,321 of record NZ_CP034885.1, read on the forward strand.
GGTAAAAATGGTATCTTTAATAATTATATGCGAAATTTAAAAAATTTTTCTTTTGAAGAAAAAAAAGAATACAGTATTATTATTAATAGAATTAAAAAAAAAACAATATCTAAAATTTATGAAAAAAAAATTGAATTAAATAAATCTATTTTAAAAAAACGTATTGAAAATGAAAAAATTGATATATCTTTACCAGGTCGACGTTTTGAAAATGGTTCAATTCATCCTATAAATCATACTATTAATTGTATAAAAAATTTTTTTTATCAATTAGGATTTCAGTCAGTTAATGGTTTTGAAATAGAAGATGAATATCATAATTTTGATGCATTAAATATGCCTAAAAATCATCCTGCACGTGATAGTCATGATACCTTTTGGTTAGATAAGAATAGATTATTAAGAACTCAAACCTCTACTATGCAAATTCGTATTATGAAATTAGAAAAACCTCCAATGAGATTTATTTTCCCTGGAAAAGTATATAGAAATGATTATGATTCTACACATACACCTATGTTTCATCAAATAGAAGGCTTGATAGTTGAAAAAAATATTAATTTTTCTCATCTGAAATGGATTATATACAATTTTATATATAATTATTTTAACAAAAAAGTTGTTCTTAGATTTCGGCCTTCTTATTTTCCTTTTACTACGCCTTCTGCCGAAGTTGATATTATGACTGATTCTAAAAAATGGTTAGAAATTTTAGGTTGTGGTATGGTGCACCCCCTAGTTTTGAAAAATGTTAATATTAATTCTAATGTTTATTCTGCTTGTGCATTTGGATTAGGAGTAGAACGAATGACTATGTTACGTTATGGTATTTCAGATATTCGAACTTTTTTCGAAAACGATTTAAGGTTTATAAAACAATTTAAATATATTTAGTGAGATAAAATGAAATTTAGCGAAAAATGGTTACTTGAATGGGTTGATCCTAAAATAGATATCGTACTTTTAAGCAAACAAATTGTTAATTCTGGCATAGAAATCGAGTCTATTGATAAAATATCTCCATTATTTAATGGTGTAGTAGTTGGTAAAATAGTTTCTTGCACTGTACATCCTAAATTAAATAATTTAAAAATAGTTAAAGTTGATATAGGAAAAAAAAATTTATTAAATATTTTATGTGGAGCTTTAAATTGTCGCAATAAAATAAAAGTAGCAGTAGCTACTATTGGAAGCATATTACCTAATAATATAAAAATTACTTTAAAAAAGTTTGATGATGAAAATTCTGAAGGAATGTTGTGTTCTTTTTTTGAATTAGGTTTATTTAATAATAATAACAATATTATTGAATTTCCCAAAGAAACTCCTTTGGGAATGGATGTTAATGATTATTTTTTATTAGAAGATAATATTATAAAAGTAAATGTTCCACCTAATAGAGCAGATGCATTGAGTATTTTAGGAATGGCTCGGAATATAGCAGTTATAAATAATTTAAATATATCTCCATTAAAAGAAAAATATAATCCGATTACAAGTCAAAAGAAATTACCAATTTATGTTCATACTGAAAAAAAAGATATTAATTTTTTTGGAAGAATAATTAATAATATAAATATTAATATTGACACTCCATTTTGGATGAAAAAAAAGCTTTTTATGTGCGAAATGTTATCAGATAATGTGATAATTAATATTATTAATTATATTTTAATTGAAATAGGTCAACCATTAAATATATTAAACGCAGATGAAATAGATACATGTATTCAAATCAGACAAACGAATAAACAAGAATTTTTATATTTAAAAAATAATCTTAAAATAATATTAGATCAAGAAATGTTAGTATTTTCTGATAAATCAAAAATATTGTTTTTACCTGGTAATTTAAATTCTGATTTTTTGGAAGTTAATCAAAATACAAAAAATATATTTTTAATGTCATATTCAGTAGACAAAGAATCTTTATTTAATATTACAAAAAAGTTTGGTTCTAATAAAATTCTTAATTATTATAACCATGGTATTGATTTATCTTTACAAAAATATGCAATTGAATATGCTACAGAATTAATTATGAAAATATGCGCTGGAAATTCAGGCAATATTACATATTATATAGATAAAACTTCTTTAACGAATAAAAATAGAATTAAATTATATTATGAAAATGTTAATAAAATAGCTGGTTTTTTTATTGATTCTAAAATTATTTTAAATATTTTATTTCGTCTTAAATATGAAATAAAGGAAAATCAAGATTATTTAAATGTTGTACCACCCACTTGGAGATTCGATATATTAATAGAAGAAGATGTAATAGGTGATATTCTTCGAGTGTATGATTATAATAAAATTCCCTTAACTTCATTAAAAGAAAATTTTAAGTTTTTTAAACAAACAAATGATTTTCAAAAAGATTATATGTTAAATCAATTATCTACGTTACTTATACATAAAGGTTATCATGAAATAATTACTTATCCATTTATTGATCCAATTTTTCAAAAAAATATTTTTTCAATAAATGATAAAGAATTACTTATTTCTAATCCTATTTCTAAAGATTTTTCTTCTATGAGAAGATCATTATGGCCTGGTTTGATTAAGACTCTTTCTTATAATATAAATCGAAAACAAGATAGTATTCGTTTATTTGAACGAGGATTATGTTTTTTAATAGATGATAAAAAAAAACTTGGAGTCAACCAAAAAATGTTTTTAGGAGGAATAATTAGTGGATTTTATACTAAAGAAAATTGGTTTTCTAAAATAAGAAAAGTAGATTTTTATGATTTAAAAGGTGATATAGAATCTATATTAGAATTAATATGTGGTCTAAATCATTATGAAATTAAAAATGAAATAGTATTAGGATTGCATCCAAATCAAAGTGCAAAAATTTTTTTAAATGATAATTTTATTGGTAGTTTTGGTAAGATAGATCCAGTTTTAGAAGAAAAGTTAGATTTAAATAACAATATATTTTTATTTGAATTACTAATTGATGAAATTTTTGATTTTAAGAAACTCAACAAATTTAAAGTTAAAAAATGTTGTAAATATCCGAGCAGTCGTCGTGACATTTCAATATTAGTATCAGAGAATATTTTATATTCAGATATTATTAAAACATGTAGAGATTGTTTTTTAGATAAAAAAATAAATATTAATCTTTTTGATATTTATTCATCTAATAAATTTTCCAATAAAAAAAGTTTAGGAATTAGTTTTACTTTTCAAGATGAAAGAAAAACTTTAAAAGAAAATGAAATTAATTTAATGCTCGATCATTGTATAAAAACGTTAATAAATAAATTTCAAATTATTTTAAGGAAATAAATTTATGGTATTAACAAAAGCTAAAATTTCAGAAAATTTATTTGAAAGGTTAAAGTTAACCAAACGTGCTTCAAAAGATTTTGTAGAATTTTTTTTTGAAGAAGTAAGAAAATCTTTAGAAAATGGAGAAAATGTTAAATTATCTGGATTTGGCAATTTTCAATTAAAAAACAAAAAAGAACGTCCAGGGAGAAACCCAAAAACAGGTGAAAAAGTTATAATTACAAAAAGACGAGTTGTTACTTTTAAAGCAGGTCAAAAATTAAAAAATCGTGTTGAACATTGTTTTTTAAAAGCTAAATATTAATATTTTTTATTTAATTTTTTAAAAGAAATATAATATGAAACTTAGTAATTTTTCTTTTGAGGTACCAAAATCATTAATAGCATTTTATCCTTCTTGTATACGTAGTCAGTGTCGTTTACTGGTGATCAATGGTCATACAGGTAAAATAGATCACAAATTTTTTTTCAATATTATTAATGAAATTAATTCTGGTGACTTAGTTGTTTTTAATAACACAGAAGTTTTACCTGCTCGTTTATTTGGATTTAAAGAAAGTGGTGGAAAAGTTGAAGTTTTACTTGAAAAAGTATTAAACAATAATAATATACTTGCATATATCAAATCATCCAATCCAGTTAAAGTTAATTCAAATATTTTTTTTGGAAAATCTAACGAATTTAAAGGTTGTATAATTAATTATAAAGATCCATTTTATGAAATAAAATTTAATAATAAAATTTCATCTATTTATATTTTTAATAAAATTGGACACATACCATTACCGCCTTATATTAAAAGAAGTAATGTAAAATTAGATTCAAATTTATATCAAACCGTATATAAAAAACACTTAGGTTCTATTGCTGCACCAACTGCAGGTTTGCATTTTGATTTACCTTTATTACAAAAGTTATTTCAAAAAAAAGTCAATATTGGTTTTGTAACTTTACATATAGGAAGTGGTACATTTCAACCTGTTAGAACTATTCAAATAGAAAAACATATAATGCATACCGAACGAGTAAATGTTTCTTCAGATTTAATTGATAAAATTAAAATATGTAAAAAAAATGGAGGTCGTGTAATTGCAGTAGGAACTACCACATTACGAGCTTTAGAAAGTGCATATAATTCAATTTCTTGGCATAATAGAACAAGTTATTCAGATAATACTAATATTTTTATATATCCCGGTTACCAACACAACGTTGTTGATGCATTGATTACTAATTTTCATTTTCCAGAATCAACATTAATAATGTTAGTATCTTCTTTTTTAGGTTATAAAAATACTATTAATGCTTATTATGAGGCAATTAAAAAAAAATATCGTTTTTTTAGTTATGGTGATGCAATGTATATTACATATAATAAATTAGCTCCTTATGAGAAAATAAACAAATTCTAATTAAAAATAAAATTTTATTTATATTATGGTAAAAAAATGAAATTTCAAGTTATAAGTCAAGACAAGCAAGCAAGACATGGGGTTTTTTATTTTAACAATAGACGTATAGAAACACCTGTTTTTATGCCTGTTGGAACATACGGAACAGTAAAAAGTCTCAGTACTGAAGAAATTAAAAATACTGGGAGTGAAATTATTTTAGCTAATGCATTACACCTATATTTAAGACCAGGACAAGATATAATTAAACTGCATGGTAATTTACATAGTTTTATGAATTGGAATGGTCCGATACTTACTGATTCTGGTGGTTTTCAAATTTTTAGTCTTTCAAAATTTTGTAAAATTAATGAAGAAGGAGTGATTTTTAAAAATCATATTAATGGTAAAAAATTTTTTTTAACACCTGAACTTTCGATGGAAATTCAATTGAATTTAGGATCAAATATTATTATGGTTTTTGACGAGTGCATTTCTTATACCGTAGATTGGGAAAAAACAAAAAATGCAATGGAAAAATCCTTAAATTGGTCTAAAAGATGTCGAATATATTTTGATTTACATAAAAAAAATAATCATCTTTTATTTGGTATTATTCATGGAGGAATATATCCAAGTTTACGAGATATGTCTTTAAGTGAATTAGTTAAAATGAATTTTGATGGATATGCTATAGGTGGTTTGGCAGTAGGAGAATCTAAATTTGAAATGTATAAAATATTAGATCATATCACTCCTCAAATACCAATTAATAAACCAAGATATTTAATGGGAGTAGGAAAACCAGAAGATTTAATAGAAAGTGTATATCGTGGTGTAGATATGTTTGATTGTGTTCTTCCTACAAGAAATGCAAGAAATGGACATTTATTTGTAACTAATGGTATAATAAAAATTAGAAATAAAAAATATAAAAATGATTTATCTGTATTAGATGAAACATGTCTTTGTTATACTTGTAAAAATTATACGCGATCATATTTGCATCATTTAGATTCTTGTAATGAAATTTTAGGAGCTCGTTTAAATACTATACATAATGTACATTATTATCAAAAATTAATGTTGAATATAAGAAATGCAATTAAAGAAAAAAAATTTCATGATTTTATGCTGAATTTTTATAATGAGAAAAAATAAACTTATATTTATCAACATATACTAAGGAATCTTATAAAATGAGTATTTTAATTGAAAATGCTAATGCTGCAATTAATCAACCAATAGAGACTAGCTCTTACTCTTTTGTTATTATGTTAGTTGTTTTCTTGTTAATTTTTTATTTTATGCTTTTTCGTCCTCAACAAAAAAAAGAAAAAGAACGAAAAAATCTTATGAAACTAATTTCTTTAGGTGATGAAGTAATGACAACTAGTGGTTTATTAGGTCGTGTAAAAAACATCACAGAAAATGGATATATTTTATTAGAACTTAACGATACAAATGAGGTTTTCATAAAAAAAGATTTTATAGTTTCATTGCTTCCTAAAAACACTTTAGAATCTTTAAAAAAAAGCAAATAATTAAACAGTTTTAATTAAATATTTTTTAATATAAAAAAGAAAAATTTGCTATTTTTAAAAAAATTTTTTCTAGTTTTTTTAATAAAACTAATCTATTGTTTTTAATTTTAAGATCGTCATGATTTATTTGAACTTGGTTAAAAAAGTTATTTATAGGATTTTCAAGTTTTTTCAATCTTGATAAAATTATTTTATAATTTTTTTCTATAAATAATTTTTTTGTATCATTTTTAAATTTTTGTATTGATTTAAGTAGGTTTTTCTCTTCTTCTTTTTGCATTAAATTAATATTAATTTTAATATTGTTTAAATCTTTATTATATATTTTTAATAAATTAGATACTCTTTTAATTATTAAAAAAGTTGATTGTGAAGATTCTTGTTTTTTAAAATCTGATATTGCCATAATCCTTTGATCTATATCTAAAATTTCTGTTGTTTCAGAAAATAACACTGATTGAATAACTTTGGTATTATATCCCTTTTTTTGATAAAATGATAATAGTCTTAATTTAAAAAATTTTATAATCTTATTAGATATTAATATATAATCTAAATTTATTTTATTATAAATTTTAAGACTATTAAAAATTAAAAAATTTAAATCTAAATTTATTTTTTTATTAATAATAATACGTATTATACCTAGTGTCATTCTTCTTAAACCGAATGGATCTTTATTTGATAATGGTATTTGATTAATTGAAAACATACCACATAAAGTATCTATTTTATCAGCAATTGATAATATGCATCCAATTATACTAGATGGGAGTGTGTCTTCAGAAAAAGACGGTAAATATTGTTCTTTGATAGATAAAGCAATTTCATATTTTTCTTGATTTTTTAAAGCATAATACATTCCAATTATTCCTTGTAAATCTGGAAATTCGCACACCATATCTGTAATAAGATCACATTTTGATAAAATTGCAGCTTTTGTTAAGTTCGCTTTATTGCTATTTGGGGATATTATGTTTACAAGAGATTTTAATCGCATAGTTTTATCATATAATGTTCCTAAATTTTTATAAAATAAAACTTTTTTTAATAATGGCAGATAATCTAATAATTTTTTTTGGTTGTCTTTTTTTAAAAAAAACAATATATCAGATAGTCTGGATTTCATAACTTTTTCATACCCATATATAATATGACTGTTATTTTTTGGTGTAATATTAGTTATAAAAATAAAATTTGGTAAAATTTTTTCATCTTTGTATATTGTAAAACATTTTTGTTGTTTTTCTATGATATAAATCAGAATTTCACTAGGTATACATTTAATATAATCTATTTCAAAAGTACCTAAAAAAGCTTTTGGAGATTCAACTATTGAATTTATTTCCTCTAGCAGTGAATAGTTTATTTTAATATATCCATTCATCTTTTTAGCAATTTCTTTTATTTCTTTTTTAATTTTTTCTTTACGTGCCTCATATTCAGCAATTATGTAACTATGCTCAAATAATATAAATGGATATTCTTGAACATGATTAAGATATATTTTTTTTTCTTTATATGAAAGATGATTGTGAAGTTTATTTGTAGAGTTAATATTAAAAATTTTATTGTCAATTTTTCTATCATCTAACATCATTAAAATATTTCGAATAGGACGAAAGAATTTACTATTATTTTCATCCCATCGCATTAAATTTTTGACATTAATTTTTTTTAATGCTTTTTCTGTCATTTTAGGAAGTAATATTTCAATTTTTTCTTGTTTTTGTTTTTCATAATATACAAGCCATTCACCTTTTTCATTTTTTAATTTTTTTGCTATATTTAATTTAATTCCAAGATGATTAGCCCAAGAATGTGCAAATTTTGTTGGATTTCCATCTTCATTAAAAGCGTTTTTTAAAGAAGGCCCTTTTTTAAGAATTATTTTTGTTTTTTCAGAAGTATCAATATCTAAAATTTTTAATGCTAATCTTCTAGGAGTAGCGAAATAATCAATTTTTTTGTATTTGATGTGACATGATTTTAATTCATTAATGAAGTTTTCATAAAATAAAATAATCAAGTTATGTAATATTTTAGCGGGTAATTCTTCTGTTCCTATTTCAACTAAAAATGTTTGTTTCATTATTTTGCTCTTTTTAATTTAACGAAAATTTTAATTTTGTATTGAATCTAAATATTTTTTGGCTATGTTTTTAGTTATTTTTCGAATCTTTAAAATATAATTTTGTCGTTCACTAGAAGATATGGCTTTTCTAGAATCTAATAAGTTAAATATATGATTTGCTTGTAATATTTTTTCATATCCTACTAATAGTAATGGTTCTTTTAAGTTTATTAAACTATCTGCTTCTAATATATATTTATCAAAATATTCAAATAATAAATTAATATTTGAATATTCAAAATTGTATTTTGATTGTTCTATTTCATTTTTTTTAAAAATATCACCATAAGTAATGGTTTGGAAGTTGTTTGAATCCCAAGTTAAATCATATACATTTGATTTATTTTGGATGTGCATTGCTATTCTTTCTAATCCATAGGTAATTTCTATAGTTATAGGATTACATTCTATTGCTCCCACTTGTTGAAAGTAAGTAAATTGGGTAATTTCCATTCCATTAAGCCAAACTTCCCATCCAATACCCCATGCACCTAATGTTGGATTTTCCCAATTATCTTCTATAAAACGTATATCATTATTTTTTTCATCTATTTTAAGTAAGTTTAATGATTCTAAATACATATTTTGAATATTTTCGACAGGAGGTTTAATAATAACTTGAAATTGGTAGTAATTTTGTAAACGATTTGGATTTTGTCCATATCGACCGTCCGTTGGACGTCGACAACATTGTATATAAGCTGCTTTAATAGGTTTACTTCCAAGTGCACCAAAAAATGTTACATTATGGAATGTTCCTGCTCCTATTGGTAAATCTAATGGTTGAAAAATAGTACATTCTTGTTTTTTCCAGTATTTTTTCAGCGTTTGAACCAAGTTATAAAAAGTATTCTGATAATTTTGCATTCTATACCTTTAAGAAGCACATTGTTTTTATTATGATATATATATTATATATAACTATATTATATATAACTATATTATATATAATGATATTTATAATCTATATATTTTATAAAGAGTTTTTGAAAAATATAATTTTCAACATTTAAGGAGAATTTTAAACATGATTAAAATTAGTAAAGAAGCTCTTTTAGTACGTAGTGCTTTATTATCAAAAGGACTAGAAAATCCTATTTTAAAAGAATACAATGATATAAAAGAAAAAGAAAGAGAATTATTAATTGCTAAATATATATATAAAATCATGTGTGTTTTAAATTTAGACGTAAAAAATGATAGTTTAAAACAAACTCCTACTCGAATATCAAAAATGTATAATAATGAAATTTTTTCAGGTTTAGATTATAAAAATTTTCCGAAGATTACTTTAATAGATAATATAATAAAATCTAATGATATGATTCTTATTCGTGATATTATATTAATAAGTACTTGTGAACATCATTTTATCACTATATACGGGAAAGCTACTATTGCATATATTCCTAAAAAAAAAATTATCGGATTATCAAAAATAAATAGAATTGTACAATTTTATTCAAAACGACCACAAATTCAAGAACGTTTGACTAAACAAATCTTAGTAGTCTTACAAATTTTACTTGAAACTAAAGATGTTGCAATTATTGTTCATATGGATCATTTTTGTGTTAAAGCACGTGGTGTATGTGATGTTAATAGTGTTACAATTACTTCATGTTTAGAAGGTTGGTTTAAAACAAAAAAAAGTGTTCGTGATGAATTTTTCTTAAAAAATAATATGTAAAATAAATATATTTGATTGATTAAAACGTTATTTTTCAGTATTATATATTTTAAATTTACAAAAATTTTAATATTTGAATTAATTTTTATTATCATAAAATTTAATGGAAAATAATATGAAATATATTGGTGCTCATGTTAGTTCTGCTGGTGGTTTAGAAAAAGCAGTATTTCGAGCATTTCAATTAAAATCTACAACTTTTTCGTTTTTTACTAAAAATCAGTTGCAATGGTCTTCAATTCCTTTAAATACAATAGATATAGATAATTTTAAAAAAGCTTGTATTAAATATAATTTCTCTTTTAAAAAAATTTTACCTCATAGTAGTTATTTAATTAATTTAGGTCATCCTGATGATCATTTATTAAATAAATCTCGTGTAGCATTAATTAATGAAATAAATCGTTGTGATGAATTGGGATTACGTTTTTTAAATTTTCATCCAGGTAGTCATTTAAATCAAATTTCAGAAAAAAATTGTTTATCAAGAATTTCTGATTCAATTAACATAGCTTTAGATAAAACAAAAAATGTAGTAGCTGTTATAGAAAATACTGCAGGACAAGGTACTAATGTTGGATATCGTTTTGAGCATTTATCTGATATTATCAATAAAATAGATGATCAATCTAGAGTTGGAGTTTGCCTTGATACTTGTCATATGTTTTCAGCAGGATATGATTTAAGAACAAAAGAAAATTGTGAAAATACATTTGATAAATTTTTTAATTTAGTAGAGTTGAAATATTTAAAAGGTTTTCATTTAAATGATTCGAAACGAGATTTTAATAGTCGTATTGATCGACATGAAAGTTTAGGATTAGGAAAAATTGGAACATTTGTTTTTGAATGGATTGTTATGAATAAAAATTTTCAAGAAATACCCATGATATTGGAAACTAGCAATCCTAAAATATGGGATAAAGAAATTAGCTGGTTAAAATCATTAAAATAAATTAATATTTTTATGTATACAGAGGATATATTATGTTAGTTATTAATGCAGAAATAAGAGAAAAAAAAGGAAAAAGTTTTAGTAGAAAATTACGTTTTAAAAATAAATTGCCTGGTATTTTGTATGGTTTAAATAAACATTCTATATCTTTGACATTAGATCATAATTCTGTTTTTAATCTTCAAAAAAAAATTGATTTTTATAATAAAACATTGTTATTGTTAATTAATAATAGAGAATATAAAGTTAAAGTACAATCAGTTCAACGGCACGTATTTAAATTAAAATTATTACATATTGATTTTTTATATATTTAATTTTTTTTAAAATACTATAGTATAGTTGATAAAACTTTTCTAAAAATTAACATTGTTGGATGAAATTGTATTAATATCAATCCAATAAATCCGCATGTTAGGATTATTAATGATATATATCCAATGTTTTTTTGAAAAATATTCATATTATCTTTGTTTTTTATTTTTCTTATTTTCCACCATTTTAATGATAACCACACTCCGATCCAGATTAAAATAGCAATAATTAATAGGAACCATTTAAAATTATTATTGTCAGAATTTGTAGGTATATTAATCGTTACACCTGCAATAATTCCAGGGAAAAAATATACTGGAGGCCATAATATACAACCTATTAAACTAGGTAAAATAAATTTTTTTAATGGTAATTTTAACATACCTGAAACCATAGGAACCAGTGGTCTAGTTGGACCTATAAAACGGCCAATTAGTATTGTCAACATACTATGTTTATGCAATAAAACTGTAGTTTTTTCAAGTATTTTATGATGTTTTTTTAAAAAAGAAAGATTATATAGCCAATTTTTAAAGTATAGTCCAATATAATATGATAACCAATCTCCTAATAAACATCCTATAATTCCAGCCATCCAACAGGGGTAAAAGAGTAATTTCCCATTACCGATGAATGTACCTAATGTTGCCATGAATACTATTCCAGGAAGTAATAGTCCAATCAATGCAAGAGATTCTAAAAAAGAAACTATGCCTACTATACATAGTGAATATATTAAAGAATGTGTTATTAAAGTTGTTAACCAATATTCCATAAATATCCATTTTTTATTTTATATTAATTTTAATATATTATTTTTTAAGTTTTCTATTTACACTTTATATTTTTTTTTAAAAAATCTCAAGAAAATATTTTAAATTTTATTATTAACAGTTAATAAATTTAAAAATTTTTTTGAAGATAAAAAATTATGTATTAGAATATCATTATGATAGTAAACTCGTTATAATAAAAAATTTAAAAATAAAGAAGAATAACAATGAGAGTGTTTTTTATTTTAATTTTATATTTATTTTCAATTTTTTTTTCAAATTGTTTTTCGAAAAATTTTGAAATTGATAAAATTGTTGCTGTTGTAAATAATCAAGTTATATTAAATAGTGATATCAACCAAATTCTTTTTTATCTAAAACAAGAAAAAAACATTATTACGGTACCTTTAAAAATTAATTTTTTAACAGATAAAATATTAGAGAAATTAATTATAGATACATTGATTTTAGAAGAAGCAAAGAAATTCAATATTATAGTTTCTAATGATCAAGTAGATAATATGCTTAGAAATATTGCTTTTAAAAACCATATTACTTTTGATGAATTTAAAAAAAATATTATCAAAAATAATACCAATGATTTTTTTAATTATGAAGATTATATAAAAAATATTAAAAAATCATTGAAAATTAAAATATTACAAGATTATATATTAAAAAATAGTATTCATATCACTAAAAAAGAAATATATTTTTTACTACATAATAAAATAAAAGAACAAAACGATCTTAAAAAAGTTAGTTTAAAGTGTATTGTTTTACCTTTTTTAAAAAAAGAAAATTCTAAATTAATTAAAAATAAAAAAATACTAGTTAATAATCTATTTAAAGTTATTAATGATAATTCTAATTTTGATGATTTTTATGAAAATTTCAAGAAAAATAAAAATGTTTTTTTAACAGAAAATATATCATTAAAACCTTTAAAAGGTTTAAAAAAATTATTTTCTAATAAATTATATATTTCTAAAAGAAATGAAGTATTAGGTCCTATTTTAGGTAAAAAAGGTTGGTATATTGTAAAAGTTGAGAATATTAAAAATAATAGTTTAAACAAAACTAACAAAACTACCACTGAATTTCATATTCAGCACTGTTTAGTACATCCTTCAACTATTTTAAGTGATGAACAAGCAAAAAAAGATATTTTTGCAATTTATAATGATATAAAAACAAAACATTATAGCTTTGAATATGCTGTAAGCAATTTCTCTCATGATATTAATTCATCTCATAAAAAAGGCGATTTAGGCTGGATTTCAAATAAATCATTTGATCGTTCTTTTAAAAATACTTTAAAAAATCTAAATGAAAATGAAATTAGCAAACCAATTAAATCTAAATTTGGATGGCATATAATTAAATTATTAAAAAAACGTCGAATAAATGAGCATTGGAAATTAGAAAAAGAAAAAATCTATGAAACTTTATTACAACGTAAAATAAAATTAGAAAAAATTAATTGGATTAACAAACTCAAAAATTCATCATATATAAATATTTTTTAAATTATTAAATTGATCATAAAAATTTTAACAAATTCTATAATATTAAAATTAATAAAAATTTAAATGAGAAAACATATTCCCCTAAAAAAATTTAGTCAAAATTTTCTTATAGATTCTTCTATAGTTAAAAAAATAGTTGAATTTATTAATCCGCAATTAAATGAAATATTAGTTGAAATTGGTCCAGGACTTGCTGCATTAACTCGACCTGTTTGTAATTTAATAGATGAATTAATTGTAATTGAAATCGATAAATATTTATTAGAAAGATTAAAAAAATGTTCATTTTACTCAAAATTGATAATATTTTATCAAGATGCTGTAAAATTTAATTATTTAAAATTGTTTAATAAAAAAGATAGATTAATTCGGGTTTTTGGTAATTTACCATATCATGTCGCTACGTCTTTAATATTAAATTTATTTAAAAATATTAAAATTATTAAAGATATGAATTTTATGTTACAAAAAGAAGTTGCTGAACGCTTAGTTGCCCTACCGGGAAGTAAATCATATGGTCGTTTGAGTATTATTGCTCAATATTACTGTAATATAAAAATATTATTAGACGTTTCACCGAAATGTTTTAGACCAGTTCCTAAAGTAGATTCAATATTTTTAAATTTAACGCCTTATACTAATTTTTATCCTTATTTCACTCATAATGTAAAAGTTCTTAGTTATATTACAAATTTAGCTTTTCAAAAACGTAGAAAAATATTAAAAAATAGTTTAGGGAAATTATTTTCTGAAAAAGTTTTAACAACATTAAATATTAATCCACAAGAAAGACCAGAAAATATTTCTATATTGCAATACTGTCAGTTATCTAATTACATCATAGAAAATAATATATATTGCAAGTCTATTTCTATTTGAATATATATTACTTATACTTTAAGAGAAATAAAATGAGCATTTATTTTATTAGTGATATTCATGGTTGTTATAAAGAATTAAAACTACTTTTAAAAAAATCACATTTTAATATTAATAATGATTATTTATGGATTGCAGGTGATTTAGTTTCGAGGGGAAGAAATTCATTAGAGGTTATGAGGTATTTATATTCTATAAAAGATAGGATAAAAGTAGTACTTGGAAATCATGATCTAAATTTAATTGCAGTTTATTCTGGTATTCAAAAAAATAAAAAAGAAAATTATTTCGATGATTTTTTATCTGCTCACGATAGTGATCAATTAATTAATTGGTTACGTTCTCAATCTATTTTAAAAATTGATAAAAAACAAAAAATTATTATGGTACATGCAGGAATAAGTCCTCAATTAAATTTACAAGTAGCTCAAGAATGTTCTTTAGAAATTGAAGCATGTTTATTAAGTAATAATTACCCTTTATTTTTAAAGTCTGTTTTAAATAACAAAATAAGTTATTGGGATTCTAATTACAAAAAAATTGATCAATTACGATATGGTATTAATGTTTTTACACGTATAAGATATTGTTATCCTGATGGAAAGTTAAATCTTACATGTAAACAATCTCCTAGCATCGTTAAATATCCATTATTACCATGGTTTCTTATATCAAATGAATATATAAAAAAATATTCTATTATTTTTGGACATTGGTCATCTTTGAAGGGAACAAATGTACCATCTCAATTTTTTCCATTAGATCATGGGTGCTGTTGGGGTGGAGAATTATCAATATTACGATGGGAAGATAAAAAATATTTCCATCAATCTTATCAAAGATGAATACATAACATAAATATTTAATGACTATCTATCTAACTAATATTTCGAAACAGAAATCATAATCATGTTGGCTATCTTTAAAAAAATTTTGCTTAAATATTGTTTTCCAATTTTTAAATAATTTGTATTTTGGAAAATAAGAATCTCCAATAATATTACAATTTACATGAGTTAAATATAATTTATTAGCATAAAACAACATTTGTTTATATATTTTACCTCCTCCAATAATCATGATTTCTTCATTTTGATTATATTTTGAGTATACAGTGGAGATTATAGCATTATTAATTGAATTTACCCATATAACATTTTTGTTAATTATTTTTTTTCGACTAATAACTATGTTATTTCGCGCAGGTAAAGCATTGATGAGAGATTCCCAAGTTAAACGTCCCATAATAATATTTTTATATATTGTGTTTTTTTTAAACCATTTTAAATCTTCTGGGAGTTTCCAAGGTATTTTATTTTTGTTACCAATAACTAAATTATTAGAAATAGCTGCTATTAAACTAATTTTCATGTCATTAAAATTTTTAAGAGTTATAAATATGTTTTACAACATATTTATAAAAAGTATTTTATTTAAAATAAGTTTAATGTTTTAAATTTATTTTTTTATGAATTTCTTGTAATGATATAATATTTTTTATTGGGTCTTCATTCAACGCCATTACTGTAGCGAATGCACCATTAATAGTTGTATCATAGTGAACCCTATATTGTAAAGCACTTCGGCAGATTAATTTTGCATCCTTCATACCTTGATGACATGATGTTGTATTTACAATATATGCGTACTCTCCATTTTTCAAACGATCTTGTATATGAGGTCTACCTTCATATACTTTATTTACTAATCTAGAAATAATTCCAGATTTTTTTAAGGCTTTAGAAGTACCTCTAGTAGCATCAATTTTAAATCCAAACTTTTGTAATTTGACTGCTAAATTTACAATATTTTTTTTATCATTATCTCGTACTGATAGCAATACACGTCCTGATTTTTTCATGTTAGTATGAGCGCCAAGCATAGCTTTAGAAAATGCTTCTGAAAAATTTTTTCCAATGCCCATTACTTCCCCTGTAGATCTCATTTCTGGTCCCAATATAGGATCAACACCTTGAAATTTGTCAAAAGGTAAAACAGCTTCTTTGACTGAAAAGAACGATGGAATAATTTCTTTTGTGAAACCTTGTTCGTCTAATTTTTTACCACACATAACACGTACAGAAATTTTTGCAAGTGCCAATCCTGTCGCTTTTGATACAAATGGAACTGTTCGAGCAGCTCTTGGATTTACTTCAAGAATATATATTTCATTATTTTTAATTGCAAATTGGACATTCATTAATCCCTTTACAGATAATTCAAATGCTAATTTTTTAACTTGTTTTCTAATTTTATCTTGAATTTTTCTTGTTAATGTATATGCTGGTAAAGAACATGCTGAATCTCCAGAATGTACTCCGGCTTGTTCAATGTGTTCCATAATACCTCCTATTAATACTGTTTTTCCATCACAGATAGCATCAACATCAACTTCTGTTGCATAATTTAAATATTGATCTAGTAAAATTGGAGTAGTATTTTTTTCTTTTAGTGTTGTTTTAAAATATTGATCTAATTCAGATGGTTCATAAACAATTTCCATTGCTCTACCCCCTAATACATAAGATGGTCGAACCATAATAGGGTAGCCAATTTGAAATGCTTTTTGATGAGCTTCTTTTAAATTTAAAACAGTAGCGTTTAAAGGTTGTTTTAAATTTAATTTTGTTACAATTTTTTGAAAACGATTACGATCTTCTGCTTTATCAATAGAATCTGGTTTAGTTCCAATGATTGGTATTCCTTCTTTTTCAAACGCCTTTGCTAATTTTAATGGTGTTTGTCCACCATATTGAATAATTACTCCGTAAGGTTGTTCGATTTTAACTATTTCTAAAACATTTTCTAATGTAATAGGTTCAAAGTAGAGTCTGTCAGATATATCATAATCTGTAGATACTGTTTCTGGATTACAATTAATCATAATTGCTTCAAAACCATCTTCTCTTAATGCTTGTGCAGCATGTACACAACAATAATCAAATTCTATTCCTTGTCCTATTCTGTTAGGACCCCCTCCTATTATAATAATTTTTTTATTATTCTTTGTCGGATTTGCTTCACATTCATCTTCCCAGGTAGAATACATATACGCTGTTTCAGTGGAAAATTCAGCTGAACATGTATCAATTCTTTTATAAACAGGATGTAATTTTAATTTATATCGAAGATTACGTATGTCATTTTCTTTTTTATTTGTTAATATTGCTATGCGTAAATCTGAAAAACCTTTTCTTTTAATAAAATATAAAAATTTATAACTTAACCCGATAAATCCATTTTTTTTAATTTTTTCTTCTAAAATAATTATTTCTTGAATTTGTATGAGAAACCAAGGATCAATAGATGTTAATTCAAAAACATCGTCTATAGACATTCCTAATCTAAATGCATCACCGATATACCAAATTCTGTCTGCACCGGCTTCTTTTAGTTCATGTCTAATTTTTATTAAACATTTTGGATCTGATATAGATATTTTAGAATTGAAGCCACTTACTCCAATTTCTAATCCCCGAATAGCTTTTTGGATTGACTCCTGAAAGGTTCTTCCTATTGCCATTACTTCTCCAACAGATTTCATTTGAGTAGTCAATCTATCATTACATCCTAAAAATTTTTCAAAATTAAATCTGGGTATTTTAGTTACTATATAATCTATTGATGGTTCAAAAGACGCTGTTGTATTTGTACCTGTAATATCATTAGCAAGCTCGTCTAATGTATATCCTACTGCTAATTTAGCAGCAATTTTTGCAATTGGAAATCCTGTAGCTTTAGATGCTAATGCAGAAGATCGAGAAACTCTAGGATTCATTTCAATAACTATCATGCGACCATTTTTTGGATTAATTGCAAATTGTACATTCGAACCTCCAGTTTCTACTCCGATTTCTTCTAAAATAGCCATAGATGCATTTCGCATAATCTGGTATTCTTTATCAGTTAAAGTTTGTGCTGGAGCTACAGTAATTGAATCCCCGGTATGAATTCCCATAGGATCTAAATTTTCAATAGAACATACAATAATACAATTATTGTTTTTATCTCGTACAACTTCCATTTCATATTCTTTCCAACCGATTAATGATTCATCAATTAATAATTCAGTAGTAGGAGATAATTTTAATCCTCTTTCACAAATTTCTTCAAATTCTTCTTGGTTATAAGCAATGCCGCCACCACTTCCACCCATGGTAAAAGAAGGTCTAATAATACATGGAAATCCTACATTTTTTACTACAGATAATGCTTCTTTAATATTATGTGCAATACCACATTTTGCAGTTTTTAGATTAATTTTTTTCATTGAATATTCAAATAATTTTCTATCTTCTGCCTTATTAATTGCATCAATCGTAGCACCTATAATTTTAACATTAAACTTTTTTAGTATTCCTCTTCGATTTAGTTCTAAAGCACAATTAAGTGCTGTTTGACCCCCCATTGTAGGAAGCAATGCATCTGGACGTTCTTTAATTATAATTTTTCTTACTATTTTCCAGTGAATAGGCTCAATATATGTAGAATCTGCCATATATGGATCAGTCATAATAGTAGCAGGATTTGAATTAACAAGAATAATTTTATAACCTTCTTCATGTAATGCTTTACATGCTTGTGCACCTGAATAATCAAATTCACATGCTTGTCCAATTACAATAGGACCTGCACCGAGAATTAAGATAGATTT
Source organism: Buchnera aphidicola (Aphis nerii) (assembly GCF_005083105.1). Taxonomy (NCBI): domain Bacteria; kingdom Pseudomonadati; phylum Pseudomonadota; class Gammaproteobacteria; order Enterobacterales; family Erwiniaceae; genus Buchnera; species Buchnera aphidicola. The sequence goes on from NZ_CP034885.1 coordinate 150,494, forward strand.
TATATCAGTAGATTTAGGCATTTTTTTTCCCTAATTAATTACTGAGTTTTGTTTGATTAAGTAATTTTATAAAATGATCAAATAAATAGGATGCATCATGTGGACCAGGGCTAGCTTCTGGATGCCCTTGAAAGCTAAAAGCTAGTTTATCAGTGAGAGATAATCCTTGTAGAGTACCATCAAAAAGTGAAGTATGTGTTATAGAAATATTATTTGGCATCTCTTTTGTATCAACAGTAAAACTATGATTTTGTGACGTAATAATGACACGATTTGTTTTGAGTTCTCTTACTGGATGATTACCTCCATGGTGACCGAATTTCATTTTAATAATATTAGCTCCACTAGCTAATGCGAGTAGTTGATGTCCTAAACATATGCCAAACATTGGAATATTAGCTTTTAAAAAATCTTGAATAGATTTAATTGCATAATGACACGGTCTTGGATCACCTGGTCCATTAGATAAAAAAATTCCGTCAGGAGATAAATTTAATACTGTTTTTGAACTTGTTTTAGCAGGTACTATAGTTAAATAACATCCTCGATCTACTAACATACGTAATATATTTCGTTTGACACCAAAATCATATACAATAATATGGAATATATTTTTTTTTTCAGAACATGTTTTTTTTTTGTTAATGTTAAAACTACCCTGATTCCAATGATAAATATTTTTAGTAGTTACTTTTTTAGCTAAATCTAATCCTTGTAAACTTAAGCAATTTTTAGCTTTTTCATGTGCTATAATATAGTTTTCTTTTTTATTTTCTATAATACACCCATTTTGTGATCCCTTTGTTCGTAAAATTCTTGTTAATTTTCTTGTATCAATATCAGATATTGCGATAATATTATTTTCTTTTAAATAATCAGAAAAGCTTTTTTCACTACGAAAATTACTCGATATAGGAGACATGTCACGAATGATTAAACCTCTTATGTGGACTTTAGAGGATTCTTCATCATTTTTATTCGTACCAATGTTTCCAATATGAGGATGAGTTAGTGTTACAATTTGATGTGAGTAAGAAGGATCAGTGATTATTTCTTGGTATCCAGTAATTGATGTGTTAAAAACAACTTCTCCTACAGTTGTTCCTTTAGCTCCAATAGAACGTCCATGAAATCTAGTGCCATCTTCTAAAACTAATACTGCTTCTTGTCCCAAAACATCCTCCAAAAAATTTTTTTAATATTGATTGAGTTACAAATAATAAGTAAAATATTTTGAAAAATTAAATTTTAACTAAAATTAATATTTTTGTCTATTTATCGTGATAAATATTTTATACATTTTAGTTTTAAAAGTTTATTTTTTAAAAAATATAAAATTAATATAATTATTCTCAAAATACACGATTTATAACATGTTTTTTAACAAATCTTTCATAGTAAATAATCCTTTATTTTTCGAAACAACCCAAATAGCTGATTGAATCGCGCCTTTTGCAAAAGATTTTCTATTGAAAGCTGTATGAGTAATATTAATTTCTTCTTCAGAATTTGTAAATATTACAGAGTGTTTCCCAATAATATTTCCTGATCTTATACTAGAAAATCCAATTTTTTTTGGTTCTCTAATTTTTGTAAATCCTTTTTTATGATATAAAGAACTTTTATTTAAATCCCATTTCATAATTTTTGATATAGTTTCTCCAATTGTTATTGCAGTTCCTGAAGGAATATCAATTTTATTACGATGATGAAATTCTATAATATCAATATCAGAATTATTTCCTAAAATTTTAGTAGTTTTTTTAACTAATTCACAAAGCAAATTTACACCTATACTGAAATTTGATGCTGCTAAAATAGCAATATTTTTTGAATATAATTCGATGGTTTTTATTTCTGTATTTGAAAATCCAGTAGTGCCAATAATTATTTTTTTTTGAAATGTATTACAATATTCTAAATATTTTAATGTTGCACTGGGACATGTAAAATCAATTAAAACATCAAAATCATTTTTATTAATATTTAAATGATCCTTAATAAGAACTCCTATATTTCCTATTCCGATTTCTTTTCCAATATCACAATTAATTAATGGATGATGTTTTTTTACTATAGCTGCAGTTAGACAAGTATTTTTGTTTTTTTGTATTTCTTTAACTAACATTTGCCCCATTCGACCTAAAGGGCCAGTAATTGCAATACGAGTTATTTTTTTATTCATATTTTTCAACTTGATAAAAATGTTAAATGTTTAGGTATATTAAAATTTATTTTTTCTTCAGTTCCTAAAACTTCCTTCGTTTTTTTAGCTCCTATTTTTTGTAAATATTTAATTACTTGTGTTACTAAAAATTCTGGTGCAGATGCTCCTGCTGTAATACCAATATATTTTATATTTTTTATCCAATTTACTTGAATATCTTGAAATGATTCAATTTGTTTAGTACATACTCCAGTTTCTTCTCCTATTTCAGCAAGACGATTAGAATTTGAAGAATTTTTAGATCCTATAACAAATATCATATCAACTATTTTTGATAATTTAATAACTGCATTTTGTCGATTAGTTGTTGCATAACATATATCTTCTTTTTTAGGACCAGAAATGTGTGGGAATTTGTTTTTTAAAGATTCAATAATAGCTTTAGTATATGTAATAGATAATGTTGTTTGTGTGAAGTAATTTAATTTTTTACTGTTTTTTTCAATTGATAGTTTATCGACATCTTCTATTGATTCAATAAGATGTATTTTACCATTTTTATTGTTATATTGTCCTATTGTTCCGATTACTTCAGGGTGTCCTTTATGACCAATAAAAATAGTTTCTATGTTTTTTTTGCTTGCTTTTTCAACTTCCTTGTGTACCTTTGTAACTAAAGGGCAAGTTGCATTTAAAATTATTAATTGTTTTTTTATAGCTTTTTTTTCGGTTTTTTTTGAAACCCCATGAGCAGAAAAAACTACTATTGAATTGTTTGGAATATCTGAAATTTTTTCAACAAAAACAACTCCTTTTTTACGTAATTGTTGTATAACATATTGATTATGTACTAATTCATGTTTAACATAAATAGTTTTTTTATAAATTTTTAATGCATTTTCAACAATTAAAATAGCTCTTTTAACACCTGCACAAAAACCTCTTGGATTAGCTAATAAAATATCCACTTATGTGAAGCCTCAAAAAAAATTTATATTAAAGTAATATATTTTATTGTAAAATTTTTAAAAAAATAATAAATTTATTGTTTTTTAATAATTTTATATGTATTTTTTATATATATAACTACTCCAATAAAAATACTACAATCAGATATATTGAATGTGGCAAAATGCCAATTATCAATGTGTATATCAATGAAATCTATAACAAATCCATAGTAAATACGATCAATTAAGTTCCCCATGGCTCCTGCAATAATAAGGCAATAAGCTAATTTTTTATCTCTTTTGTTTGATTTCAAAATTTTTTTAAATATTATTAATATAATAATTATACTTAATATTGACAAAAAAAATCTATTCCATAAATTTTCATTTGATAAAATGCTAAAAGCAACTCCATAATTATGTACATGAAATAAATTTAATACTGATACAATTTTTTTTGTTTCATATAAGTTTAAATTATTAAAAACTAAATATTTAGAAAGAATATCTAACATTAAAAAAAATATTGTGATTAAAAAATATTTTTTATGCATTTGTTTCATATAAAAATTCGTTTTTCACCGTCACCTTGTGTATTGGAAATGCAACGTGTACAAATATTGTAGGTCTGTTTATTGGTAATAGGAATATTATAATGCCAACATCTTTCACATTTTTTATCCTGACTTTTTTCTAAAGATATTTTGCATTTAGAAAATAAAAAACTTTGTTTGATATTTTTTGGCGCTTTTTCATAATCTTCAACTACAACATAAGATGTTAAAAATATAAATTTTAATTCCTTTCCTAAGACATCTAATTTTTCTTTTATTTCAGGTTTTACATATAATATAATAGATGCTTCTAATGAATTTTTTATTTTGTTATTTTTTATTTCTTTTTCTATAAATTTATTTATTTCATTTTTAATTTCTATTAATTGATTCCAAAATTGATGATTAAATAAATCATTATTTAATTTAAATAATTTATTAAACCATTCTTCTGTAAATACATATTTTGAATTTTTTCCAGGTAAATATTCCCATATTTCATTAGCAGTAAATGATAATATAGGTGATATCCATCTAACAAGTGCATGAAGTATATAATATATTGCTGTTTGACAACTTCTTCTTTCTAAACTGTTTTTTTGTAAAGTGTATTGTCTATCTTTTATAACATCTAGATAAAAAGATCCCATTTCAATAGAACAAAAATGCATTAATCGTTGTATTACACCATGGAAGTTGTACTTATTATAAAGTAGAATAATCTCTTCTTGTAGTATTTTTGTATGTGAAACAGCCCATTGATCTAAATAAATCATTTTTTCTTTTGGAATAATATTTTTGTTTGGATCGAAATCATTAATATTAGCTAACATAAAACGTGCTGTATTTCTTATTCTTCGATAGATATCTGATGTTCTTTTTAAGATTTCTTCAGAAATAGTAATATCATTAGAATAATTTGAGGAAGCAACCCAAAGTCTTAAAATATCTGCACCTAGCGTATTTATTATGTCGTTAGGACTAATAGTATTACCTATAGATTTAGACATTTTTTGTCCTTTCCCATCTACTACAAAACCATGTGTTAAAACTTCAGAATAAGGTGCTTTTTGGTTAATTAACATAGATATCATTAACGATGACATAAACCAACCTCTATGTTGATCAGAACCTTCTAAGAACATATCTGCATGATTTTTCATATTTTTATTATTTTTATATTTTATTGATCTATGAGTGCTTCCTGATTCAAACCATACATCTAATATATCAAAATTTTGATTATATAAATTAAATTCTTCACCTAATATTTCTTTTAAATTGATATTCCACCATGCTTGAATACCTTCTAATTTTACTTTTTTAATAATTTTTTTCATTATTAAAGAATTTTTAGGATGTATTTGATTTGTTTTTTTATTTATAAAAACAGATATTGGTACTCCCCATTGTCTTTGTCTTGAAATACACCAATCAGGTCTGTTTTTAATCATTTCTTCAATTTTCGATTTTCCCCATTTAGGGATCCAAGAAACTTTTTTAATTTCTTTAATAGTATTAAAACGCAAATGATTTTTATTAATATTAATAAACCATTGTGGAGTTGCTCGAAATATAATAGGATATTTATGTCTCCAGCAATGCGGATAGCTATGATTTAATAATGCATGATGTAATAAACAATTATTATCAATTAATAATTGAATAATTATTTGATTAGCTCTGAAAATATTAATACCATCTAATTTTGGGTGTATATTTTTTTTAAAATTACCTTTTTCATTAATCAAGTTTATTGTATTAATATTGTATTTTTGACAAACAATATAATCATCTTCTCCATGATCTGGAGATGTATGAATTGCACCTGTTCCTGCTTCAGGAGTTACATGTGTTCCTAAGATTACAGGTAATAAAATATTTTTTAAAAATGGATGTGAAAATTTTATACCTTCTAATTTTTTACCTTCAGTAGAAAATAAACACTTCCAATTTTTTATTTTTAAATGATTAACAGTATTTTTTACAAGTTCTTTGGCTATAATTAAATTATATTTTTTGGTTTCAATAAGATCATACTTAAAATCCGGATGAATTGTGATAGCTTGACTAGATGGTAAAGTCCATGGAGTAGTTGTCCAAATAGGCAGATATGTTTCTTTATTATTTAATATATAAGTATTAAAAATTTTTTTTAAATTTTCATCATTACTTTTCATTGCAACGAAAATAGCGTCTGATTTTTTATTAAAATATTCGATTTCTGCATCAGATAAAGATGATTGACATTTTAAACACCAATGTACCGGTTTAAAATCTCTATATAAATATTTTTTTTCAATAATTTTAGAAAGTGTTTTTATTATATTTGCTTCGTTTTTATAATCCATTGTAAGATGGGAATTTTCCCAATCTCCAATTACACCTAATCTAATAAAATCTTTTTTTTGTTTTTTTACTTGATTTTTTGCATATGTTCGACATTTTTCTTGAAATGTTGAAGTATTTATTGTTGTTTTAAGAATTCCAAGTTTTTCTTCAACTTTTTGCTCAATAGGTAGTCCATGACAATCCCATGATGGTATATAAGGTGCATCAAAACCAGATAAATTTTTTGATTTAATGATTATATCTTTTAATATTTTGTTTACGGCGTGTCCAATATGAATATTACCATTTGCATATGGAGGGCCATCGTGCAGAAAAAATATTTTTTTGTTTTCTTTATTTTTTCTAATCATCTTATAAAGATTATTTTCATGCCAATTTTTTAAGATTTTAGGTTCTTTTTCAGTTAAATTAGCTCTCATAGAAAATTTTGTTTTAGGTAAATTTAAAGTTTTTTTGTAATCATGCATAATTTTATCTTTATTGTTTAAGTTCACAATGAAAATTTCTAAAATATTTTTTAGAAGTTTCAATATCTTTAGCAATTTGTTTTTTTAATCTTGGTATTGATGAAAAAAAATGTTCATTTCTTATTTTTTTATGTAAAAAAACTTCTATTTTTTTATGATATAAATTGATATTTATATCAAATAAATGTACTTCAAGAATTTTATTTTTTGAATTTTGAATATAACTGGGTTTTATGCCTATATTACATATTCCAAAATACGTTTTTTTATAATTAACTGTAACAGCATATACACCCTTATTAATAGAAATATTTTTATGTAATTTTATATTAGCTGTGGGATAACCTAGTGTTCTTCCTATTTGATCACCATAAACAACACGGCCAAATATACTAAATGGTCTTCCAAGTAATAATTTTGCTAATTTAACATTATTTTCTAATAAATATTTTCTAATGTTAGTACTACTAACTTTAATATTATTTTTATATACTGACTTAATAGTGAGAACATTAAATTTATATTTTTTACTAGCTTCTTTTAGAAGTAAAACATTTCCATTTTTTTTACAACCAAACTTGAAATCTTCACCAATAATAATAAATTTTATATTTAATTTATCAATTAATATTTTAATAATAAAATCTTCTGCAGTAAGATTTGAAAAAAAATTGTTAAATTTAATACATAAAACTATATCAATTTTGTGTAATTGAATATATTTTATTTTTTCACGAAATTTCGTAATTCTTTTAGGAGGGTTTTGGCTCTTTAAAAATTCCAATGGTTGTGGTTCAAATAAAATTATTATTGTTGGTATTTTGTTTGTTTTACCTATTTTATATAATGTATAAAGTAATTTTTGATGTCCTAAATGTACTCCATCAAAATTTCCTATGCTTACTGCCGAATTAGAATTTATTTTCTTTAGATTATGAATGCCTCGTATAATCCTCATTATTAAATTAACCTGATTAAATAAAGTAAAAATATATCATAAAATTTATTAATAATAACAGTTGTTTTATAAGGTATAATATTAATATAATCTATTATCTTTGCTACTGATTTTTATTTTTTTTTGTACTATATTTTTTATACTTTATCATTTTAAATATCTAGGAGTCAAAATTGGCAAATATTAAATCATCTAAAAAAGATTCAATAGTATCTGAACAACGTCGCAAAAAAAATACAAGTCAACGTTCGAAAGTTCGTACTTTTATTAAAAAAGTTCGATTAGCTATTGTTTCTAAAGATAAAAGTAAAGCGGAAGACGCTTTTAAAAGTATGCAACCTATTATTGATAAATATGCAACTAAGGGTTTAATACATAAAAATAAAGCTGCAAGGCATAAATCTATTTTATTATCACAAATTAAAAAATTAATTTTAAATTAGTTTTTTTATATAGTATTGCCTCTAAAAGAAGCAATACTTTATAGTATTTTATTTTGTTAAATCGTCAAAAAATCTTTTTACTCCATCGAAAAATCTTTTGGAACGAGGTGTATTTTTTTCACCTTTAAAACCGTTTAAACTTTTTCCTAATTCATTTAAAAGATATTTTTGTTGTTCATTAAGATTTACTGGCGTTTCTACTACTACGCGACATAATAAGTCACCTTGTTTCCTGTTTTGAACTGACTTTACACCTCGGCCTTTAATACGAAAAAGTTTTCCTGATTGTGTTTCAGATGGTATTTTTAATTTAACACGACCATCTAATGTTGGAACTTCGATTTCTCCTCCTAATGCTGCCATAGTGAAGTTAATTGGTACTTCACAGTAAAGATTGTTTTCCTCTCTTTCAAAAATAAGATGTTTACTGACAGTAATTTGCACATAAAGATCACCTGATTGTGCACCATTGATACCAGCTTCTCCCTCATTATTTAATCGAATGCGATCATTAGTGTCTACACCAGGTGGAATTTTTACCGATAATATTTTATTAGTTTTAATTCTTCCTTGTCCTTTACATATATTGCATGGATCTTTGATTATAGTTCCTTGTTCATTGCATGTAGGACAAGATTGTTGAACTGTAAAAAATCCTTTTCTCATATGTATTTGACCTCTTCCATGGCAAGTAGTGCAATGCTGAGGTTTACTTCCTTTTCTAGCTCCAGTTCCATAACAATTTTGGCATTTTTGAAATGTTGGAATACGTATTTCTTTTATTGTTCCTTTTACAGCTTCTTCCAATGAAATATCCATATTATAGCATAAATCAGCTCCTTTTTTTACCCTTTGATTCCTATTTCCGCCGAAAATATCTCCGAAAACATCTCCAAAAATATCACCAAAATCTGTAGAACTAGTAAAAGTACTGTAAGTTGTATTTTGATTATGACCATTTTCAAAAGCTGCATGCCCATATTGATCATATGCATTTCTTTTTTCTTGATTAATTAAAACTTCATAAGCTTCTTTTATTTCTTTAAATTTATTTTCAGCATTTTTATCACCTTGATTTCTATCAGGATGATATTTCATTGCTAATTTTTTATAAGCTTTTTTAATTTCACGTTCTTCAGCTGATTTAGAGACTCCTAAAATTTGATAGTAATCTTTTTTTCCCATTATTACTCTTCCTGCTTTTAAAATAATTACACGGGCGTAGATATTTTTCTACGCCCGTGCTAGTTTTTAGACGGTTATAATTATTTTTTAGGATCTTTTATTTCTTCAAATTCTGCATCTACAACATTTTCATCTTTTTTTGATGTAGATGTTTTATTTTCATTATTTATATTTTCTTCTGACTGTTTTTGATTAATTTCAGTTAGCTTAGATGAAATTTTTAAGAGATTTTGTATGTTTTTTTCGATTTCAGATTTACTTTCTCCTTTTAATGATTGTTCTAATTCATCTATAGCTGATTGTATTGTGTTTTGATCTTCAACTTTAATTTTTGTTTTGTTTTCATTTAGTTGTTTTTTTGTACTATGAATTAGTTGGTCACCTTGATTACGTATTTGAATTAATTCTTCAAATTTACGATCTGCTTCAGAGTTTGCTTCTGCATCATTGATCATTTTTTTAATTTCTGATTCATTTAGTCCAGACGAGGCTTTAATAGTAATTTTTTGTTCTTTACCAGTTTTTTTATCTTTTGCTGAAACATGTAATATCCCATCGGAATCAATATCAAATGTTACTTCGATTTGAGCTGTTCCTCTAGGTGCAGGTTCAATGCCATCTAAGTTAAATTGACCCAAAGACTTATTGTCTGAAGCTCTTTTTCTTTCACCCTGTAGTACATGTATTGTTACTGCTGATTGATTATCTTCTGCTGTTGAAAAAACTTGACTATGTTTTGTAGGAATTGTAGTGTTTTTGTTAATAAGTGCTGTCATTACACCACCCATAGTTTCAATTCCCAAGGATAATGGAGTTACATCAAGAAGTAAAACATCTTTAACATCACCTGAAAGAACGCCTCCTTGAACTGCAGCTCCAACTGCTACTGCTTCATCTGGATTAACATCTTTTCTAGGTTCTTTTCCAAAAAAATCAGCTACTTTAGATTGAACCATAGGCATTCTTGTTTGACCACCTACTAATATTACATCATGAATATCTGAAATTGATAAGCCTGCATCTTTCAATGCTACTTTCAGTGGTTCAATAGATCTTAATACTAAATCTTCTACTAAAGATTCAAGTTTTGAACGAGTAACTTTAATGTTTAAATGTTTTGGACCATTAGAATCTGCTGTGATATATGGTAAATTTACGTCTGTTTGCTGTGCTGATGATAGCTCAATTTTAGCTTTTTCTGCAGATTCCTTTAGTCTTTGCATCGCTAGTGAATCATTTCGTAAATCAATACCTTGCTCTTTTTTGAATTCATTTACTAAATAATTAATTAGTCTACTATCAAAATCTTCTCCTCCAAGATGTGTATCACCATTGGTTGCAAGTACTTCAAATGTTTTTTCTTTATCTACATCATCTATTTCAATAATTGATATGTCAAAAGTTCCACCACCTAAATCATAAACAGCGATGGTTCGATTTCCTTTGCCTTTATCTAAACCATATGCAAGTGCTGCAGCTGTAGGTTCATTTATGATTCTCTTAACTTCTAAACCAGCAATTCTACCTGCATCTTTAGTCGCTTGTCGTTGAGCATCATTAAAATAAGCAGGTACTGTAATTACAGCTTCATTTATTGATTCTCCTAAATAATCTTCTGCAGTTTTTTTCATTTTTTTTAAAACTTCTGCAGAAATTTGAGGAGGAGCCATTTTTTTTCTTTTTACATCAATCCACGCATCTCCATTTTCAGAATTAATGATATTATATGGCATAATTTTTATATCACGTTGCACTTCTTCATCTTTAAATTTCCGACCAATTAAACGTTTTATAGCAAATAAAGTATTTTTTGGGTTTGTAATAGCCTGACGTTTAGCAGGTTGTCCTACTAATACTTCACCTTCTTGAGTATATGCAATGATTGAAGGCGTAGTACGATCTCCTTCTGCATTTTCTAAAACACGAGGTTTGTTGCCGTCCATAATAGCAACACAAGAGTTGGTTGTTCCCAAGTCGATACCAATAATTTTACCCATTGTATTTCTCCTATTTTTGATAAATTGGGTGTTCAACCTTTATGTAACCATTTTTTTGGCTTGAATTAGCGACATAGGATTGTATTTTCATATTTATCTATCAGTGTTGTGATTATTAGATGGGGTCTTTTTTTAAGTCATCAAGGTCTGAGTCTAAAAAAAATGAGTTTTTCAATTTTCTGATTAAATCGAATATAATTTTGTTTGCTAAACATAATTTATTATTTTACATTTTTGATGTATATTGAATTTTGGTACTTTTATAAAATTACTTATTGAACCTTTATAATGTTAATCTTATTTATTGTATTAATTTAAAATAGTTTTTGAGGTTATCTGATGTTAATGGTGAATATATTTGATAATAAAGAATATTTATCTTTTTTTTGTTTTATATTTTTTTCTTTGTTTTTTTGTGTTTTTATGTTGTTTTTAAGTTCATTATTAGGAGGTAAATCATTATCAAGATATAAACATACTCCGTTTGAATCAGGTATAGCACCAGTAGGAGATACACATTTACATTTTTCTGTTAAGTTTTATTTAGTTGCTATGTTTTTTGTAATATTTGATATGGAAGCTCTTTATTTATACGTGTGGTCTGTTAGCATAGTTGAAACAGGTTGGACAGGATTTATTGAAGCTTTTATATTTATTTTATTTCTTTTGTTATCATTGTTTTATTTGGTTCGCATTAAAGCATTAAATTGGACACATAAATAAAATATTTAAATTCATTATATTTAGGATATAATTTGATGAAATATAAAATGAATTATACTTTAACTAGAGCTGAAACAAAAAAATCTGATAAAAAATATCCCAAAGAAGTTACTCATCTTTCAACAGATCCAGTAAAAAATTATTTAAAAAAAAATATTTTTTTAGGTAAAATTAATCAGTTACTTAATAAATTAGTAAATTGGGGACGAAAAAATTCTCTTTGGCCTTATAATTTTGGATTATCTTGTTGTTATGTAGAAATGGTCACTGCTTTTACCTCTACACATGATATAGCTCGTTTTGGTTCTGAAGTATTAAGGGCGTCTCCAAGACAAGCTGATGTTATGGTAATTGCAGGTACACCTTTTATTAAAATGGCTCCTATTATTCAAAGATTATATGACCAAATGTTAGAACCTAAATGGGTAATTTCTATGGGTGCATGTGCTAATTCTGGGGGAATGTATGACATTTATTCTGTAGTTCAAGGAGTAGATAAATTTTTACCAGTAGATATTTATATTCCTGGTTGCCCACCTAGGCCAGAAGCATATATACATGCTTTAACATTATTACAAAATTCAATTAATGAAGAAAGAAGACCACTATCTTGGGTAGTCGGAGAACAAGGTATATATAGAAAAAAAATGCTTTCAGAAAAGGTAAAAAAAAGAAGTAAAAGAATTTCCATTGTTAATCTTCCAACATCAGAAAAAATTTAATCTTTTAATATTTAAAATAATATCTTATTTAAAAATGATAAAAATTTAAAAAATATTTAATTTTTTAAAATCAATTACAATGAGAAATCCATGATAGATGAAAAAAGTAGTGTTTTAAATAAAAATATTGAGAAAGATAATTTAAATGATTTGGTTTTTAAAAAACTATTTAATAATTTTGGAAAAGATTTTTGTATTGTTCAAAAAACTAAAACTGGTTTTCCAATAATTTGGTTAAATAAAAATTTATTATTACAAGTTATTAAATGTTTATTTAATTCATCTTATTCTTATAATATGCTTTTTGATTTGCATGGTGTTGATGAACGTTTTCGATTACATAGAGAAAACTTGCCTCATGCAGATTTTTCAGTTTTTTATCATTTAATATCTATTAAATATAACATTGATTTTATGATAAAAGTACCCTTATTAGAAAAAGATTTAATTTTATCAACGTGTACTAATTTATTTCCTAATGCTAATTGGTATGAAAGAGAAACATGGGAAATGTTTGGTATTGTTTTTAAGAATCATCCAAATTTAACTCGTATTATTATGCCGCATACATGGAAAGGACATCCATTAAGAAAAGATTTTCCAGCAAGAGCTACTGAATTTAAAGCTTTTTTCTTAAATGAAGAAAAAGAAGATTTAGAAATGGATAGTCTAATATTTAAGCCTGAATTATGGGGAATGAAGCGAAAAAATGAAAATGTGGATTTTATGTTTCTAAATTTAGGTCCTAATCATCCTTCTGCTCATGGTGCTTTTAGAATTGTTTTGCAGTTAGATGGTGAAAATATTGTTGATTGTGTCCCTGATATAGGATATCACCATCGGGGAGCAGAAAAAATGGCAGAACGTCAATCTTGGCATAGTTATATTCCATATACAGATAGAATTGAATATTTAGGTGGTTGTGTTAATGAAATGCCTTATATTTTAGCAATAGAAAAATTAGCTAATATTACGGTTCCAGAAAAAGTAGAAGTTATTCGAGTAATGTTATCTGAATTATTTCGTATTAATAGTCATTTATTATATATTTCTACTTTTATCCAGGATGTTGGATGTATGACACCTGTTTTTTTTGCTTTTACGGATCGTCAAAAAATTTATGATTTAATTGAAGCAATAACTGGAGCAAGAATGCATCCTGCTTGGTTTCGTATTGGCGGAGTAGCTAATGATCTTCCAAAAGGATGGGATACTTTATTAAAGAATTTTCTTAAATGGATGCCTAAAAGGTTAAAATATTATATAGATGTAGCTTTAAAAAATACTATTTTAATTAATCGTTCTAAAGGGATTGCTAAATATTCTCAAAAAGAAGCTTTAGAATGGGGTATAACAGGAGCTGGTTTACGTGCTACAGGTTTAGATTTTGACGTAAGAAAATGGAGACCATATTCTGGCTATCAAAATTATACTTTTGAAATACCAATTGGTAATGGAACAAGTGATTGCTATTCTAGAGTAATGATCAAAGTAGAAGAAATTTATCAAAGTCTCTCAATTTTAAAACAATGTTTAAATAATATGCCTGAGGGTCCTTTTAAAGCTGATCATCCATTGACTACACCTCCTCCTAAAGAAAACGTACTTAAAGACATTGATAGTATGATTACTCATTTTTTACAGGTATCATGGGGTCCAGTGATTCCAAACAATGAAAGTTTTCAAATGATTGAAGCAACTAAAGGTATTAATAGCTATTATTTAATTAGTGATGGAGGTACTATGAGTTATAGAACAAGAATACGTACGCCTAGTTTTGCACATTTACAGCAAATACCTTCAGTAATTCGTGGAAGTTTAATATCCGATTTAATTGTGTATTTAGGCAGTATAGATTTTGTTATGTCAGACGTGGATAGATAATTATGAAGAAAAAAAAAAACAATTACGAGAAATTTCTACGACATTTATATTAAGTTCCTTTGAAATTGATGAAATAGAAAAGCAAAAAAAATATTATGAAAATTATAGAGCAATTATAATAGAAGCATTGAAAATTGTTCAGAAAAAACGTGGTTGGGTGCCTGATTCTGCTATTGTTGAAATTGCAAAAATACTTAATATAAGTTCAAGTGATATAGAAAGTGTAGCAACTTTTTATAGTCAAATTTATCGACAACCTGTAGGACGTAATATAATTCGTTATTGTGATAGCGTAGTTTGTTATTTAATGGGTTATCAAAAAATTAAAAAAGTATTAGAAAATCACTTATCAATTAAGAAAGGTGATACTACTTTAGATAAACGATTTACATTATTGCCAGTTTGTTGTTTAGGTAACTGTGACAAAAGCCCGACTATAATGATCAATGAAGATTTATATTCTAAATTAACTCCAGAATCTACAATAAATTTACTGGAATCGTATAAATGAATAAAAAAAATATTCGTATTGAAGAGACTCACCCACTGACATGGAGAATACGAAATGATAAAAAAACTGTTTGGATCGAAGAATATTCTAATAAAAATGGTTATGTTGCTTTTAAAAAAGCAATACATGAAATAACTCCAAAAAATATTGTTAATTTAATTAAAGAATCTGGTTTAAAAGGAAGAGGAGGTGCTGGTTTTTCTACTGGGTTAAAATGGAGTTTAATGCCAGATATTATTAATCATAAAGAACATCGTTATTTACTATGTAATGCAGATGAGATGGAACCAGGTACTTATAAAGATAGATTTTTAATAGAGCAGTTGCCTCACCAGTTAATTGAAGGAATATTATTGTCTGCTTTTGCAATACAAGCTACTCGTGGTTATATTTTTTTGCGAGGAGAATATATTCAAGGTGAACATATTTTAAAAAAAGCTATACAAGAAGCAATCAATTTTGGTTATATTGGTTTAAATATTCTCAATAGTGGTTTTAGTTTCGATCTGTTTTTACATACTGGAGCTGGTCGTTATATTTGTGGCGAGGAAACTGCTTTGATTAATTCATTAGAAGGTCGAAGAGCGAATCCTAGATCTAAACCTCCGTTTCCTGCAACTTTTGGATTATGGGGAAAACCTACTTGTGTGAATAATGTTGAAACTTTATCTAATATTCCATCAATTATATTAAATGGTGTTGATTGGTATAAAAATTTATCTAAAAGTTCTGATGCTGGTACTAAATTAATGGGTTTTTCAGGAAGAGTTAATAATCCTGGTGTTTGGGAATTTCCTTTTGGTATCACTGCTCGTGAGATTCTAGAAGATTATGCGCTTGGCATGAAATCAGGTTATTCTTTAAAAGCATGGCAACCAGGTGGTGCAGGTACAGATTTTCTAACTGCAAAACACTTAGATTTATCTATGGATTTTAATACTATTTCAAAAGCAGGTAGTCGTTTAGGAACAGGATTAGCTATGGCAGTTGACAATCAAATTAATATGGTTTCATTAGTCTATAATATAGAAAAATTTTTTGCTCGAGAATCATGTGGATTATGTACACCTTGTAGAGATGGATTACCTTGGATTGTTAAAATATTACATAGTTTAAAAAACAAAAAAGGTCAAATTAATGACATAAAAAATTTAGAGCAATTATGTTTTTCTTTAAGTCCAGGAAAAACATTTTGTGCACATGCACCAGGAGCAATTGAACCGTTACAAAGTGCTATGAAGTATTTTCGTTCAGAATTTGAAGATGGAATTGATATAAAACAATCAAATTTAAATAAAAATATTATCGGGATTCAATCTAATAAATTTAACTTAAATCTTTAATTTTAAATTTATTCTTAAAAAGTTTTGGAATATTCTATTATGTCTAAAATTTATATCAATAATAAAAAATATTATGTAAGTGAATCTGATAATTTGTTAAAAGTATGTCTTTCAATTGGATTGGATATTCCTTATTTTTGTTGGCACCCTGAATTGGGTAGTATAGGATCTTGTCGACAATGCGCTGTAACACAATATCATGATTTTTCAGATTCTCAAGGAAGATTAATTATGTCTTGTATGACTCCTATAACAAATGGATCTATTATTTCCACTAATGATACAATATCACAAACATTTAGAAAAAATATAGTTGAACTTTTATTAACTAATCATCCTCATGATTGTCCTGTATGTGAGGAGGGTGGTAATTGTCATTTACAAGACATGACAGTAATAAATAAACACTATTCTAGAAATTATCGTTTTTTAAAAAGAACACATAAAAATCAATATCTAGGGCCATTTATTAAACACGAAATGAATCGTTGTATTAGTTGTTATCGTTGTGTTAGATATTATAAAGATTATGCAGACGGAAATGATTTAAATGTTTATGGTGCTAATAGTAATATTTATTTTGGACGTATAGAAGATGGAGTTCTGGAAAACGAACATTCAGGTAATTTAGTAGAAATATGTCCGACTGGAGTATTTACTGATAAAACACATTCAAAAAAATATAATCGAAAATGGGATATGCAATATGCTCCCAGTATATGTCAAAATTGCAGTGTAGGTTGTAATATTAGTATAGGAGAGCGATATGGTGAAATACGTCGTATAGAAAACCGATATCATCAAAATATAAATCATTATTTTATTTGTGATTTAGGACGTTTTGGATATTCACAAAATTATTTAAAAAAACGTCCGAAAAATCCTTCTTATGTAGTTAATAATAAGTTAAATATATTAAATTTTAATGATGCAATAGAAAAGAGTGTAAATTTTTTTCAACATTATAAAAACGTAATTGGTGTTGGTTCTGTACGTACTAGTATAGAAAACAATTTTGCATTACAAGAATTAGTAGGGGAAAAAAATTTTTCTCATGGCATGTCAATTAAAGAAGAGTCTTGTGTCAATTTAATTTTAAGTGTTTTAAAAAATAATGAGTTTTATATACCTTCTTTAAAAGAAATTGAAAGTTATGATGTTATTTTAATTATAGGAGAAGATTTAACACAAACCTCTCCTCGTGTTGCTTTAGCAGTTCGTCAAGCTATTAAAAAAAGAGCTAAAGATATAGCTGTATTGAATGGAATTCCTAAATGGAATGCTTCTGTTGTATCTAGTATTGCAGAAAATTATAAAAATTCTTTATTTATTACTCATACACATGAAACTAAATTAGATGATATTTCTGAATGGTGTTATTTTGGTTCAACATATGATCAATCAAAGTTTGGTTCTGCAATAGCATATAATTTAGATCCAACACTTCCAATTGTTCAAGGTTTAAATTCTTATTTACTTGAAAAAGCCTCTCTTATTTCAAAAAAATTGCTTAATGCAAAAAAAACATTAATTATTTCAGGTACACATTCATTCAGTACATCTATTATAAAAACAGCTATTAATATAGCTATATCTATTAAAAAGAAAAAAGCTAATCATGTTGCTATGACTTTTTTAACTTCTTCTGCAAATACGTTAGGTTTAGCATTAATTGGAGGTATTTCAATAGAAGAAGCATTTAAACAACTTACTGAAAAAAAAGCAGATGCTGTAATATTTATGGAATACGATTTATATCGTTATATTTCTAAATATAATTGTGATATTTTTTTTAAAAATAAAAAAAATATTTTATCGATAGATCACCAATATACTAAAACTTATAAAAGTTCTGCAATTAATTTGCCCTGTCTGAATTTTTCAGAAAGTTCTGGAACCATAATAAATTTTGAAGGTAGAGCTCAGCGTTTTTTTCAAGTTTATGATCCAATGTTTTTTGATAAAGAAAACTGTCTTTATGAGAGTTGGAAATGGCTACATTTAATTAAATGTAAATCTTTAAATAAAAAGATATCTTGGTTTAATTTAGACGATGTTATTTTATCCTATACTAATAAATATGCTATATTTAAAAACATAAAAATATATTTACCTAATGCTGATTTCCGAATAAATAATCAAAAAGTTGCTCGATCTCCTAATCGTTATAGTGGTCGAACAGCCTTAAAATCTCATATTAATATTCATGAATCTTCACAACCCAAAGATATCAATACTATGTTTTCTTTTTCAATGGAAGGTTTTAATCAACCCCATAAAGCTTTTTCATATATTCCATTTGCTTGGTTTCCTGGTTGGAATTCACCACAAGCATGGAATAAATTTCAAGTAGAAGTTGGAAAAGAATTAATATCTGGAGATTCAGGTATTCGTTTATTTCAAGATAATAAAAAAATTTTAGATGCTTATTTGAATTTTAAAAATACTATTCAAAAAAAATGCTGGTATATAATTCCTTATTATAATATTTTTGGTAATGAAGAATTAACACAATATTCAGATACTATTCAAAAAAATATACCATTACCATATGTTTTAATTAGTGAAGCAGATGGGTTAGAAATAGGTTTAAAAAAACATTCTGTAATAGAATTTTATTGTTTAAATAAAATTTTTCGCTTAAATATACGATTTTCTAAGAATTTAAATAATAAACAAATTGGATTACCTATAGGAAGAAAAGGTTTTCCTATTGATCTTGTTGGAAAGAAAATCAAATATATAAGGGAATTTGTTAAATGAAATACTTTGGAATAGATATATTCGAAATATTTTTAATTTTTTTAAAAATTATGTCATTTGTTGTTTTAATTGTATTTTTTTCAGCAATGCTCAGTATTTTTGAACGTCGATTATTAGCATTTTTTCAAAATAGACATGGTCCTAATCGTGTTGGTTATTTTGGTAGTTTGCAATTATGTGCTGATATGATTAAAATTTTATTTAAAGAAGATTGGGTTCCAAAATTCAGTAAAAAATTTATATTTATTTTGTCTCCAGTTATATCTTTTGTTTCTTTATTATTCATAATTCCAATAATTCCATTTATTCCTAACCGTCCATTAATTAATTTAAATATAGGAATATTATTTTTTTTAATGATGGCAGGTTTATCTGTATATGCAATATTATTTGCGGGGTGGTCTAGTCATAATAAATATGCTTTGTTAGGAGCGATTCGCGCTTCTGCTCAAACTTTAAGTTATGAAGTTTTTTTAGGTTTGTCATTAATGGGTGTTGTTGCTCAATCAGGTTCGTTTAATATACTTGATATTATAAATCATCAACAAAAAATATGGAATATTATACCTCAATTTTTTGGGTTTTTATCTTTTTTTATAGCTGGATTAGCTGTTTGTCATAGACATCCATTTGACCAACCTGAATCTGAACAAGAATTAGCTGATGGTTATCATATTGAATATTCTGGTATGAAGTTTGGTTTCTTTTTTATCGGAGAATATATTTCTATTGTTGCTATTTCATCTTTAATAACAGCATGTTTTTTAGGTGGATGTTTCGGTTTTGGAAAGCCTAGTTTTTTTTGGTTTTTTATTAAAATGATGTTTTTTATTATTTTATTTATTTTAATTAGGGCATCTTTACCAAGACCAAGATATGATCAGATGTTGTCTTTTGGATGGAAAATATGTTTACCGTTAACATTGTTAAACTTACTTGTAACAGCTTTTTTTGTATTAATATAAACTATGTTAAAAGAGATTTAATTTATGAATTTAAAAAAAGTCATTATTGGATTTTTTACACAAATAAGAAGTATTTGTATGATTTTTTTGAATATATTTTCTAAATCTGAGACTAAATTGTATCCAGAAGAAAAAGTTTATTTACCTCCTAGATATCGTGGTCGTATTATATTAACAAAAAATCTAGATGGAGATGAGCGTTGTGTTGCATGTAATTTATGTGCAGCAGTTTGTCCGGTCGATTGTATTTCTTTACAAAAATCTGAAAAAATAGGTGGTCGTTGGTATCCTGAATTTTTTAGAATTAATTTTTCTCGTTGTATTTTTTGTGGTTTATGTGAAGAAGCTTGTCCTACTGCTGCTATTCAATTAACTTCAGATTTTGAATTATCAGATTTTGAAAGGAGTAATTTAATATATGAAAAAAAAGATCTATTAATTTCTGGTCCTGGAAAATATCCTGATTATGATTTTTATAATTTTTCTGGTGTACTTATTAATGGTAAAAAAACAGGTGAAACAAATATAGAATCATTGCCTGTTAATGTAAAAACTTTATTACCATAAATAAAAAGGAGATTATTAAATGAATTTTGTTTTTTATACATGTTCTTTCATAGCGATTATTTCTACTTTTTTAGTAGTTATCCAGAAAAATGCAGTTTATTCTTTGATATATTTAATAATTTCATTGTTATCAATATCAGGTGTTTTTTTTACCATTGGTGCTTTTTTTGCAGGTGCACTTGAAGTTATTATATACGCGGGAGCAATTATAGTTTTATTTGTTTTTGTAATAATGACACTTAATCTTGGTCAAAAAGATGAAATAAAAGAAAAAAAATATTTACATCCTATTTTTTGGATTTTTCCAAGTATTTTAACATTGATTTTATTTATATCAATGACATATGTTATTTTTTTTCTTAAAAAACAAAAAATAAACTTTTTTTTAATGAACACTAAGATTATAGGTATTAGCTTATTTGGTCCTTATTTATTATTAGTTGAACTTTCATCTTTTCTTTTATTATCTGCCTTAATTGTGGTTTTTCATATTGGCACTGAAAAAAAATTAAATTCAAAAAAATAATCATAACTTATTAATTTCATAAGGATAACGATTTATGATTTCTTTGTTTCATGGTTTATTTTTGTCATTAATATTATTTATTTTGGGTTTAACATCTCTTATAGTTCGTCGTAATGTGTTATTTATGTTAATTGGTTTAGAAATTATGATGAATGCTGCTGCATTAGCCTTAGTTGTAGTCAGTACATATTGGAAGCAACCAGATGGATATATAATGTACATTCTTGCTATTACATTAGCAGGTTCGGAAGCTAGTATAGCATTGGCATTATTACTTCAATTATATAGAAATAAAAAAACATTAAACATTAATGTTTTAAGTGAGATGAGTGGATGAATATTATTTTTTTAATAATTTTATTTCCATTAATTGGTTTCTTTATTTTATCTTTTTCACAGGGACTTCTTTCTAAAAGAAATATATCTAATATAGGGGTTTTTTCTATATTTTTATCTTTTCTTGTTACTACTTTTTATAGTATAACTTTTCTTAATTATTCTTCTAAATTTTTGGTTCAAACATTATGGCATTGGATAAATATTAATACAGTTAGAATAGATTGTAATTTGATTTTAGATGGTTTATCTTTAAGTATGTTAGAAGTTGTTACAGGAGTTGGTTTATTAATACACATTTTTTCTGTTTGGTATATGAAAGATAAAGAAGGATATTCGCGTTTTTTTTCTTATACTAATTTATTTATAGCAAGTATGTCTTTATTAGTGTTGGCAGATAATTTAATATTTATGTATATTGGATGGGAAGGTGTTAGTATATGTTCTTATTTATTAATTGGTTTTTATTATAAAAATATTATTAATAATAAATTTGCGTTAAAAGCTTTTATTTTGACACGAATTTCCGATATATTTTTAATTATTTCAATTTTTTTAATATATGAAAAATATGGTACGTTTAATTTTCAAAGAATTAGTTTTTTGTCAAATTTTATTTATACAGATACTGGAAGCATAAGTTTAATAACATTACTTTTATTAATTGGTGTAATTGGTAAATCAGCACAATTTCCATTACAAACTTGGTTATCAGATGCTATGGTTGGACCATCTCCTGTTTCTGCTTTAATTCATGCTGCAACTATGGTAACAGTAGGTGTTTATTTAATAGCTCGAACACATTTTTTATTTTTATTAACGCCTGACATATTATATTTAATAAGTTTTATTGGTGTTTTAACAATAGTATTTTCTAGTTTTTCTGCATTAGTTCAGACAGATATAAAACGTATTCTTGCATATTCTACTATGAGTCAAATAGGATATATGTTTTTATCATTAGGTGTAAAAGCATGGTCTGCTGCAATTACACATTTAGCTATGCATGCTATTTTTAAAACATTATTATTTTTATCGTCTGGTTCTTTGATTATATTATGTAAAAATGAAAAAAATATATTTAAAATTTCTCAAATGAACATAAATTGTCCTATTGTATGTGCTAGTTTTATTTTTGGTGGAGCATCTTTAATTTCGTTTCCATTAATTACAGCAGGTTTTTATAGTAAAGGTAATATTTTATTTAGTGTTTTACAAAGTGGTTATATTAATTTATTTTTATTTGGCTTGCTTGGATCATTATTAACATCTATTTATACATTTAGAATGATTTTTGTTTTATTTTATAAATCTCGCTTTTCTCGTTTTTCGTATAAAAAAAATTTAACACATAATATACCATTGTTAATTTTATTAATATTTTCTACTGTATTTGGAATTTATTTAATACCTTCGTTATCTTTAATATTTCCTACATTTGAACATTCTTTTAAAGAAAAATTTTTATTTGAATTAATATCTAGTTTTATATCACTTATTGGTATTTTTATTGCATATTATTTATGGATTAAAAATACAAATTTAATTGTTAAAATACTAAAATTAAAATTTTTTAGATCTATATATTATTTTTTATTAAATGGATGGTTGTTTGATTTATTATATAATTTATTTTTTGTTAACTTATATTTATTTATTACTAATTTTTTATCATCAGATCCATTTAATAAAATTAATAGTTTTTTAATTAGTCTAATTAAAAAGTTTAATATGATTTTATTAAAAACTGTTAATGGAAACATAAAATGGTATATAGCATCAATGCTATTAGGTATTAATTTAATTTTTATATTAATTTTATTTTTATAAAAAATTTAGTTCATTAATTATCTCAAAGTTTTTAATGAAATAGTTTATATAAATCATAGGAATATATATCTGATGTTGCTTTCTTTATTGATTATCATTCCATTTTTTAGTGGTTTTATTTCTTTTTTTTCTTTTAAATTTAATAAATATATTAGTCGTTATATTGCTTTAATAAGTTTAATATTAACATTTTTAGTTTTTATTAAAATATGGATATGTGTAGATTTTAAAATATATCAATTAGATCATTATCCTCATTGGAATTATGAATTGATACTACCTTGGATACCTAGATTTGGAATTGAGTTTCATTTAGCAGTTGATAGTTTTTCAATTATCATGTTATTTTTAACTTTTTTTTTAGGTATAATTGCTATTTTATGTTCATGGAATGAAATTAAAAAAAATCAAGGATTTTTTTATTTTAATGTTATGTTAGTTTTAACTGGAGTTATCGGTATTTTTATTGCTTGTGACTTATTTTTATTTTTCTTTTTTTGGGAAATTATATTAGTTCCTATGTATTTTTTAATATCACTATGGGGGAACAATAAAAAAGATAAAAAAAATTCTATACATGCTGCTAATAAATTTTTTATATATGCACAAATATCTGGCTTAATAATGTTAATGTCAATTTTGTTATTAGTTTTTAGCTATTATCAAAAGACGCATATTTTAACATTTAATTATAATTTATTGATATTTAGTTCAGTTAATTTATATATACAATATCTTGTTATGTTTGGTTTATTTGTTGCATTTATTATTAAAATGCCTATTGTTCCATTTCATGGGTGGTTATTAAATTTTCATTGTGAATCTTCATATTGTGGTACAGTAGACATAATTGGTGCTTTATTAAAAATAGCTCCTTACGCGATGTTACGTTATAGTATGACAATTTTTCCAAATACAATACAAAAATTTGCTCCAATTGCAATGGTATTAGGTTTATTTAGTATTTTTTACGGAGCATTACTTGCATTTTCTCAAACAAATATTAAACGTTTAATTGCATATGCCTCAATTTCTCATATGGGTTTAATATTAGTTGCTATTTATAGTAATAGTGAAATTGCTTTTCAAGGAGTGGTTATACAAATACTATCTAATAGCATATCTACTGCTGCCTTATGTATTATATCTGGACAAATTTATAAATATTTTAAAACACACAATATTCTTGAAATGGGGGGTTTTTGGTCTAATATTTATTGGATTCCTGCTTTTTCTTTATTTTTTGCTTTAGCAAATTTAGGTCTTCCAGGAACAGGTAATTTTATTGGTGAATTTTTAATTTTGTTTGGAATATTTAAAACATATTCCATTGTTTCAATTTTTGCAGTTATAAGTATTCTTTTTTCTTCAATTTATTCGTTATATATGATTCAAAGAATTTATTATGGTCCTGTTAAAAAAAATTGTTCAACATTATTTCCTAATATTAAAGAAATTTTGATACTAATAATATTAGTTTTATCATTAATTTTTTTAGGTTTAATGCCTCAAAAAATATTAAATATTTCACAAGATACTATATCTTCTATATATTATTTTCAAAAAGAGTTTATTAATTCTATTTTAAAGATAAGGTTATGATACATAATGATAATAAATCTAAAAGAATTAACCGCTTTATTTCCCTTATTGATTTTAATAGCAAGTGTAGTAATAGTTATGTTATATATTGCTTATAAGCGAAATCATTTTATAATTTTTCTACTTAGTATATTTGGTTTAATTATAACATTATTTTCATTATGTTTTTTATTTTCAAATGTTCCTATTGATGTTACTAGTTTATTTCATATTACTAAATATTCTATTTTGTACATTAGTATTATTTTAATTTCTAGTATTGCTACTTGTATTTTTTCATATAGGTGGCTCTTAAATTATCCTTTTAATAAAGAAGAATTTTACTTACTTCTTCTTCTATCAACATTAGGTTCAATTTGTTTGACTATTTCTAGTCACATGTCATCAATGTTTATTAGTATTGAATTAATGTCATTACCGATTTTTGGTTTAATTGGTTATTCAAATTATGTAAAATATTCTTTAGAAGCATCTTTTAAATATCTTATTTTATCTTCTATATCTTCTGCATTTTTATTACTTGGTATTGCTTGGATTTATGCAATTTCTGGTAATCTTAGTATTTCATATATAAACCATGTTTTATTATTTGCATCTAGTAATGAAAAACTGGTTTTATTATTTGGAATACTAATGGTATTAGTTTCTTTTTTATTTAAATTATCATTAGTTCCATTTCACTTATGGACATCTGATATATATCAAGGAACGCCTTCTTCGATTTTATCATTTTTTTCTGTTTCAGGAAAAGTCGCACTTTTTAGTGTTTTATTAAATATATTTTCATATAAATCCATTATTAACAATGAAATATTATATTTTATAATATCATTAGTAAGCATTTTTTCTATATTATTTGGAAATTTGATGGCTATTTTCCAATCTAATATTAAAAGATTCTTTGGATATTCATCAATATCACATTTAGGTTATTTATTAATAATATTGCTTGTTTTAAAAAATAGTTATGTTTTTTCTTTAGAAACAACATTCATTTATTTGTTTAACTATTTATTTATTAATATTGCATATTTTGGTGTTATTCATTTTTTTTCAAATTCATCTAATGATATAGATACAATAAGTTCATATAAAGGTTTGTTTTGGTCGCAACCTCTTCTTAGTAGTATTTTTACAATTGTTTTACTTTCTCTGGCTGGAATTCCTATGACCTTAGGTTTTATTGGAAAGTTTTATATTTTATCTATTATAATAAAACATCATTTATGGTTAATTGGTTTTATTTTTATATTTGGAACTATATTAGGTATTTATGGTTATTTTAGATTAATTATTAATTTATATTTGAAATCATCAGATAAATTATTGAATAGTCAAATTATATCTAATATTTGTATTAGCAATTTATCTAAAATTTTAATATTATTTTCTGGAATAATTTTGTTAATATTAGGATTATATCCAAATCCGTTAATATATTTAATAAAATTAACTGAATAATATATGATTAATAATTATATATTGTTTTATTATAAAAATTTGACTATTTATTAATAGTTTTTCTTAAAATCAATTGACAATTAAATAAAGAGTTATTTAATGACTAATTTTTTTTTAGCTCCATTATTTTTTTTGGAGTATTTTTTTTAATTTTAATTAATTTTTTTTTTAAAAAGTATGGTTTTATAAATAAAATTAAACATTTTTTTTATTTATATCATTGGATTTTTATTTATTTTTTTTCTTTTTTATTATTTATTTGTATATTTTGGAGTGTTTTATACCATATTAATGGAATCAATATAGCTAATAAAAACATTATTTTGTTTTTAACTAGTTATTTATTAGAAATTATACTTTCAGTAGATAATATTTTTGTTTGGTTTTTAATATTTAAATCGCTTAATATACCAATTATTTATCAAAAAAAAGTTTTATTATATGGCTCATTAGGAGCTTTTTTACTACGTTTTATATTTTCTTTTTTTGGTTTTTTTTTATTTTCTCGCTGGCATTGGATATTATATTTTTTTGGAGGCTTGTTTGTTTTTATTAGTTTTAAAACATTTTTTTTAAGAAGTAAAAAACAAAATGAAAATGAAAAAATAAATGTAATCTTTTATTATTTTTACAAAATATTTAGAATAAGTGAAAATGTTTACTGTGAAAAGTTTTTCTTAAAAATAAATAACAAAATATTTTTTACTCCTTTATTCCTATCTTTAGTTCTTATAGAATTTAGTGATATTATTTTTTCAGCAGATAGTATTCCTGCTATTTTTACTATTACTAATAATTTATTTATTATTTTAACATCTAATATTTTTGCAGTTTTAGGCTTAAGGTCTATGTACTTATTTATAGTACCAATAATAAAAAAATTTCCTATTTTTGAGTATGCCTTATCGTTTATTTTAATGTTTATAGGATGTAAAATATTATTTGAAAAATTTATAATTATTTCAACTTTTTTAACATTTAGTATTATATTAATAATTTTAATTATCGCATTCACAATAAATATGATTTTTTATAAAAAAGAATGATATTGTATTATTTACTTATATTTAATATTTTTAAAAATTTATATAAGTAATATTTTTTAAATAAGTTGGAAATATGTATAAAAAAAATTTTTCTTTTTCTATGTGGATTGAATATTTAGAAAAATTAAAAAAAAAAAAAGAAATTTAATAGATGTTAAATATATTGCAAAAAAGTTAAATTTATTAAATTTGAATTCTTTTTTTTTTACTATAGGTGGCACAAATGGTAAAGGAACAACATGTGCTATGTTAGAAAATGTATTATTAAATTCAGGTTATCAAGTTGGTTTGTATACATCTCCACATCTTTTTCATTTTGTAGAAAGGGTTAGAATTAATGGTGCATATCTTCCGGAAATAGAATATGTTAATGCATTTCTTAAAATAGATTCAGTAAAATTAAATTATTCACTAAGTTATTTTGAATTTGTTACACTTGCAGCATTATTATTATTTAAACAATATTCACTAGATGTTATTATATTAGAAGTAGGTTTGGGTGGAAGATTAGATGCTACTAACATTATAGAATCAAATATATCTGTTATTACTAATATAGGAATTGATCATACTGCAATTTTAGGTGCGAATAGATTTAGCATAGCAAGTGAAAAAGCAGGAATTTTTAAAAAAAACAAAATTTCTATTATTGGTGAAAAAAATATTCCATATTCTCTATATGAAATAGCCAAAAAAACTCAAACAAAATTAAAAATAATTAATCAAGATTGGTATTGGGAAGAATATAACAATACTTGGAATTTAATTCATTCAAAAATAGAATTATATAATTTACCAATACCTCAGATACCCCTAGCAAATACTGCGATTGCTTTATCAGCGTTATTTTATTCAAATCTTAAAATTAATAAAGAAATATTAATAGATTCTATATCTGAAGTAAAATTACAAGGTAGATTTCAAGTTATTTCTTATGCACCTTATATTATTCTTGATGTAGCTCATAATGCTCATGCTGCTTCATATCTTTCGAAGAAAATTAATCAAATAGGCATAGAAGGAAATATATATGCAATATTTGGTGCATTTAAAGATAAAGATATTTTATCAATTATTTATCCATTAAAAAATCAAGTACATGCTTGGTATACTTCTACTTTACCAATAGATAGAAGTGCTAGTGTTAAGCAATTGAAAAATATTTTACCCGTTGAGAATACATTTTTTTTTAGTAGTATTTATAATGCTTGGAATAGTTTAAAAAAAATAATAACTAGGAAAGATATGGTATTAGTTTTTGGTTCTTTTGTTACTGTTTCAGAATTTATTTCTATAAAAAATAAAAAATAGAATAATATTATTTTTTGGAAAAAATATGATTTTAATAGATTTTATTATTCTTACTATTATTTTATATTCTGTTTTTTTGGGGGTTTTAAAAGGTTTTTTAAAAGAATTAACATCTACTTTATTTTGGTTTTTTTTTATTTACTTTTTTATTAATTATACATATTTTAGTTCTTTTTATTCGAATACTTTTTTAAAAAAAAATAGTTATCTGGTCATTTCAATTATTATTATTTTTTTTTTATTATAAGAATGGCAGTTAATTGTATTTTAAAAAAAATAATTAAAAAATTTAAATTATTATATGTAAATGTTATTTTTGGAGGTTTATTTGGTTTATTTCGCGGAATAATATTAGTATATTTTTTACTTCTTTC
This sequence comes from Buchnera aphidicola (Aphis nerii), assembly GCF_005083105.1. Taxonomy (NCBI): domain Bacteria; kingdom Pseudomonadati; phylum Pseudomonadota; class Gammaproteobacteria; order Enterobacterales; family Erwiniaceae; genus Buchnera; species Buchnera aphidicola. The sequence goes on from NZ_CP034885.1 coordinate 179,531, forward strand.
AATTAGTAAATGTAGTAAAACTATTTATTTAAGTTTATTAAATAAATCTTATTTAATTAATTTATTTGTTTCAATCACTTTAAATCATAAATTTTAGTTTTTATTTCAAATTTTTTAAAGTACTAAGCACATTATTTTAATAGATATAGTGTGCTTAGAATTAATTTATTAATGTTCAAACATTGCAGAAATTGATTCTTCATTACTGATACGTCTTATGGCTTCAGCTAACATACCAGCTAAAGTAAGAGTGCGTACATTTGGTAAAGATTTAATTTTTTCTTGTAAAGGTATAGTATCACAAACAACAACTTCATCAATAACAGAGTGTTTTAAATTTTCTGATGCTTTTCCTGAAAAAATAGGATGTGTAGCATATGCAAAGACTCTTTTTGCTCCTCTTTCTTTGAGAGCTTCTGCAGCTTTACAAAGTGTTCCTCCAGTATCAATCATATCATCAACTAAAATACAATCTCGATTTGCAACATCACCAATAATGTTCATAACTTGAGAAATATTAGGACGCGGTCGTCTTTTGTCTATAATTGCCATGTCAGTATCATAGAGGAGTTTGGCAATTGCTCTTGCTCTTATTACACCACCAATATCAGGTGATACAACTATAGGATTTTTTAGTTCTCTTTGTAACATATCTTCTAAAAGAATTAAACTACCAAATACATTATCTACAGGTACATCAAAAAAACCTTGAATTTGCTCAGCATGTAAATCTACTGTTAATACACGATCTACTCCAATACTAGATAAAAAATCAGCTACAACTTTAGCTGTAATTGGAACACGTGCAGATCGTACACGTCGATCTTGACGTGAATATCCAAAATATGGAATTACTGCAGTAATTCTACCAGCTGAAGCTCTTCTTAAAGCATCTACCATTACAACAAGTTCCATAATATTATCATTTGTTGGAGAGCAAGTTGATTGGATTATAAAAACATCACTTCCTCTAACGTTTTCATTAATTTGAACGCTAATTTCACCATCGCTAAATCGACCAACAGATGCATTCCCTAAGTTTATATAAAGTCGATGAGCAATAAACTTTGCTAGTTTTGGAATAGAATTTCCAGCAAATAATTTCATATCTGGCATAAACAACCTTGTTTTTTATTTTTTATTTAAATATTGAATTTTTAATTGAAAATATGTGTTTTTTTTTCATAAAAAATATGATGTAATGGAGATATATCAACACTTTTAGCAATAAATCCTTCTATGTTTTTAGGGAGTAAAGAAAATATTTTTTCAGCGGTTATTTTATCATTAAATTCTGCAAAAACACAGGATCCTGTTCCAGTTATTCGAGTTGGCGCATAAAGAGATAATATAGAAATTAATTTTTTTATTTTCCTAAATTTTTTGGTTACTATATTCTCAAAATCATTACTAAATGGAGATGATAATAGTAATTGTATTGGTTTTTTTTGAGTTTTATTTTTTAAAAGAAAACTTGAAAATATATTTTTTGTTAAAATATGAATTTTAGGATAAATAACTAAATACCATTTTTCTTTTCTTTTAATAGGATGTATTATTTCTCCTATTCCTTCAATAACAGATGTTTTACCCATAACAAATGCTGGAATATCCGATCCTATTTTAAGACTAAACTCAGCTAATTCTGTTAATGTAAATTTTATTTTCCATAATTGATTTAATACAATTAGTACTGTTGCAGCATTAGATGATCCACCTCCTAATCCGCTTCCTATAGGTATTTTTTTATTTAAAAATATTTTCGCTCCAAGATTAGTGCAATTAGTTTTTTTATAATATAATGCTTTTGATTTTAACAATTGAGCTGCATTAATAATAGTATTTTCTCTATTTAAAAATAGTTTTTTTTCAGAAAATAGTTCAATATTTCCTGTTTTATTTGGAATAATTTTTAATGTATCACCATAATTAAGAAATTGAAATAAGCTTTGTATACTATGATATCCGTCTGAACGAATACCTGTAACGTATAAAAATAAATTAATTTTTGCAGGAGAAGGCCATGTATGTATCATTTATGTTTATTTTTAAAAAATTCTTTTTATGTTAATATTTATGAAAATTATACTAAAAATCATTAAAAATGATATAATCATTTGGATCAGAAGAATTTAATTTTTTATTTATTTATTATATTTTTATTTTTATTGATTTTTGCAGTAATATTATTTTATTTATTTTTTGTATTTTAAAAGGATAATATTATATGAATTCTTCTATTATTAACAAATTAAAATCTTTAAAATATCGTTATCAAGAAATTGAATTATTGCTTACTCAAAAAGATATTATATCAAATCAAGATAAATTAAAAACTTTATCTAAAGAATATTTAAAACTTTCTGAAGTTGTTAAATATTTTGTGGAATGGGAAAAAAAAGATTATGATATAAAAAACATTAGAATGTTATTTGATGATCAAGAAATGTATGATTTAGCAAAAGAAGAATATTATATACTTAAACAAGAAAAAAAAAAATTAGAAAAAAAAATTAAAATATTATTATTACCTGAAGATCCTAATGATCAACATGATTGTTTTATTGAAATTAGGGCTGGTACAGGTGGAGATGAATCGTCTATTTTTGCAGGTCAATTATTTAGAATGTATATAAGATATGCTGAAAGTTATATGTGGAAAACAGAAATTATGAGTTCTAGTGAAAATGAAAAAGGAGGATTTAAAGAAATAATACTTAAAATTACAGGAAAAGGTGCTGCTGGTCGTTTAAAGTTTGAATCGGGAGGACATCGTGTTCAAAGAGTTCCAGAAACTGAATCGCAAGGCAGAATTCATACTTCTACTTGTACTATTGCTGTAATGCCTGTTCGTCCTAAAACAGAAAAGGAAGAAATTAATTTGTCTGATTTGAAAATTGACACTTTTCGGTCCTCTGGTGCTGGTGGACAGCATGTAAATACAACTGATTCAGCAATTAGAATTACTCATTTACCTACTGGTAATGTAGTAGAATGTCAAGATGAAAGATCACAACATAAAAATAAAGCTAAAGCTTTATCTATTTTATCTGCTCGTTTATATACTCAAAAATTAGCACAAAATAAAAAAGAAAATTCTTCTATGAGACGTACTTTATTAGGTAGTGGCGAAAGATCCGATAGAAATAGAACATATAACTTTCCTCAAAATAGAATTACAGATCATAGAATTAATTTAACTATATATAAATTAGACGAAGTATTAGAAGGAAAATTAGATTTTCTTATAAAACCAATTATTCAAGAATATCAAGCAGATATGCTTTCTTCTTTATCTAAGTTAAGAAGATGAAAATACACCAATGGTTAAAACACACAATTAAAATATTCTCTCATCTTCAATATCCTAAACACGAAGCTGAAATATTATTAGGTCATGTTTTAAAACGTTCACGTTCTTGGATTGTAGCTTTTGATCAAACAGAATTAAGTGAATTAAATCAAATGCAATTAAAAAATTTTGTTGATCGAAGATCTATAGGAGAACCTATGGCGTATATATTAGGAAAAAAAGAATTTTGGTCTTTATCATTACGTGTATCCCCAGATACATTAATTCCTAGACCTGATACAGAAATTTTAGTTGAAACAGTATTAACTAAAATTGAAAAAAATCATAGATATATTCTTGATTTAGGAACTGGTTGCGGTACCATTGCATTAGCACTTGCAAGTATTTGTTCAGATTTTCATATTACTGCTGTTGACAATTCAAATAAAGCTATTAAAATAGCTAAAATAAATGCGTTGGAATTGAGTTTAAATAATATTGTTTTTTTTTACAGCGACTGGTTTTCAAAAATAAATAAAAAATTTCATATCATTGTAAGTAATCCTCCATATGTTAGTTTAAAAGAAATGAAAATATTAAAAAAAAATTTTATTTTTGAACCGATTCAAGCATTATTATCAAAAAAAAATGGACTACAAGATATCGAGTTAATTATAAAAAAATCAAAAAAATATTTATTTAATGAAGGATGGCTTATCATTGAACATGGATGGAAACAAAAATGTAAAGTTCAATTTTTATTTAAAAAATATAATTTTTTTAATATAAAATCTTATAAAGATTATGGAGGTAATGATCGTGTCACTATTGGTCAAAAAAAATAATAATGTGTTTAATTTTATTTTAAAAATATAAAAATTTTAAATTACAAAAAAATAGTTTAAAATATTTCAAAATCATAAAAATAAATTTTAAATTTATTTATCATCTAAAATATTAATACAATAACATGAAATCTTTTTCAAAAAATAATTTATCTAAATTATCACTTTTTGATTCTATTATATCTATTTCTCAATTTATTCGAGAAGATTTTCCTATAGATTTTGTAGTCTTAGAGATGTGTAATAAAATTAAAGAAGCAAAATTTTATATTTCAACTGAAATTGAACCAAATCAAAAATTAAAAAAGTTATTAAATTTATTTTATAAAAATTGGAATTTTGGTGGAGCTAGCGGTATTTATAAGCTTTCAGATGTATTATGGATTGACAACGTTTTAAAAACCAAGCAAGGTACTGCAGTTTCTTTAGGCATTCTTTTATTACATATTGCAAAAGAATTAAAATTACCGTTAGATCCTGTGGCATTTCCGACTCAATTAATATTAAGAGCAGATTGGCCAGATAAAAAAAAGTGGTTAATTAATCCGTTTAATGGTGACATATTAGATCAACATACATTAGAAGTTTGGTTAAAAGGAAATATCAGTCCAACAGCTGAATTATATGAAAATGATTTATACCAAGCTGAATCTATTACTGTTGTTCGAAAAATGTTAAATACTTTAAAATCAGCATTAATGGAAGAAAAAAATATGGAGTTGGCACTAAATGTTAGTAATGTTCTTTTACAAATTGATCCTAATGATCCATATGAAATTCGTGATAGAGGTCTGATTTACGCTCACTTAGATTGCAATCATGTCGCTTTAACAGATTTACTTTACTTTATTGAAAACTGTCCAGAAGATCCTATCAGTGAAATCATTAAAGTACAAATTCACTCTATTGAACAAAAAAAAATGATATTACATTAAATAAAAATATTATCCAATATTAATTGGATATCTTTTATGTTGTGTGTTTAAATAGAGTTTTTCAATTATTTTTTTATCTAATATATTTATTTGTTTACCCTCTAAATAAGAATCAATGGTGCTATATTTAACACCCAAAACAAGTTCATCTGGTTTTTGCGGATTATTGTCCTCAAGATCAGCTGTTGGTGTTTTTAAATATAAATTTTTTGGACATTTTAGTTCTTTTAATATTAATCGACCTTGTCGTTTATTTAATTGAGATATAAGATTAATATCTATTCCATGATCCCCATGTTTAGTGAAAAAACCTGTCATAATCTCTGCTGCATTGCTAGTTCCTACAACTATTCCATTTTTCATTGCAGCAACACTATATTGTATTTTCATTCTTTCCCTTGCTTTTTCATTTCCTTTAACGTGGTCTGAAATTTTAATTCCAGCTATATTTAATGATAACTCACTGCTTAAAACAGAATTTTTAATGTTTATTGTAATAATTTCATCTGGATTAATAAATTTAATTGCTGTTTTACAATCTTCTTCATCTTTTTGAATACCATATGGCAATCTTAATGCAATAAATTTATATGATTTATTTTTTTGTTCTTTACGTAATTGTTCGATTGTTATTTGACATAACTTTCCTGTTAATGTAGAATCCTGACCTCCACTAATAGCAACAATTAAAGATTGTAAATGAATATTTTGAAGTAAGTATTCTTTTAAGTGTATAATTCGATTTGTAATTTCTATTCTTGGGTTGATTTTTGGTTTTACATTAAGTAATTTAATAATTTTCTTTTGTAATATCATATTATATTTAATTCTAAATATAGATGTTATAAAAATATTTATTTTTTATGTTATATTTTTTATTAAGATTTATTATTATATATTAATATAATAATTTTTTAAATATATATTAAAAACAATTCTTTTTAGTTTTTAATCAGACATTGGTAAATAATATTGAATCATTTAATTTTTGTATTAAATTGTGGAAGCTCTTCTATAAAATTTTCTATATTAGACCCTACAACTAAAAAGAAACATCTATCTGGTTTAGTAGAATGTTTATTTTTAAAGAAAACATATATTACATGGGAATATTTAAAAATAAAATATAAAAAATATATAGGTTCTTATATATCTCATAAAGATGCTTTAGATTTTATTTTTAACGAAGTTTTATTAAAACAACAAGATATATATAATAACATTATTGGAATAGGACATAGAGTTGTTCATGGTGGTAAAAAAATAAACAAATCGATTCTAATAGATAGTATGGTTATTAGTTTTATTAAACAAGCTATCCCATTTGCTCCAATGCATAATCCTGCAAATTTAATAGGAATTGAAATAGCTATTCAAAAATTTCCTAAATTATCAAAAAAAAATGTAGCAGTATTTGATACTGCTTTTTATCAAAAAATGCCTAAAACTGCATTTTTATATGCAATTCCTTATTATTTCTATAAAAAACATCATATTAGACGTTATGGTGCTCATGGTATTAGTCATAATTATGTAGCACATGAAGCCGCTACTATTTTAAAAAAAGATTTTGATTTATTAAATATTATTACATGTCATTTAGGAAATGGATCTTCTATTTCTGCAATTAAAAATGGAATTTGTGTAGATACTTCTATGGGTTTAACACCGTTAGAAGGTTTAGTTATGGGTACGAGAAGTGGTGATATAGATCCTTCAGTTGTTTTTTTTATGAATAAACAATTAGGAATAGATGTTGATAAAATTCATGAAATATTAACAAAAGAATCTGGTCTGTTAGGATTAAGTGGATTGAGTAGTGATTTTCGTTACCTTGAAAAAAATTATCTATCTAATAAAAAAGTAAAATTGTCTGTAGATATATTTTGTTATCGATTATCTAAATATATTGCTTCTTATATGTGTTTAATGGATAAAAAGTTAGATGCATTAGTATTTACTGGTGGTATTGGTGAAAACGTTTCATTAATTAGACAAATTACTTTATCAAAATTATATCTAATGGGATTTAAAATTGATATAGAACAAAACTGTTTAATTAAGAGTGGAAAAACTGGGTTTATTAGTATAAATGATTCTTTTCCAGTTTTAGTTATTCCAACCAATGAAGAGTTGCTAATAGCAAAAGAAACAATGAAAATAGTTAGTTTAATATAATTAATTTATGAATTTTTACATTTAAAATAATAAGAATATTATGTCACGTATTATAATGTTAGTACCTTTAAACGAAAATGTGAGTTTAACAACGATTACTTTAAGCATAATTGATTTTATTAACAAAAGGAAAAAAAACGATTTTTTCACATCACTTTTTTATTTTTCTCTTGTAAATAATTCAATAGATAAGAGTAAGATAATTATTAGTAAATATTTTTCAAATAGTGTAATTATCTTAAAAAATATAGATTTTTCAAATCAATATTTTAATTCTACTGAATATCATATACTTGTTAATGAAGTTATTGAACAGTGTTATAATAAAAATAATGTTAATGAATTAATTTTAATTACAGGTATAAATAAAAAACAACATATTGATGCTGATAAAATAAATTATGACATTTCACAAAATATAAACGCTGAAGTAATATTTATAGATAATTTAAAAAAATATTCTGTAGAATATATTGATCAAAAAGAAAATAAAATAAAAACACTTTTAAAATATAATAAATATAAAAACATTTTAGGTATAATTTTTAGTAACGTAGGTTCTCCCTTTATACACAAAGAATATAATTTTTTAGATAAAATAAATATTTTATCTCATTTAAAAAAAAATAAAAGTATTTTAAACATTAAAGAACATACTCTTTTAAAGAATCGATTTTTTTCTACATTAGCATGTATTCCTTGGAATCAATGTTTATTAATACCATCTGTAATAGAAATTTTTAATTTTTTAAATGCAAGTATTATTAGAAAAATAAATGTTAATAATTTTATTATTAAAAGGATAATAATTTTTGATGAAAATTATAAAAATATTATAAGAAACAATTATAATAATTCTTTATTTATCATTTGTTCGAGTCGTATAAAAACATTTATTAATGATTTTTTTATTCGATTAAAATTAAAGAAAAATATTGGTATTCTTATAACAAAAGCTTATCAATTTAAAAAAAATATTTTATTTTTAATTAAATATTTAAAAAATATGAATATCCCTGTTTTTTTTACTAATAAAAATACAATAATGATATTATCTAAATTGCAAAAATTTAATTTTAATATTAATTTTTATGATAAAATATACATTATTAAATTATTAAAATATGTTTCTAGTTATTTTGGAGATATTAATTTAAATTTTGTTAAAAATACAATATCTAATAAAAGATATTCACCTAAAGAATTTTGTTATCATCTCAAAATGTTATCTAAAAAAAATATTAAAAAAATCATACTTCCTGAATCATATGAACCTCGTATATTAAAAGCAGCTTCAATTTCTAATTATTTAGGTATTGCTGAATGTATATTGTTAGGCGATTCAAAAAAAATTTATAATATAGCTCGTGATAATGGAATTTATTTAAGTAAAAACATTGAAATAATAGAACCTGATTTAATACGAGATAGATATATTTCAAGGTTATTAGAATTGCGTAAACATAAAGGTATAACTGAGCTTTCTGCAATAAATCAATTACAAGATAACACTATTTTAGCAACATTAATATTAGAGTCTAATGAAGTGGATGGATTGGTTTCTGGGGCAATAAATACTACAGCAAATACTATACGTCCAGCATTACAAATTATTAAAACTAATACTATTTATTCTTTAGTTTCTTCGATATTTTTTATGTTATTTCCTCAAGAAGTATTTATTTATGGTGATTGTGCAATCAATGTAGATCCAAATGCTGAAGAATTAGCAGAAATTGCAATTCAATCTGCTAATTCAGCTAAAATTTTTGGTATAGAACCACGTATAGCAATGTTGTCTTATTCTAGTGGATATTCTGGAAATGGATTACAAGTAGAAAAAGTAAGAAACGCAACTGCTATTGTAAAGTCAAAAAAACCTAATTTAATGATTGAAGGTCCTATTCAATATGATGCCGCAATTTCAAAAAAAGTTTCTAAATTAAAAACCCCGAATTCAGTAATTGCAGGATCTGCAAATATTTTTATTTTCCCAGATTTAAACTCTGGAAATATAACTTATAAAGCAATACAACGTTCTTTAGGACTAATTTGTATTGGTCCTATGTTACAAGGATTAAGAAAACCAGTAAATGATTTATCAAGAGGTGCATCAATTGAAGACATTGTTTATACTATTGCTATAACTTCAATTCAATCATAATTTATTTTAGTTATATTTTAATTGTAATATTACCATTAGGTTGACAACAGCATGGAAAAATTTCATTTATTTTAAATAAAGCAGCTATTGGCTGTTTAAATGGATAAATTACATTACCTTTTATTATTTGTATACGACATGTTCCACAATATCCAGATTTACATTGATATCCTATATATATATTATTTTTTTTTAAAATAGATAATAGTAAACTATTTTTTGTATAAATAATTTTTTTTTGATTTATTATTTCAATTATATAATAATTCATTTTATAGTTTAAATTTTTTAAATTCTTGGTTAGATACTTTGGAATCAATTTGACCTACTAAATAAGAGCTAATTTCAGTTTCTTGAGGGGCATTTTGTATATAATCAGAGTTTAACCAAGAATCAATCCATGGAATAGGATTTGATTTTTTTTCAAAGTACATGTTTAAACCTATTGCATTCATACGTATATTAGTAATATATTCTATATATTGACATAATATATCTTGATTGAGTCCTAGCATAGAACCATCTTGAAACAAATATTTTGCCCATTTTTTTTCTTGCTCTGCAGCTGATATAAATATTTGAGTTGCTGTTTCTTTACATTCTTCTGTAATATTGTTCATATTTTCATTATTTTCTTTATTACTTAGAAGATATAAAATGTGTTGAGTTCCTGTTAAATGTAATGCTTCATCTCTTGCAATTAATCTAATAATTTTTGCATTTCCTTCCATGATTTCTCTTTCTGCAAATGCAAATGAACATGCAAAACTTACGTAAAACCTAATAGCTTCTAACACATTAACGCTAATTAAACAAAGATATAATTTTTTCTTTAATAAATTTAAATTAATGTTAACTTTCTTTCCGTTAATAATGTGATTACCTTCTCCTAGTAAATGCCAATAACTAGTCATTTTTATTAACTGATCATAGTAAGTAGAAATATCTTTTGCTCTATCGTTGATATTTTTATTACTTATAATATCATCAAAAATAATTGATGGATTATTAATTATATTTCTAATTATATGTGTATAAGAACGAGAATGGATTGTTTCTGAAAATGACCATGTTTCAACCCATGTTTCTAATTCAGGAATAGATATAATTGGTAAAAAAGCGATATTTGGGCTTCTTCCTTGAATTGAATCAAGTAGTGTTTGATATTTTAAATTACTGATAAAAATATGTTTTTCATGTGATGGAAGATTTTGAAAATCTATTCGATCTTGCGATAAATCTATTTCTTCAGGCCTCCAAAAAAATGAAAGTTGTTTTTCAATTAATTTTTCAAAAATGTTATATTTTTGTTGATCATATCGAGCTATATTTACACATTGTCCAAAAAACATAGGTTCTATAAGCTGATTATTCTTTTTTTTTGAGAATGTTGTATAAGACACTTTTTTATACCTAAAAAATAAATTTTTGTATAGTTTATTAATTATTATATAATACAAGAACCGCTTGTACAATTATCTTCTTTATTTGTTTCTAATTGGTTAAAATTATAATTTTCTTCTGCACCATCTCTTGTATTTTGATAATATAAAGTTTTTATACCTAATTTATATGCTATAAGTAAATCATATAATAGTTGTTTCATTGGTATTTTTTCATTTATAAAACGTTTTGGATCATAATTAGTATTTACTGAAATAGATTGATCAATAAATTTCTGCATAATAGCTACTAACTCTAAGTATCCAGTATTATTTGGTATATTCCAAAGTAATTCATATTGTGTTTTTAATTTTTTATATTCTGGAACTACTTGTTTAAGCATTCCATCTTTTGAAGCTTTGACGCTAATAAACCCCCGCGGTGGTTCGATGCCGTTAGTAGCATTAGATATTTGAGAAGATGTTTCTGATGGCATAAGAGCAGATAAAGTGGAATTTCGTAAACCATGTTTTTTAATTTTTTCACGTAGTAAATTCCAATTTAAATGTAATGGTTCATTACAGATTATATCTATTTCTTTTTTATATGTATCAATTGGTAACTTGCCCAAGTAATAATTTGTTTCATTAAATAATATACATGCTCCTTTTTCTTTCGCTAGTTCACAAGAAGCTTGTAATAAATAGTATTGTATTGCCTCAAAAGTTCTATGTGTTAAATTTTTTGCGCTGCCATCTGAGTAACGAACTTTATTTTTAGCTAAGTAATATGCAAAGTTAATTACACCAATACCTAAAGAACGTCTTGAAATAGAAGAATTTTTTGCTGATACTATCGGATAATTTTGATATTCTAGTATTTCATCTAATGCTCGTACAGATAATATAGATAATTCTTCAAGTTCTTGTAAATTTTTAATTGATCCTAAATTTAGAGCTGATAATGTACAAAGTGCTATTTCTCCATTTTGATCATAAATATCATTTAATGGTTTTGTAGGTAAAGTAATTTCTAAACATAAATTAGATTGTTTTATTGGTGCTAATTTAGGATTAAAAGCACTATGTGAATTACAATGATCTATATTTTGTATATAAATACGACCAGTAGAAGTTCTTTCTTGCATAATTAAAGAAAATAAATCAATTGCTTTAATAGTTTTTTTTCTTATTTTTTTATTTTTTTCGTATTGAGTATATATTTCATTAAACTTTTTTTGATCAGAAAAAAAAACGTCATATAATTCTGGTACATCAGAAGGACTAAATAATGTAATTTTTTTACCCATTAACATTCTTTGATACATTAATTTATTAATTTGAACAGCATAATCTAAATGACGTACTCTATTTTCTTCAATACCTCTATTATTTTTTAAAACTAATAAATTTTCAATTTCAAGATGCCATATTGGATAAAATACTGTTGCTGCACCTCCTCTTACTCCGCCTTGTGAACAAGATTTTACAGCACTTTGAAAATGTTTGTAAAAAGGAATACAGCCGGTATGAAATGCTTCTCCGTTTCTAATTGGACTACCTAAAGCTCTAATTTGACCAGCATTAATTCCAATACCTGCTCTTTGTGAAACATATTTAACAATACAGCTTGTTGTTGCATTAATAGAATTTAAGTTATCTGCACACTCAATTAAAACACAAGAACTAAATTGACGAGTTGGTGTTCTTACACCAGACATAATTGGAGTAGGCAACGAAATTTTAAATGTAGAAATTGCGTTATAAAAACGTTGAATATAGTTCATCCTAATATTCTTAGGATATTTAGAAAATAGGCATGCTGATATTAAGATATATAGAAATTGTGCGCTTTCATAAATTTTTCCAGTAATACGATTTTGTAATAAATATTTTCCTTCTAATTGTTTTACAGCTGCATAAGAGAAATTCATATCACGGCAATGATCAATAAAAGAATTCATTATTACATATTCTTCAAAAGAATAATCTTGTAATAAATTTTTATCATATTTCCCTAAATTTACTAACTTTTCTACATGCTTATATAGAACTGGTGGTTCAAATTGACCATAAGCTTTTTTTCTAAGATGAAAAATAGCAAGTCTAGCAGCCATATATTGATAATCAGGTGTTTCTTGAGATATTAAATCGGCTGCTGCTTTAATAATTGTTTCATGTATATTAATAGTAGTTATGTTGTTATAGAATTGAATACGTGATCGTAATTCTACTTGAGAAACAGATACATCTTCTAATCCTTGAGCGGCCCAATTTAAAACTTTATGAATTTTATCTAAGTTTATCTTTTCTTTTTTTCCATTACGTTTAGTCACAAATAGACTATTTTTCATATTTACTTAACCTATTTTAAAAATATAATTTTTTAAATTTTAAAAAAGACGTTAATTTCTTAATAATATTAATTATTAATATATTTTTATTACATAGTTTCTATAATAGGTTCAACAATTCGTTGTAAAGCAACAACTTTTTCATTTTTTGATGTTCGTATTAAAATTACACCTTGTGTATTTCTTTTTAATACCCCTATTTCTGAGACTCTAATTCTAACTAATGTCCCTGCATTAGTAATCATCATAATTTGATCTTTTTCTATTACTTTTATAGCACCAATTATTTTTCCATTTTTTTTCGTTATTTTTATTGAAATAACTCCCTGAGTTGCACGTGATTTAATTGGGAAATCAGAAATTTTTGTACGTTTACCATATCCATTATTAGTCGCTATTAAAATAGTTTCTTTTGTGTTAGGAATGATTAATGAAACGACTTTATCATTTTTTACTATTTTAATACCTTTCACACCGGATGCTGTTCTACCCATAGCTCTAACACTTCTTTCTGAAAATTGAACTACTTTCCCGTTTTGTGTAAATAACATAATATTATTCTGACCGTTAGTTAATGCAACACCAATTAACTCGTCATTATCTTTTAAATTAATAGCTATAATTCCTGCAGATCTAGGTTTTTGAAATTTTTTTAAAGAACTTTTTTTTACTATACCCTGCGCAGTGGCCATAAAAATATTAAGATTATCTTTATATTCATGAACAGGTAAAATAGCTGTAATTCTTTCTTTATTATTTAATGGTAATAGATTTACTATAGGTCTACCCTTTGCATGTCTGCTGGATTCTGGTAATTGATATACTTTCATCCAATATAAAATACCTCGGCTAGAAAAACATAAAATAGTATCATGTGTATTTGCAATTACTAAATTTTGTATAAAATCTTCTTCTTTAATTTTAGCTGCTGATTTTCCTTTACCTCCTCTTTTTTGTGCATTATAATCAGAAATTGGTTGATATTTAACATATCCTGAATGTGACAATGTTACAACAACATCTTCTTGATTAATTAAATCTTCAATACTAATATCAGTATGATGTTCAGTTATTTCTGTTTTTCTTTTATCATTGAAATTATGTTGTATCGATAACAATTCATTCTTAATAACTGTAAGCATACGTTGTGAGTTTTTTAATATTTCTTTTAACTCAATAATTTTTTGAATCAAATTTTTATATTCTAAAATAATTTTATCTTGTTCTAAATTAGTTAATCGTTGTAATTTTAAATCTAATATTGCCTGTACTTGTTTTTCACTAAAGTAATAATATTTATTTCTTTTATTGATTTTTTTAATTTCTATAATTTCGGGAATATCATAATCTTCAAGTTTATTTATCCATTTTTTTTCTATAATCAGTTTTTTTGCTTCTGTTGAATTTTTAGAATTTTTTATTAAATTAATTATGATATTAATATTTATTAAAGCAACACTTAATCCTTCAAGAATATGAATACGTTTAAGTGCTTTTTTTAATTCAAAAATACTTCGGCGTGTTACTATTTCTTTTCTATGTGATATAAATTGTTTGATTATTTCTTTTAAAGATAAAATTTTTGGTTGACCATGACATAATGCAACCATATTTATTCCAAAAGAAACTTGTAGCTGAGTAAGAGAGTATAATTGATTCAAAATTATTTCTGATAAAGCTTCTTTTTTTGTTTCAATTACAATTCTCATGCCATCTTTATCAGATTCATCACGTAAAGCTGCAATTCCTTCAATTTTTTTATCTTTTACAAGTTCTGCTATTTTTTCTATTAAACGTGATTTATTTACTTGATATGGGATTTCATAAAAAATAATTGTTTCTTTATTGTTTTTTTTATTTTTTTCAATTTTATTACGTGCACGAATATAAATTTTACCTTTTCCAGTACGATATGCCTCTTCAATTCCTGTTTTTCCATTAATTACACCTGCTGTTGGAAAATCTGGTCCAGGTATATATTTAATTAATTCTTTTAATGTAATATTTTTATTTTCTATATATGCTAAACATCCATTAATTACTTCATATAAATTATGTGGTGGAATATTTGTAGCCATACCTACAGCTATTCCAGATGATCCATTAATTAAAAGATTTGGTATTCTAGACGGCAATATTTCAGGGATATATTCAGTTCCATCATAATTTGGAACAAACTCAACAGTATTTTTCTCAAGATCACTTAATAATTCATGTGCAATTTTAGACATTCGAATTTCTGTATATCGCATTGCTGCAGCTGCATCACCATCGACTGATCCAAAATTTCCTTGACCATCTATTAACATATATCGCAATGAAAAACTTTGAGCCATACGAACTATTGAATCATACACAGCAGAATCGCCATGTGGATGATATTTACCGATAACATCACCGACTATTCTAGCAGATTTTTTGTATGATTTATTCCAATCGTTATTTAATATATACATAGCAAAAAGTATTCTTCGATGAACTGGTTTTAATCCGTCTCTTACATCAGGCAAAGCTCTTCCGACTATAACAGACATAGCATAGTCTAAATAAGAACTTTTTAATTCTTCTTCGATATTAACTTGTATGATTTCTCGTGCAAGTTCTTTCATAATAACTTTTGTCTCTTTTCAAATTAATAAAATTAAATTAAGTAAAATTATAACATAATTGATACATTACATGAATTGAAAGAAATAAATTCTATACTTAAAATTTTTATGAGTGTCAATTGATAATTAAAAACATTTTTTATATTGTTTATTTTAAATGAAAGTATTAAAATAATAGATCGTTAAAATTATTTTATTAATATTTAACAATATTAAAAATAACATTTTTTAACTTTAATTAAATATGAGATCTTTTATGAAAGATGAAGAAAAAAAATTAATAGAAAATTTATTTCATCGTTTAAAGAATACTGAATTGAATTCTTCTGAACGAGATGATGACGCAAATAGTTTAATTCAAGATCTAGTTAAAAAACAACCGTATTCTTCTTATTACATGACTCAAACAATATTAATTCAAGAAACAGCAATAAAAAAACTAAGTTTAAAAGTAGAAGAGTTAAAAAATAAAATATCAAATTTAAATGTAAATAAAACAAATAAAAAACCAAGTTTTTTATCTAGTTTTTTTAAAAAAGAATCAAATCATCCAGATACATCTAATAATATTTGGAAAAAAAATCAAAGTATTCCAGCTTCTTATGAAACCTCACCAGCATCTTCTCAAACCATTAACAATAGTAGCGGTAGTAATAGTGGTTTTCTTAAAAATGCTTTACAAACTGCGACTGGAGTAGCAGGTGGGATGATTTTAGGTAATATGTTAATGAATGTTTTTAATCATAGTAAACCTGAAGAAGAAGTATTCGATACAATTAACGAACCCTCTATATCTAATATAGAAAATCATGAATTTCATGCAAATGATGAACATCATTTAGTTAATTATGACAATCAAAATGATTTTTATAATTCGGAAGATGAATCTAATTTTGAAAATAATATTAATGAAATTGATGAAACAAATGATATGAGCGATATTAATGATGATAATTTTATTTAACATTTTTAAATAAAAATAAAATATTTTTTATATTTTTAAAATTTTTTTGACGTTAAATAAAGCCAGCATTTTTGCTGACTTTAAAAATAAAATATATTTAAGAAAAATGTTTGTTTAAATATGAAGAAATTCCTTTTAAAGAAGTAGTTATTCCATCTTTTCCTGGTTCCCAATTTGCAGGGCATACTTCTCCGTATTTATTATGAAATTCTATAGCATCGATAATACGTAATATTTCATTAATATTACGTCCAAATGGAAGATCATTAACAACTTGATGACGTATTATCCAGTTTTTATCAATGATAAACGAAGCTCTTAATGCTATATTTAGTTCTGGATGTTCAATACCATAAGATTTTTGAATATCATGTTTTAAATCAGATATCATAGGAAATTTAATTTTTCCAATTCCTCCATCTTTGGGAAGAGTATTTTGCCATGCTTGATGTACAAATACACTATCAATTGATACACCTACAATTTTAATATTTCTTTTTTGAAATTCTTCATAAGTTTTATTAAATTCCATAATTTCAGAAGGACAAACAAAAGTAAAATCCATTGGCCAAAAAAACAATACAATTGATTGACCATTAGAATATTTTTTTAAATCAAAATCATTAATAATTTCACCATTACTTAAAAGTGCTTGAGCTATAAAATTTGGCGCTTTTTTTGCAACTAAAACCATGTTTTTTTCCTTTTATTTTAAAAATAAAATTATAGTTTTACTTATTTTAAAAACATTTTATTTATTTAAAAGAGAGTTGGTATGAATAATAGTTTAACTTGGAAAGATATTTTATCTCAAGAAAAAAAAAAAATATTTTATTAATATTATTAACTATATTAAAAAAAAACGTTTTACCAAAACAATATATCCTTCTTCAAAAGATATGTTTAATGCTTTTTTATTAACATCTTTTGATCAAATAAAAGTGGTAATCGTTGGACAAGATCCTTATTTTTCAGAAAATCAAGCGCATGGATTAGCATTTTCAGTACCCAGAAATGAAAATATACCACCTTCTTTAAAAAATATATATAAAGAATTAAATAATGATTTTAAAAAGAAACATATATTTTCTCATGGTTGTCTTGAAAATTGGTCAAAACAGGGTGTTTTTTTATTAAATACTATTTTAACTGTTGAGTTAGGAAAACCAAAATCTCATAATAATATAGGGTGGGAGATATTTACTGATAAAGTAATTTACTATATCAGCAAACATAAGAAATCTATTATTTTTTTACTTTGGGGATATAATGCTCAAAAAAAAGCTCATTTAATTGATACTAGCAAGCATTATATTTTGAAAGCTATGCATCCATCTCCATTATCAGCATATCGAGGTTTTTTTGGATGTAAACATTTTTCTAAAACTAATGAAATATTAATTAAATGTAAAAAAAAAGAAATTGATTGGTTTAATATTTAAATTAATGTATAAAAATAGAAAAAATTTTTAAGTTTTTTCTATTTTTATTAATTTTATTTTTTACAAAAATATAAAAAATTTTTAAATTTTACAAACTATTACAAGTGCTTTTCTAAGTATAATGTTATTAAAACTAAAACCATTTCGTTTTACTGAAATAATATGATTAGGTTGTATTTCTGTTGAATTTTCGGTTAATATAATATTATGAATGTTTGGATTAAAAACTTCATTTTTTTTGCCTTCTTTTTTTACTCCAAATTCATATATTATTTTTAATAAAGACTTTAATGTTAATTCTATTCCTTGAATTAAAGGTTCTTTATTTAAATCTAATTTTTTAGAAAGAGTTAAAGTATTTTCTAATACTTCTATAATTGGTATAATTTTTTTAAAAAATTGCTCTTTTTTTATAATTTTTATATTTTTAATTTCTATTTCAGCATTTTTTTTTATATTTTCTATATGTGCTAAATGTCTTAATTGTATATCATATATTTTTTTTTCATTATTTGATATTTTCTCTTTTAATTCGTTTAATTCGTTTA
>NZ_CP034885.1:198322-226391 GCF_005083105.1 Buchnera aphidicola (Aphis nerii)
TTAATTCGTTTAATTCGTTTATATTTTTATCTTTGATGTTATCATTATTATTTGTTTTTTCTATATTTTCTTTTTCTGTATTTTTTTTGTCAATATTTATGTTATTTTTTTGTTTTTCTTCAGTATCCATAATATCACCGTTTTAAACATTACTGATTAGTTAAATATAGATTTTTAAATATGTCTTTTAAGTTGATTCATGAGGTATTTTAATGCAATGAAGCAATATTTTAATTGTATCGGTATTGTTGGACGTCCTCGTCAATCTAATGCATTAATAACACATGAGATACTTTATAAATGGTTAATTAAAAGAGGTTATAAAGTTTTTATTGAATGTGATATTTCTAAAAAGTTAAAGTTAAAAAACCCAAAAACTGCTACATTAATAGAAATTGGTCAACTTTGCGATTTAGCTATAGTAATTGGTGGAGATGGAAATTTATTGTGCATAGCTCGAATTTTAGCATATTTTAATATTAAAATCATTGGTATTAATCGAGGAAATTTAGGTTTTTTAACAGATTTAAATCCTGATAATCGATTTAAAAAACTTTCAGAAGTATTATCTGGACAGTATTTTATAGAAAATCGTTTTTTATTAGATGTAAAGATTTATAAAAAACAAAAGCTTTATAAATCTAGTATAGCTGTTAATGAAGTTGTTTTACATCCTAAACATGTTGCTCATATGATTGAATTTGAAGTTTATATTGATGAAAAATTTGCTTTTTCACAACGTTCAGATGGTTTAATTGTTTCAACTCCTACTGGTTCTACAGGTTATTCATTATCAGCGGGAGGGCCTATTATAGTAACTTCTTTAGAAGCTATATTATTAATACCTATGTTTCCTCATACTTTATCAGCTCGACCTTTGGTGATTAGAAGTGATAGCGTAATTTGTTTAAAATTTTCTAATTCAGAAAAAGATTTAAAAATTAGTTGTGATAGTCAAATAGTATTTCCTGTTAATAAAAATGAATATATTTTACTACAAAGAAGCAATTACTATTTAAATCTTGTACATCCTAAAAGTTATAATTATTTTAAAACTTTAACTTCAAAATTAAATTGGTCTAAAAATTTTTTTTAAAAATTATATAATTTTTTTTGGATACGTTAATATATCATATGTATAAAAATATTTAAATTATATATGAGTTACTATTATGATTTTTTTGGAAAAAATTTATGTAAATTATTAGGAAACAATTTATTAATGAACATTCAAATTTCTAAAATAAAGATATTATTAATAACCCTTTTATTGACCAGTTGTTCATTTTTAGGTAATAAAAATTATAATTATAGGATGAATGAATTTTGTTTAAATTTAGATGAGTTTAAAAAAAATTATAAAGATATGACAAGAGAACAAATAATTTACGTATTTGGAAGTCCGATAATTTCTGATTCATTTAGTGATTCATATCATTATGTTTTTTTTGAACAGTCTAAAAAAAACATATGTAAAAAAGTAACATTAAATATTTTTTTTAAAAAAAATAAAGTTTTTTATTTTAATATTGAATAAATTAAATAATATTTAAAAATTTTGGAGCTGGCGGGATTTGAACCCGCGTCCAAAATTTCTATAAATAAAGGTACTACATGCTTAGTTTTTCTTAATATTAAATTCTTTTCCTAATTTGGAAAAACTCATTTTAGGAACATATCTTGAAAAATACTATCGTGTAAATATCAAGTTTTATTACACGTTGCTCTTTAATAAAATAACCTTTAATAATTTCTCGTTATAAAAGAGGTAATGTTGAGAATAAAGGGCATTATTTAGTTTTTTAAGCTGCTAATGCGTAGTTTTGTTTGTTATTTGTAGCTATTTTTTTACGGCTTTTTACGAGGCAAACCGTTCCTCGGCATGCACTTTATTTTTTTGATAATTTTGTCGAATCCAAAACAGCCCCAAGCTTTATTTTAAAATATTTAGTTGATTAGTATTACAAAAAAAAACAAAATTGTCTATAAAATATTCTAAACTATTTGTAATCTAAAATTATTTTTAATATTTTAAGATTTATAGATCTAAAAAAAGGAATAATCTATGGATGTCATTAAAAAAATAGAACGTCAAATTCAAGATAATATTATTTTAATTTACATGAAAGGAACACCTGAATCCCCTAGTTGTGGTTTTTCTGCTCAAGCTGTACAAGCACTTTCAGTATGTGGAGAAAAATTTGCATATGTTGATATTTTAGAACATGAAGATATTAGAAGAGAGCTTCCTAAATATGCAAATTGGCCTACTTTTCCTCAAGTATGGATAGATGGTGAATTAGTTGGAGGTTGTAGTATTATAGTAGACATGTTACAAACGGGAGAATTACAGAAATTAGTATCTAAAACAATAAAAAAACATAAGAAATAAAATTTAATTTATATTTTTTAAAAAAGATATGACATTTTTAATTAAAATTATTATTTATGTCATATCTTTTTATAGTTTTTAAAAACTTATAAGCAACTGAAATAATATTTTTTATTGAATAAGAATACTTTTATTTTTTATATTTACTGGCCAGCCACCTAAATATTTCCAACGATTTACTAATTCACAAAAAAGATTTGCAGTTTGTAGAGTATCGTAAAGTGCAGAATGAGCTTGATTATTATCAAATGTTAATCCAATAGCTTTACATGCTTTTGATAAAACAGTTTCGCCTACAACTAATGCACTTAACGAAGCTGTATCAAAAGTAACAAATTCATGAAATGGATTTTTTTTAATTTGAACTCTTTTTATTGCAGACATTAAAAAATTATGATCAAAATTTGCATTATGTGCTACTACAATACCTTTACTACAACATTCTTGTTTTATTCCGTTTCTTACTGTTTCTAATATTGATTCAATTGCTAATTTTTCGCTAATAGCGCCGCGTAATGGATTAAATGGATCAATTTTATTAAATGCAATAGCATTGGGGTTAATAATCGATCCTTTAAAAGGTTTTATATGAAAATGAAGTGTATTTGCTTTATGTAACCATCCCAATTTATCCATTTTTAAAGTTATTAAAGCAATTTCTAATATTGCATCGGTTTTTGGATTGAAACCAGCTGTTTCGATATCGATAACAACAGGATAAAAATTGCGAAATCGATTATTTAGTAGATTAAATTCTTTCTTTGTAGACATTTACATCTCATTTAAAAAACTTATTGTTTTTATTTAATAAAATTTATTTTTATTATTAAAATTATGATAATAAAGAAAGTATTTAAAATTAATTAAATAAAAAATAACAAAAAAATTTTTAAAAAATAAATAATTTTTAGATTTATATAATTATTTTAAATACTATTTTATATATTTCTGATGATTCTTGTTTATTAGATAATAATTGTACTATAATTTAACATAATATTTAAGATCAAATTTTTAATTTAATTTTTGTATAATACTTTATACTTTCATAGGACTATAAAAATGGCTTATTCTTTACCTTCGATACCTTATTTATATAATTCTTTAGAGCCTTATTTTGACGAAGTAACAATGAAAATTCATCATACACAACATCATCAAAATTACATCAACAATACTAATGCTATTTTAAAAGATACAGCTTTTTCTTCTCTTTCAATTGAAGAGTTAATATCTATATTCAATGAAATCAGTTTAGAAAATAAAAATGCATTACGTAATAATGCAGGTGGTCATATAAATCATAGTTTTTTTTGGAAATCTTTAAAGATAAATACTGTATTAAATAATAGTATAAAGTCTATATTAGAAAAAAGTTTTGGAAGCTTTGAATCTTTTAAAAATCAATTCGAAAATGTTGCTATGCAACATTTTGGTTCAGGTTGGGTTTGGTTGGTAAATCAAGATGAAAAACTCAATATAGTATCTACTATAAATCAAGATAATCCATTAATGGGGAAATTAATATCAAATACCTATGGTGATCCTATTTTAGGTTTAGATCTTTGGGAACATGCTTATTATTTAAAATATCAAAACAGAAAATCGGATTATATTAAAGCATTTTGGAATGTAGTAAATTGGGATGAAGTAGATAATCGTTTGCAAAAATAAAAATTTATTGATTATATTTTGTAATAAAAAAAATATTTAAATTCTATATTTTTAAACATATAATATTGATTATTATATGTTTTTTAAAAATATCAATCAAGAGATATTAAAGGATTATTTTTGTATACTATTAAAATGATTGTAGGATTATCTAATCCTAAAAATAAATATCACCATACACGTCATAATGTAGGATCTTGGTATATTTATTCTTTAGCAAAACGTTTTGATAAATCATTAAGAGAAGAAAAAAAATTTCTTGGTTTTACTACTTCTATTAATGTACATTCAAATAATGTTAAATTATTTATACCTAATGTTTTTATGAATATAAATGGTAGCGCAATATATAAAATAGCTGTTTTTTATAATATTAATTTAAATGAAATATTAATAGCACATGATGATTTAGATTTAGAATCTGGAATAGTAAAGTTAAAATATAGTTATGGACATAGTGGTCATAACGGACTTAGAAGTGTTATTAATAATTTTAATATAAAAACAGATTTTTATAGGTTTAGAATTGGCATTGGTCGACCAAAAAATAAGACGGAAATACCATCTTTTGTTCTTTCAGAACCTATAATACAAGAAATTAACTTAATTAACATGTCTATTCAAAATGCTATTGAACAAACTTATGCATTATTAACTAGTAATTTATAGTTAAATATTAATTATTTTTATTAATATAAAATAAAATTTTTTATTCTAAGGTATATAAATATGGGTTTTAAATGTGGCATTATAGGGCTTCCTAATGTTGGAAAATCTACTTTATTTAATGCCTTAACTAAAGGAAATTCTGCAATTGCAAATTTTCCTTTTTGTACTATTAAACCAAATGTTGGAATAATTTCAGTACCTGATACGCGTATTATCGAACTATCTAAAATTATTTCTCCTAAAAAAATAGTAACTACATATATAGAATTTGTTGATATTGCAGGTTTAGTTAAAGGCGCTTCTAAAGGTGAAGGTTTGGGAAATCAGTTTTTAAGTAATATTAGGGATACTCAAGCTATCATCCATGTTGTACGTTGTTTTAAAGATGATAATATTAGCCACGTTTATAATAAAATTGACCCCAAAAATGATGTAGATATAATTAATTCTGAACTTATATTATCTGATTTTGATACGTGTGAAAAATCTATATTAAAATTAGAAAAAAATTTAAAACATAATCGAGATGAAGTAGAAAAAAAATTATTTATTTTAAATAAATGTATAAATCATTTAAAAAATTTTTTAATGCTTAAAACATTAAAACTTAATGAAACAGAAAAAAAAATAGTTAGTGATTTTCGATTTTTAACTTTAAAGCCAACAATATATATTGCTAATATTAATGAAAACAAAGAATCTTTAATTTTATTAAATGATTTATATGAAATAGGAAGAAAAGAAAATTCCCTAGTTATACCTATTTCTTCCAACTTAGAATTAGATTTAGCAAAAATGAATGAAAAAGAACAAAAAGATTTTATGAAAGCTTTTAATATAAAAAACTTAGCATTAAATAAAATTATCCAAAATGGATACAAAATGCTTGATTTAATAACATTTTTTACAGTTGGTGTTAAAGAAGTTCATGCTTGGTCTATACCTAATGGTAGTACCAGTATTCAAGCAGCCGCAAAAATACATAGTGATTTTAGTAAAGGATTTATTCGTGCTCAAATTATTAAGTATTTAGATTTTATTCAATATAAAAGTGAAATTAAAGTTAAAGAAATGGGTAAATGTAAAATTGAAGGAAAAGATTATAAAATTGAAGATGGTGATATTGTCAATTTTTTATTTAATATTTAAAATTAATTTAATGATTTAATAAGCTTAACATAACATGTATTTATTTATTTATTTTTTAGAGAGGAAAAAGTTATCCTCTCTAATTTTTTGTTTTTATTTATTTAATAAAAACTCTTTAAGTTTGTTAAAATCTGGATTTATGTTATAAGATAATAAGGGTAAATCCATTCGAGATTTAATTTCATTTGGTAAAGTAATACTACTTTTTACAATTTTTTCGACAGTGTCTTTAAATTTTGATGGATGTGCTGTACCTAAAAATAAACCATACTCATTTTCTTTGAGTTGATTAGTCAATAATCGATATGCAATCGCAGCATGTGGTTCTGAAGTATATCCTAATTCAAAAAGTTCTTTAATGGCTTCTTTTGTGCTTTTATCTGATACGCTACCAAATCTTAAATCACTTAAATCCCAATTATTTCTACGAAATAACTCTTCAATTCTTGGCCAATTATTTGGTTGACTAATATCCATAGCATTAGAAATTGTAGATATAGTTTTTTTTGGTTGCCATTGTTTATTTTTTAAAAATCTTGGAACAGTATCGTTAGAATTTGTACATGCTATAAAAGATTTAATTGGTAAACCAAGAGATTTTGCTAATAATCCAGCTGTTAAATTTCCAAAATTACCACATGGAACGGCTATAACTAATTTTTTTCTTTCTTTTTCTGAAATTAATGAAAAAGCTTCAAAATAATAACATATTTGAGCTAATAATCGACTAATATTAATAGAATTAGCAGAATTTAAACCTATTGATTCTTTTAATTTTTTATCATCAAAAGCTTTTTTAACTAAATTCTGACAGTCATCAAAACTTCCATTAATTGATATTGTTGTTATGTTTTCCCCTAAAGTACAAAATAATTGTTCTTGTAATGAACTAATTTTTCCTTTTGGATATAAAATGATTACTCGAATATTTTTCATTTTATAAAATGCATGCGCGACTGCAGCACCAGTGTCTCCTGATGTTGCAGTTAAAATAGTAAAATTTTCATTTTTTTTATTTAGAAAAAAAATCATTTGAGCCATAAAACGAGCTCCAAAATCTTTAAATGCTAATGTTGGTCCATGAAATAATTCGAAACAACTTATATTTTGATTAATTGAAACTTTTAATGGTTTTTTAAATGAAAATGCTTTTTTTACATGTTCATATAATACTTTTTTAGATATTTCATTATCAATAAATTTATAGAGTATTTCAGTACTTCTTGTAATAAAGTCCATTTTTAGCATTTCTGATAATTCAAAAGGTGTAATAATTGGTATTTCTACTGGGAAAAATAATCCTTGTTGTTGTCCCAGTCCAAGTTTGATGGCAGTTTCAAAATTAACTTGTTCGCTATGATTTTTTAAATTATAAAGTTTCATTTTTTATCCTATTTTTCGAACACCTTTTGTATCTATATAACAAATATGAACAAATCCTGTTTTATTTTGTAAATAATTTTTTGTTAACCATAAAGATATTTTTTGGGCATTTTCAATATTTTCTGAAATAGCAAAAATGGTTGGACCTGATCCTGATATACCACAACTTATCGCACCTAACTTTTTAATTTGTTCTTTATTTTTTAAAAAATCAGGTAATAGTTTGCTACGATATGGTTCTGCTATAAATTCTTTCATACATTTTGCTGCTAAATCAGATTGTTGACTGTATGAAGCATGAATAAAACTAGCTAAACAACGACTGTTTTTAATACATATATCTTGTGTATATTTTTTAGGTAAAATTTTTCTTGCTTCTGCAGTAGATAATTTTATTCCTGGCCAAGCCACGATCCAAAACCAAGTTTTAAAATGTGGAATTTGTTGACTGATTACATCATCATCTTCTAAGATTAACTGAATCCCTCCAAGATACGATGGAGCAACGTTATCATAATGAATACTTCCTGATATTTCCCCTTCTATTTCGCCCATAAGAGATAGTAGTTCTTTTTTATTTAATGGGTTATCAAAAATTTCATTAATTGCAACCAAAGTAGCAACTATAGAACAAGCACTAGATCCAAGTCCAGAACCAATTGGTAAATTTTTTTCTAAAACTATAGAAACTGGAATGTTTTTATTAATTACTCTACAGAATTTATACCAACATTTCCAAACAATGTTTTGTTTATTATTGACAGGTAATTGATTAGAAAAAATTCCTTTATTAAGTAGTTCAAAATTTTCTGATAATTGTATTGTTACACAATCACCTAATAAATCACCATTTATTGGTTCAATGGCTGCACCTAAAATATCAAATCCAACTCCAACGTTACCAATAGAAGCTGGTGCATAAATTTTAATCATTACTGTACTCCACACTGACGTTTATAATATTGTACGTAGTAGGTCGGAAAATACTCCAGAGGCAGTAACATTATTACCAGCACCATATCCTCTTAAAACAAGAGGGATCGGTTGATAATAATTTGTATAAAATGTCAGTGCATTTTCGCCATTTTTAACTTTATATAATGGATTATCTATATGTATTTCTTCAATTTTTACTGAACATCTCCCTTTTTTTTCTATTGTTCCAACAAAACGTAGTACTTTCCCTGAATTTTTTGCTTTTTTAACTTTTTCCATAAAAGGGATATCTATTTCTTTTAATTTATCTAGAAATTCTTTAGTATTTTTATATTTTTTAAATTTTTCAGGTAATATTTGTTCAATTTCAATATCTTTTAATTCTACTTTATATCCCACTTCACGTGCTAATATTAATAATTTTCTCGCAACATCTATGCCTGATAAATCATCATACGGATTTGGTTCTGTAAAACCTAGATCCTTAGCTTTTTTAGTAGCATCTGATAATAAAATATTTTCTTCTAATTTTCCGAATATGAATGACAAGGAACCAGATAATATACCTTTAAAGCAAATTAGATCATCACCTGTGTTAATTAAATTTCGTAACGTTTGTAAAACAGGCAATCCTGCACCTACATTGGTTTCATATAAAAATTTTTTATGTTCTTTTAATTCAGTTTGTCTAATATCATTATAATATTTTAAAGAACTAGTATTAGCTTTTTTGTTTGATGTAACTACATGAAATCCTTTTGAAAGAAAATTAACATATTGTTTAGATAAAATATCGTCAGAAGTACAATCAATTAAAACAGAATTTAAAAAAGAATTATCTTCTAATAATTTATTTAATATTTTAAGATTAAATTTTTCTTTTGAGTTTTTTAAATGTGTTTCCCAATCTTGTAATTCCATTAAATCATTTAAAAATAATATTTTCTTAGAATTTGCGATAGTTCGTATTTTTATTTCTATATTTTTATGTGCTAAAAAATTTTTTTGTTGTAATATTTGTTTAATTAATTCTTTTCCTACCCCACCTACTCCAATTAAAAAAACATTAATAATTTTTTTATTACAAAATAATGCATTATGTACATTTTGCATACTTTGTAAAATTTTTTCTTTTTTAATCACGATTGATATAGAATGTTTTGAAGATCCCTGCGAAATTGCAAGAATATTAATTTTAGATTTTCCTAAAGCGTAAAAAATTTTTGAAGCAATATCATGTTTTTTAGAAATATTAAATCCAACTACAGATAATATGGATAAATCATTAGTGATATTAATGTTATTTAATAGATTTTCTTTAAATTCTAATTTAAATGCTTTATTAATTAAAATAAGAATTTTTTGTCTGTCTTTATCTTGCGTACAAAAGCTAAAATTATTTTTTGATGATGACTTAGTAATTAATATAATATTAATATTTTCTTCCGAAATTAAATTAAATATTTTTTGTATTACATTATTATTTTGTCTTAGTAAAATACCAGATAATGTAAACATTGTAATATTATCTAAATTAGTTACACCTTTCAGAATTTTTTCATCGAATGTATTCTTTTTACAAATTAATGTACCTTGAGATTGAATATTATAAGTATTTTTAATTACGCAAGGAATATTAAAATCTTTAAGTGGTTCAATAGTTCGTGGATGTAAAACTTTCGCCCCAAAATAAGATAATTCCATTGTTTCTTCATATGATATTGACTTTAATAAAACAGTATTAGATATTTTTTTTGGATCTGAAGTGAATACACCGTCAACATCAGTCCAAATTTCACATAACTGAGCATTTAAACAACATGCTAATACTGCTGCAGAATAATCTGATCCATTTCTTCCTAATATTACTAATTCACCTTGTTCGTTACCTGCAATAAATCCTGGCATTAAAATAATATGATTTTTATTGATATTTATTTTATTAATGCATTTTTTAGATTCATTTATATTTATTTTAGAATTTAAAAAAGTTCCTATAGATATCATATTTTTAATAGGATTTATAATAGTAATTTGATGTTCTCTCGATTTTAATACATTTTTCATAATATGAATCGAAAGTATTTCTCCGATAGACATTATAATAGCTTGTACCTTTTCAGGATATTTTTTTAGTATTTTAATACTATCTATAGTTTTTTTTAATTTATTAAATTCTATCTTTATTGTTTTTTTTGTTTCTTTGTATAAAAATTTAGATTCTATTTTTTTAATATTTTCTATTATTTCAATAAATATGTTTTCTGCAAGATTAATGTTTTTTAATATTTTATTAATATCAATATTGTTTTCAGCAATATTAACTAAATAGTTCGTTATCTTAGCTGGAGCTGAAAGAACTATAGCAACTTGTTCGTTATTTTTATTTTTTTCTATAATATCAGCTACACATAAAAATTTTTCTGCATTAGCTAATGAAGTGCCACCAAATTTTAATATTTTCATATTTTATGAATCCTTAAATTTATTTCATAAAAAACTTATATTATTTATAATTAATTTTTTATTAAAAATATATTACTCCTACATTATATGTAAGTTTATTTATAGTAAACCAGAATAGTTATTCTATTGCGATAAGATTATAAATAGATATTAATATTCTTATATATGTAATACCTTGAGAGGTCGAATTAATAAATGGCTAAATTAATTTAATTAGTTTGTTAGGTAGTTTTTTAACAAGAATTAGATTTGTAATTGAAAATATATTTAAATTTTTATCTTTAGTATAACTTATATTGAATATGTTATTAATTTTAACATAAAATTAGTTTTTTTTTTAAATATTAAAAAAGCATAATGTATTATTAAAAAATTTATTATGTTTATATAGTAATTTTAAATAACAAATTATTTTTTAAGGTTTTTATATTTAAAATATTTATTTTTAAAATACATTAAAAATAAAAATTATAGAATAATTTTGCATAAAATATTTTAATTAGTGTTCTAAAATGTAGTGATTTTTATAACATAATGATTATTATCATTGCAATAGTTTAAAAAATAAATATTTCAGTTTTTAATTTTGTATAGAAATCTTATTCTATAAATACTTTTAATTTTTATAAAAATGAATTAGATTATTTTTAGT
This sequence comes from Buchnera aphidicola (Aphis nerii), assembly GCF_005083105.1. NCBI lineage: Bacteria > Pseudomonadati > Pseudomonadota > Gammaproteobacteria > Enterobacterales > Erwiniaceae > Buchnera > Buchnera aphidicola. Next base: position 209,644 of record NZ_CP034885.1, read on the forward strand.
ATAATAAAAATATAATTTAAATTAAAAACTTAGTTAATATTATGAAACATACGATTAAAGTGATTTTTTCTGAAACAGAATTAGGTATTCGTGTTCGTGAATTAGGTCGAGAAATTACTAGAAAATATAAAAACAGTAAAAATAAAATGATATTGATTGCTTTATTACGTGGTTCATTTGTGTTTATAGCTGACTTATGTCGTAACATAAAAATTGAACATGAAATTGATTTTATGACCACGTCTAGTTATGGACGTGGAATTATATCGAGTGGAGATGTAAAAATCATAAAAGATTTAGATGAAGATATTTATAATAAAAATGTTTTAATTGTTGAAGATATTATTGATTCCGGAAAAACTTTAAGTAAAGTTTTAGGTATTTTAAAGTTAAGAAACCCAAAATCTTTATCAATTTGTACACTTTTAGATAAACCTGAATGTCGTGAAGTGAATATTAATATTGATTTTATAGGTTTCTCTATACCTGATGAATTTATAGTTGGATATGGAATAGATTATGCTCAATGTTATCGTTATCTACCATATATTGGAAAAGTAGTATTTAATAATAAATAAATTTTTTAATTTAATAAGATAAATTTCTTGTTATCAACTAAACGAGTATTACCTAACCAAACAGATGCGAGAATAATATTTTTTTTATTTTCTTTAGAAAAAAAACTTAGTTTTTTAGAGTTATATACGTTAAATATATCAATTATGAATCCTTTTTTTATTAGATATTTTTTTGCTAAATCAATAGTTTTATCTAATTTATCACCATTATTTTTTATAATAATATCTGCAGTTTTTTTTATAACTTTATATAAAAAAGGAGCTTTTTGTAATTCTACTTCATTTAAATATCTATTTCTTGAACTAAAAGCCAATCCATTTTTTAATCGAATGGTAGGTAAACTAATAATTTTTATTTGATAATTCAATTCTTGAACAAAAGTTTTTATAATTAACAATTGTTGATAATCTTTTTCTCCGAAAAATGCAAAATTAGGTTGTATTAAATTAAATAATTTACTAATTATTGTTGTTACACCTATAAAATGTCCAGGTCGTGATTTTCCTTCAATAATATTAGATAATTTAGGTTCTTCAATATATGTATGCATTTTTGTACCATTGGGGTAAATTTCAGAGATCTTAGGAGCAAATATAACATCTATTTTAATATTTTTTAGTATTGAGCAATCGTTTAAGAAGGTTTGAGGATATTTTTTAAAGTCTGATATGTTTTCAAATTGCATAGGATTAATAAAAATACTTACAATAACAATATCTACATATTTTTTAGCCAGTAAAATTAATTTTATATGGCCTTCATGTAAATTACCCATGGTAGGTACTAAACCTATTATCTTTTGTTTTTTTTTAAAAAGTTGAATTTTTTTAAATAAATCGTTTGTTTTGTTTATTATATACATGATATTTTATTTTTTAAAAACTATATTTTTCATTAGGGAAAGTTCCGTTTTTTACTTCATTAATATACATTTTTATTGCATTTTGAATACTTCCACTATCTGAAAGAAAATTTTTCACAAATTTTAGTTTCTTATTTTCAGTAATACCTAATAAATCTTGCATTACTAATATTTGTCCATCAGTATAGTTTCCAGCTCCAATTCCAATTACTGGAATCGATAATTTTTCAGTAATTATTTTACTTAATTTTGCGGGAATGCATTCTAATACTAGCATTTTAATTCCAGCGTCTTCAAGAGATAAAGCTTCGTCTATTATTTCATTTGCTTTTTTCTCAGTTTTTCCTTGGACTTTATATCCACCTAAATAGTTTGTATATTGTGGAGTTAGTCCTATATGTCCACATATTAAGATAGATTGGTTCGATAATGCTTTAATAATATGAATTAAATTTTTACCACCTTCTATTTTAATCATATTAGCACCAGATTGAATAATTTTAGCAGTATTTTTTAGCGTCTGATTAATTTCGCAATAAGACATAAATGGTAAATCAGATATTAAAAAAACATTTGGTGCACCTTTTCTTACTGCTTTTGTGTGATATTCAATATTGTTAACTGTTACAGGTATGGTTGAATTATGACCTTGAATTGTCATACCCAGAGAATCTCCAACAAGTATAACTGGAATGCCTTGATTCGAAAATAATTTAGCAAAGCTAAAATCATATGCTGTAATTGCAGCAAATTTGTTTTTTTTATTTTTCCAATTTTGTAAAGTAGAAATATTAATAGATTCCATTTTTAACCTGATTTTTTTAAATAAGTTAATTTAATATAAATTTATTTAAAGGATACTCGAGATAATTTAATATATCAATCGAATATCCTAATCTCTATGTACTACCCAGCCATTTGTTTTTCTCTAATTTCTGCTAATGTTTTACAATCAATACATAAACTTGCGGTTGGTCTAGCTTCTAAACGACGTATTCCAATTTCAATTCCACAAGAATTACAATAACCAAAATCATTATTTTTTATTTTTTTTAAGGTGATTTCAATTTTTTTTATTAATTTACGACTTCTGTCTTGGTTTCGTAATTCTAAACTAAATTCTTCTTCTTGTGTTGCTCTATCAATTGGATCTGGGAAATTAGTCGATTTATCTTGTATATATAGTAAAGTATGATTCACTTCACATTTTAGTTGGTTTTTCCATGTTTCAAGAATTTTTTTAAAATGTAACATTTGATTTTCATTCATATATTCTTCGTCTATTTTTTTTTGATAAGGTTTTAAACCAGCAATAGAAAGAACATTTAAGGAGGATTTTTTTTTTTGTTTGTTTTTTTCCATAGTATTGTCCTAGTAAAAAATTCTATTATAAAATTTTAAAAAATTTTAATATTTTTTATATTAATAAGTATATATTATAAATAATTTATAAATACTTTCATATGTTATATATTTTATTTTTAAAAAAAGATGAATTGATCTTAACACAAACTTTAATTGAATATTTTTTATAAGCCATAGATTTATTTGATTCTATTTTATTTAAACTATTAACAATATTTTTATAAATAAGGAAAATTACAGATGATACAAAAAAAAAAAATTGCTTTAGGAATTGAATATAATGGAGAATATTATCATGGTTGGCAACGTCAAAAAAAACATATTTCTATTCAAGAAGAAGTAGAAAACTGTTTATCTAAAGTTGCTAATCATGATGTTAGTGTTATTTGTGCAGGTCGAACTGATGCGGGTGTTCATAGTATAGGTCAAGTAATCCATTTCAAAACAACCTCTGTTAGAAGTGAATATTCTTGGACAGTAGGTGTTAATACTTATTTGTCTAAAAATATTTCAATCAAATGGGTTAAAGAGGTTCCAGATTGTTTTAATGCTCGAACTAGTGCTATGAGACGTACTTATCGTTATTTGATATATAATAATATTTGCCGTTCTAGTATTTTATATAAAAATTCTAATCATATTTATAAAAATTTAAATGTTTTAAAAATGAATTCTGAAGCTCAACATTTATTAGGAGATCATGATTTTTCTTCTTTTCAAGCATCAGATTGTCAATCTCATTCTTCTTGGAGGAAAATAACTAAAATCAGTGTTTATCGTATAAATAATTATGTTGTTATTGATATTACAGCTAATTCTTTTTTATATCATATGGTACGGAATATTGTTGGTTCTTTAATTCAAATAAATTTTATAGAAAAAGAAAACATAATGAAGGATTTATTAAAAAAAAAAATCGAAATTATGCAGGTCCAACTGCTCCAGCTAAGGGTTTATATTTATTACATGTTGAATATCCTTCATATTTTAATTTACCAAGATTTGAAGATATTTTTATGAAAATATGATAATAATTTTTAAAATTTTTGATTTCTTTCTATAATATATAATTTTTTTAATACAAAATATTTAATAAGGTCTTTAATGTATACGAATAAAAAAAAAATTAGATTATTAGGATACATTTTTATTCTAATATTGATTTTAATTATTTTTTATGGTTTTTTTTTATACATAAAGATAAGAAATTTAATTGATGGTAAAGTGTGGAATCTTCCTACTTCAATATATAGTCGAATAATAAATTTAGAACCAGGTAGTATATTTTCTAAAAATGAAGTCGAAACGTTATTAAAAAAAAATATGTATAGGAAAGTTAATAGAATCATGTTTCCTGGAGAATATAATATATACGGTAATAATATACAATTTATACGTCGTGCTTTTGATTTTCCTGATATTAGGGAGAGTGAACTTTATGTAAAATTGGTTTTTAAGAAGAATTCTTTATTAAAAATTCAAAATATTGAAAATTGTCGTGATTTTAATTTTTTTCGTTTAGAACCAAAATTGATAAATGTATTAAATTCATTTAATGGTAAAAAACGTATTTATTTACCTCGTTCGAAATATCCAATGATTTTAATTAAAACATTATTAGCAGTTGAAGATAAAAATTTTTATCAACATGATGGAATTAATATATCATCTATTATTAGAGCTTTATTAGTTAATATGATGGCAGGAAAAACCATTCAAGGAGGTAGTACTCTAACTCAACAATTAGTTAAAAATCTTTTTTTAACTAATGTTCGTTCAATATATAGAAAAATAAACGAAATGTATATGGCATTAATTTTGGATTCATTTTATGCAAAAGACCGTATTTTAGAGTTATATCTAAACGAGGTTTATTTAGGACAAGATGGAAATGAACAAATTAGAGGATTTCCACTTGCTAGTTTTTATTATTTTGGTCGACCGATTGATGAATTAACATTAGATCAATATGCTTTATTAGTTGGTATGGTAAAAGGAGCTTCTTTATACAATCCCTGGAATAATCCAGGACTTGCTTTAAATAGAAGAAATTTAGTTTTGTTAACTCTGTATAATCAAAAATTAATTGACAAAGAAATTTATATAAAACTCTCTAAGCGACCTTTAAATATTTATCCAAAAGGATTTGTTATTTCAGATCATCCTGATTTTTTGCAGCTTATTCAAATAGAAGTAAAACAAAAATTAAAAAATATAACTGAAAATTTATCAGGTTTAAAAATATTTACCACTTTAGATCCTTTATCACAAAATGCTATTGAAAAAGCTGTTAAAATAAGTATTCCATTATTGAAAAATAAAAAACAATTAAAAGATTTAGAAATTGCAATGGTTGTAGTAGATAAATTTAATGGTGAAATCAATGCTCTTATTGGCGATTCTAATCCAATATTTTCTAGTTATAATCGTGCTTTACAAGCTCGTCGTTCTATTGGTTCTTTATCTAAACCAGTGATTTATTTAAACGCTTTATCAAATCCTAAAAAATATAATTTAAATACATGGTTATCTGATTATCCTATTGCAGTTAGATTAGAAAACGGTAGCTATTGGATTCCAAAGAATAATAATAATGCATTTAATGAACAAGTAACGATGTTAGATGCACTAACTCATTCCATTAATATACCTATAGTAAATTTGAGTGTTGATATAGGTCTTACTGCATTAATAAAAAATTGGATCAATTTAGGTATTTCTAAAAAATATTTAAGTCCTTTTCCTGCAATATCACTAGGATCTATTAATTTGACACCTATCGAAGTTGCTCAAGTTTTTCAAGTAATCTCAAATGGAGGTTATAAATCATTGTTGTCTTCAGTCAGATTTATCATTTCTGATAATGGAAAAATATTATATCAAAGTCTACCAGAATCAAAAAAGATCGCTTCTTCTGAAGCAGCATATTTGACATTATATGCTATGCAAAAAGTTGTAACTTCTGGAACAGCTAAAAGTTTAGGCGTTTTATTTAAACATTTGTCTTTAGCTGGAAAAACTGGCACTACAAATAATTTAGTAGATAGTTGGTTTGTAGGAATAGATGGAAAACAAATTGTGATTACTTGGATAGGACGCGATAATAATAAATCAACTAAATTATATGGTTCTTCCGGTGCAATGCGAGTTTATCAAAAATATCTCAAATATCAATATCCTACACCATTAATATTACATCCACCTAAAAATATTCGTTTTTTTTATATGAATGATACTGGTCAACTATTTTTTAAAAAAAATTATGAATATACAAAATCTATACCAATATGGTTTTTTAATCCTAAAAAGGTACATAATAAACATATATATTTAAGGAAATATTTTACAAAAAAATAATAAATATAAAATTTTTTAGCATTTATTTATTTTAAACTTATAACTGTAAAATTTAATAAATTTTTAAAATTAAATTTATTTTTTATAAGTTATATAAACGTTATTAAATCGTGATAAAAATATAATTTGAGATTTATAATATGTTAATGACATTTTTGAAAAAAATTTTCGGAAATTATAATGATCGTATTTTAAAAAAATATAATAAAATTGTTTCGGAAATCAATTGTTTAGAAAAATCTTTTGAAAAATTTTCAGATAAGCAGCTTCAAAAAAATACTAAATCATTTCAATTAAGATTAAAAAAAGGAGAAGATATTAATAATTTGTTAGTAGAATCCTTTGCTACAGTTAGAGAAGCAAGTAAACGTATTTTTAATATGCGTCATTTTGATGTTCAAATGCTTGGTGGAATAGTTTTAAACAAACAATGTATTGCAGAAATGAGAACAGGAGAAGGAAAAACTTTAACATCGACTCTTCCTGCATATTTAAATGCTTTATCAGGAAAGGGTGTTCATATAGTTACTATGAATGATTATTTAGCTGAACGAGATGCCAAAAAAAATGCCCCATTATTTGAATTTCTTGGTTTATCAGTAGGATTGAATTTATCTGAAATGTCTTTTACTCAAAAAAAATATGCTTATTCTTGTGATATTACTTATGGTACAAATAATGAATATGGATTTGATTACTTGCGTGATAATATGGTTTTTTCTAAAGAAGAAAGAGTTCAACGTGAATTAAATTATGCATTAATTGATGAAGTAGATTCTATTTTAATAGATGAGGCTAGAACACCCTTAATTATTTCAGGTCCTTCAGAAGATAGTTCTTTTTTATATAAAGAAATTAATAAAATAGTACCATTATTAAATTCTCAAAAACAAGAAGATTCAGATCATTTTCAAGGTCAAGGTCATTTTTCGATAGATGAAAAATCAAAGCAAATTTATTTAACTGAAAGGGGGCTAATTAAAATTGAACAGTTATTAATAAGTAAAAAGTTAATGAAAAAAAATGAATCATTATATTCTTCAAACAATATTATATTAATGCATCACGTTATATCGGCCTTACGTGCCCATAAATTATTTGTTCGAGATGTAGATTATATTGTTAAAAATAATAGTGTAATTATTGTAGACGAACATACAGGTAGAACTATGCCTGGAAGAAGATGGTCGGATGGATTACATCAATCAATAGAAGCTAAAGAACAAGTTTCTATAAAAAATGAAAATCAAACTTTAGCATCTATTACATTTCAAAATTATTTTCGTTTATATAAAAAAATAGCAGGTATGACAGGTACTGCTGAAACTGAAGCATATGAATTTAATTCTATTTATAATTTGAATACAATTGTTATACCTACAAATAAACCAATGATAAGAAAAGACATGCCAGATTTAGTATATATGACTGAAAAAGAAAAAATACATGCTATTTTGAAAGATATTCAAAGTTGTATTAAAAAAAATCAACCTGTTTTAGTTGGAACAGTATCTATTGAGAAATCAGAAATTATCTCAAAAAAATTAAAAGAGTTGAATATTAAACATAACGTTTTGAATGCAAAATTTCATGCACAAGAAGCAGAAATTATAGCTCAAGCTGGAAAATCTAAATCAGTAACAATTGCTACTAATATGGCGGGAAGAGGTACAGATATAGTATTAGGAGGGAGCATAGATTCTAAATTGAATAAAAAAATTACTTTAGAGCAAATTGAAGAAATTAAAAAAAAATGGAAAAAAGAACATGATTTAGTTGTATTATCTGGTGGTTTACACATTATTGGTACAGAACGTCATGAATCACGTCGTATTGATAATCAGTTAAGAGGACGATCAGGTCGACAAGGGGATAGTGGATCTTCTCGTTTTTATTTATCAATGGAAGATTCATTAATGAGAATTTTTATATCTAAAAAAATAATTAATATGATGCGTAAATTGGGATTATCTGAAAATGAATCTATTGAGCATCCATGGGTTACTAAAGCAATTGAAAATGCTCAAAAAAAAGTAGAAAATAGAAATTTTGATATTAGAAAACAATTATTAGAATATGATGATGTTTATAATGAACAACGTTGTGTAATTTATGCTCAACGTAATAAATTAATCGATTCTGAAAATATAAAAAATATTATTAATGATATTTTAATAGATGTCTTAAATTCTATAATTAAAGAGTATATTAATAAAAATATTGAAAAAAACAATTGGAAAATTTTAGATTTAGAAAAAAGATTAAGTGTTGAATTTAATATATATATATCAATTTTAGAATGGATGGAAAAAGATTCTTGTTTAAGCGATGATGATATTGTAAAAAAAATTATTGATATTGCACAAAAAAATTATGAAACTAAAGAAGTTTTAATAGGTTATTCAAATATTAGAAAAATAGAGAAATCTATTATGTTACAAACATTAGATGATCTTTGGAAAGATCATTTATCAGCTATGAATTATTTGAGGCAAGGTATTCATCTTCGTGGTTATGCACAAAAAGATCCTAAACAAGAGTATAAAATAGAATCTTTTAATATGTTTTCTAACATGTTAGAATTACTAAAATACGAAGTTGTATTGTTTCTTAGTAAATTAGATGTCTCTCGTGCAAAAAAATACTTTGATTTTAATATTAATTCAGATAAATCATTAGATAATATTAAAATAGGAAGAAATACATTATGTATTTGCGGTTCTAATAAAAAGTATAAATATTGTCATGGAATTTTATAGTTTTATTTTTAAACATATTCATTTTAACTATATTTTATGAGTTATATTAAAATAGCAATCGGCATTATTTTAAAAAAAAATAAAGTTTATATTACGAAAGCAAATCCAATTAAATATACTAAAAATATATGGGAATTTCCAGGTGGAAAAGTAAAAGAAAATGAAAGTATTATATGTGGATTAAAACGTGAATTATTTGAAGAAATCGGAATTAATATAATAAATTTTAGTTTTTTTCAATATAAAAAAAATCAAAAAAAAAAACAAATTATATTTTTTTTTAATTCAAAAATGGCAAGGCAATGCATACAGTAAAGAAGGATATAAGTATATTTGGGTGTATTTAAATAAATTAAAATTTTTTAAATTTCCTACGGATAACGATATTGTTATAAAAAAGTTAAAAAATATTAATAATAAATTAATATAATTTAGTTAAATAATTTTTTTTTAAAATTTTTTCTTTTGATGTTTTTTTAAATTTATACACATCAAATAAATGTGTATAAAAATAATTTAAATAATAAACATACATATTTAATTCTTTGATATTTTTATTATTATTAAAAATAATATCATCTGAAATTAAAATTCTTTTGCTTCTTCTAATTTGTTGATAAAGAATGTTTTTTGCTTGATACAAATTAATTTTATCTCTTATTATTATGCGTTTTATTTGCGTTTTTATAGGTGCATCAACTAAAAGAATACGATCTGCTATTTTATCCATTTTTTTTTCAATAAGCAATGGAACTACCCATAAACACCAAATTGATTTTACTAATTTTATTTGTCGTTTACTTTCTTTGTAAATTTTAGGAATTAATATATTTTCTAACCATATCTTATTTTCCTTATTGTTGAAAATATATTCTCTAAGTAGTTTTCTATTTATTGAATGATTTGTGTTTAATATGCTATTTCCAAATTTTTTTTTGATAGAATTAAATATTTCTATATTTTGTTCTATGATTTTTTTTCCGATAATGTCAGTGTCAATAACATTTACACCTATTTTTTTAAAGCTATTAGAAATAGTAGTTTTTCCGCTACCAATGCCTCCAGTAAGTGCTACAATATAAGTCATAATTATTTTTTAAGCTTTTATATATAATAAATTTAATAATATAAAATATTTTATATTTTAACAAAATATATTTATTTTTTATATTTTTTAGTGTTTATAGGATATTAATTTTATGCGTATTGAAGAAGATATTAAGTTAGGTTTTAAAGATGTTTTAATTAGACCTAAAAGATCTATTCTAAAAAGTCGTTCTGAAGTGGATCTTATTCGTTTTTTTAGTTTTAAATATTCTAGTAATAAATGGTCTGGTATTCCTATTATTGCCGCAAATATGGATACCATTGGAACGTTTCAGATGGCTGTATCATTAGCTAATTTTAATATATTAACAGCAATACATAAATATTATTCTTTAAATGAATGGAAAAATTTTATTGATACATCTTCAAATAAAGTATTAGAACATGTTATTGTATCAATTGGTACATCTGATTTAGATTTTTTAAAAATTCAAAAAATTTTTTCATTATCTTCTGAATTGAAATATATTTGTATTGATGTTGCTAATGGTTATTCTGAGTCTTTTGTTTCTTTTTTGAAAAAAATACGCGATAAATTTCCTAGTAAAATTATTTGTGCTGGTAATGTTGTAACTGGAGAAATGGTAGAAGAATTAATTTTATCAGGTGCTGATATAGTTAAAGTTGGTATTGGACCAGGTTCTGTTTGTACTACAAGAGTAAAAACAGGAGTAGGTTACCCTCAACTTTCAGCTATTATTGAATGTGCAGATGCTGCGCATGGATTAAATGGTCAAATTATTAGTGACGGTGGTTGTGTTGTACCCGGAGATATTGCTAAAGCTTTTGGAGGTGGTGCAGATTTTGTCATGTTAGGTGGAATGTTGTCTGGTCATTATGAATGTTCTGGAGAAATTATTAAAGAAAACTTAAAAAAATTTATGTTATTTTATGGTATGAGTTCTACTTCTGCAATGAAACGTTATACTGGACAAATTAGAGGTTACCGTGCTTCAGAAGGTAAAACAGTAAAAATACCTTTTCGAGGAAATGTTGATATAACTATACGTGATATTTTAGGTGGACTTAGATCTTCTTGTACTTATGTAGGAGCTCAAAAATTAAAAGAGTTAACTAAAAGAACTACTTTTATAAAAGTAAATGAACAAGAAAATTGCGTTTTTAATAATTTTACGTATTAAAATAAATTATATTATATATTTTTTTTAAAAAATTGGAAATAACAAAATCAATAAAATTAATTATTTTATAGTTAATTTTATTGATTTTTTTTAGAAATTGATAATTAATTATTTCATAAAAAATATAACAACTTTATTTAAAACATTTTTATTTACAAAAATAATAATCAATATAATATTTTAAATTTAATATAAATTTTATCATTGAAAATAATATTTAAGGAATTTATACCATGTCAGAAAATTTATATGATGACGTGGATCCAATTGAAACTAATGATTGGGTGGAATCAATTGAATCTGTTATTCAAAATGAAGGTATTGAAAGAGCTCGTTTTTTAATTGAAAGAGTTTTAAAACAATCTAAAATAAATAAATCAAATTTTTTTAAATGTTTTTTTACAAGTGATTATATTAATACAATTAGTAATAAAGATGAAATTGAATATCCGGGAGATTTAATTTTAGAAAAAAAAATTCGTTCTGCTATTCGTTGGAACGCTATTATGATGGTACTACGTGCATCTAAAAAAAATTTAGAATTAGGAGGACATTTATCTTCCTTTCAATCATCTGCAACTATATATGAAGTTTGTTTTAATCATTTTTTTCGTGCTAGAAATAATTACGATGGTGGTGATTTAGTTTATTTTCAAGGTCATATTTCTCCTGGTATTTATGCGAGAGCATTTTTAGAAGGTCGCTTATCCATTAAGCAAATTGATAATTTTAGACAAGAAGTTGATGGAAATGGATTATCTTCTTATCCTCATCCTAAATTAATGCCTAATTTTTGGCAATTTCCTACAGTATCTATGGGACTAGGCCCTATTTTTTCTATTTATCAAGCAAAATTTTTAAAATATCTTCAGAATCGAGAATTAAAGAATACCGAAAAACAAACAGTTTATGCTTTTTTAGGGGATGGTGAAATGGATGAACCTGAATCTAAAGGAGCGATTTCTATTGCAGCAAGAGAAAAGTTAGATAATTTAATTTTTATAATAAATTGTAATTTACAAAGATTAGATGGACCAGTTATCGGAAATGGTAAGATTATTAATGAGTTAGAAAGTTTTTTTTATGGTGCAGGATGGAAAGTAATTAAAGTTATTTGGGGTGGGAAATGGGATAGTTTACTAAAAAAAGATACAACTGGAAAGCTTTTGCAGTTAATGAATGAAACAATAGATGGTGATTATCAAACGTTTAAATCAAAAGATGGAGCTTATGTTAGAAAATATTTTTTTGGAAAATACAAAGAAACATTAGAATTAGTTAAAAATATGACAGATGAAGAAATATGGAATTTAAATCGAGGTGGTCACGATCCTAAAAAAATGTTTAATGCAATAAAAAAAGCTAAAGAAACTAAAGGCAAACCTACAGTTATTTTAGCACATACTATAAAGGGATATGGTATGGGTATAATTGCAGAAGGCAAAAATATTGCACATCAAATAAAAAAAATCAATATCAATGGAATTATGTATATTCGAGATCGTTTTAATATTCCTATATCTAATGAAAAAATCAATGAATTACCTTATATTAAATTTGAAAAAAATTCTAAAGAATATTGCTATATGCAAAATCAAAGAGAAAAATTAGGAGGATATGTTCCTTTTCGCTTATCTAAATTTACAAAAGAATTAAAACTTCCAAATTTAATAGATTTTAAGTCATTATTAGTAGAACAAAAAAAACATATTTCTACTACAATTGCCTTTATTCGAGTTTTAAATTTAATTTTAAAAAATGATTTTATTAAACATTTAATTGTCCCAATTATTGCTGATGAAGCACGTACCTTTGGTATGGAAGGTTTATTTAGAACGATTGGAATTTATAGTCCTAATGGACAGAAATATATACCTCAAGATCGTGAACAATTATCATATTATAGAGAAGAAAAAAAAGGACAAATATTGCAAGAAGGGATTAATGAATTAGGAGCTGCTTCATCTTGGCTTGCTGCTGCAACTTCTTATAGTACCAATGATTTTCCTATGATTCCATTTTATATTTATTATTCAATATTTGGCTTTCAACGTATTGGTGATCTTTTTTGGGCTGCTGGAGATCAACAGGCAAGAGGTTTTTTAATTGGAGGAACATCTGGCCGAACAACTTTAAATGGCGAAGGTTTGCAACATGAAGATGGTCATAGTCACATACAATCTTTAACAATTCCAAATTGTATTTCTTATGATCCTGCTTTTGCTTATGAGGTTGCAGTTATTATACAAGATGGATTGAAAAGGATGTATGGTTCACTTCAAGAAAATATATATTATTATATTACTACAATTAATGAAAATTATTATATGCCAGCTATGCCTAAAGGCGTAGAAGATGGAATTTGTAAAGGTATTTATAAATTAAAAACATTATATTCTACTGAAATAAAAATACAATTAATGGGTTCTGGTGCTATTTTACGATGTATTTGCGAAGCTGCTGAAATTTTATTTCATGATTATTGTATAACTACTGATATTTATAGTGTAACTTCTTTTACAGAATTAGCCAGAGATGGTGAAGAATGTGAAAGATGGAATATGCTGCATCCAAATAAAACTAAAAAAGTTGCTTATATAAAAAAGGTTATGAATAACGCTCCTGCTGTTGCTGCTACTGACTACATGAAATTATTTGCAGAACAAGTTCGTCATTATATTCCTGCAAAAGAATATTATGTATTAGGTACTGATGGCTTTGGACGGTCAGATAGTCGCGAAAAATTACGTGATCATTTTGAAGTGAGTGCTCACTATATTGTAGTGGCTGCTTTAAGTTTATTATCTAAATTAAATAATATAAATCAACAGGTAGTAGAAGATGCAATTGTTAAATTTAATATTCATGCAGATAAAATTAATCCACGTTTAGCTTAAAGGGGTCAAGTAAAGTGCATATTGAAGTTAAAATGCCTGATATTGGTTTAGATGAAGTAGAAGTAATAGAAATATTAGTAAAATTAAATGATAATATAAAAATGGAACAAGGATTAATAACTGTAGAAGGTGAAAAATCTTCTATGGAAATACCTTCTCCTATATCTGGAATAGTAAATAAAATTAATGTAAAAGTTGGTGATAAAGTATCCACTAATTCTATTATAATGATCTTTATAGTTGATGATATTGATTTTAAGAATCAAAAAAAAGTAGATATAAATAATATATCTGATAATAATAAAAAAACAATGATTCATACTAGAAATAATATGATACATGCAACTCCTTCAGTAAGACGATTAGCGCGTGATTTAAATGTAGATTTAAATAATGTTCTAGGTTCTGGTCCTAAAAATCGTATTTTGAAGGATGATATTGAAATATACACAAAAAATGTTTTTAACAATCCAAATAAATTAAAAATAGAAAAAGTTAAAATAAATGATCTACAGAAAATTGTTGGTAACAATTTATATAATAATTGGCGAAATATACCTCATGTAACACAATTTGAAGAGATAGATATTACTACTTTAGAAGATTTTCGTAAAAAATATAATAGTGAAGAGCATAAAAAAAATAATAATCATAGTAATATTACTATATTGAGTTTTATTATCAAATCAGTTTCACATGCATTATTAAAATTTCCGATTTTTAATAGCTCTTTATCTTCAGACAAAAAAACAATCAATTTTAAAAAATACGTTAATATTGGTATTGCTGTAGATGTTGAAAATGGATTAGTTGTTCCAGTCATAAAGAATGTTAATGAAAAAAATATTATTAATATATCATCTGATTTGATGTTGCTTTCTGATAAAGCTAGAAAAAATAAATTAAATAAATTAGATACAAAAGATGGTTGTTTTACCATTTCAAATATAGGAAGTATTGGAGGTCATTGGTTTACACCCATAATTAATTTTCCTGAAGTTGCAATTATTGGAGTTTCAAAAGCAGTTATTAAACCAGTTTGGAAATATGAAAAATTTGTTCCATCCTTAATGTTGCCTTTATCTTTATCTTATGATCATCGTGTAATTAATGGAGCAGATGCGGCTCGTTTTGTTTCTTTTATTAAAAAGTTATTATCTGATATACGTTTTTTAGTTATGTAATTTTATATTGATAAAATATTTTTTATCAAATTAATTATTAAAGAGGTAAAAATGTATCAAAAAATTCAATCAGAAGTCGTGGTTTTAGGATCAGGTCCTGCTGGTTATTCTGCAGCTTTTAGATGTGCTGATTTAGGTTTAGATACAATTTTAATTGAACGTTATAAAAAAATTGGAGGTGTTTGTTTAAATGTTGGATGTATTCCTTCAAAATCTTTATTGCATATAGCTAAAGTAATAAAAGATGCTAAAGATTTATCTGAAACAGGTGTTTTTTTTAATAAACCTTCTATTAATCTTAAAAAGATTCATGATTGGAAAGAAGATATTATTCATAAACTTACAAATAGTTTATATAATATAAGTAATAAAAGAAATATAAAATTTATTCAAGGAACAGCTCATTTTGAAAGCAATAATAATATTATTGTAGAAAATGATCAGAATAAATTTGACATTTCCTTCAAAAATGCCATTATTGCAACTGGTTCTAATGCTATTAAAATACCTTCATTTCCGAATCAAGATGATAGAATTTGGGATTCGACAGATGCCTTATTATTAAAAAATATTCCTAGTCGTTTTTTAATTGTAGGAGGTGGAATAATTGGTTTAGAAATGGCGACAATATACAGTGCATTAGGTTCAACTGTGGATATTGTTGATCGATTTAATGTATTTTTACCTTCAGTCGATGAAGACGTTTCTAAAATGTATATTAAATCTATTAATAAAAGATTTAATATATTTTTAAATACTCATATTAAAACTATAGATCCAAAAGATCATGGTTTAATTGTCTCTATGGAAGGTGATAATCTAGGTCACAGTATTTCTTATGATAATATATTAGTTGCAGTAGGTAGAACACCTAATACTCAAGATTTAAAATTAGAAAAAGTTGGTATAGAGTTAAATGATACTGGATTTATTAAAGTAGATAATCAGTTAAAAACTAATATATCTAATATTTATGCTATTGGTGATGTTACTGGTTTACCTATGTTAGCTCATAAAGCTATTCATGAATCGCATATTGCTGCTGAAGTTATTGCTGGTAAAAATCATTATTATGAACCTAAAGTAATTCCTTCAGTAGCTTATACTGATCCTGAAATTGCTTGGGTAGGTTTTAATGAAAAAGATGTTATAAAATTAAATATTGATTATGAAGTTGCTGTTTTTCCTTGGAGTGCATCTGGTAGAGCACATGCTTCTAATTGTACTACAGGCTTGACAAAATTAATTTTCAATAAAAAAAATAATCAAATTATTGGTGCATCTATTTTAGGTACTAATGCTGGAGAATTAATTAATGAAGTTGCACTTGCCATTGAAATGGGGTGTGATGCCGAAGACCTTTCACTAACTATTCATGCTCATCCTACTTTAAGTGAATCAATTTGTTTAGCTTCAGATATTTTCCGAGGAACAATAACAGATTTATTAAATATAAAAAAAAATATTTCGGAATAATATTTAATATAATTCTTTTA
>NZ_CP034885.1:526448-631491 GCF_005083105.1 Buchnera aphidicola (Aphis nerii)
TAGAAACATGGAAAATTAAAAATATTGTTAATAAATATTCAGATCATATTACAGTACCAGTAGAAATACAAATATATGATGAAAAAAATAAAACATATCTTTGGGAACAAATAAATAAAGCTCAAGCATTATGGGTAAAAAATCAATCTTCTATTAGTGATCAAGAATATCAAGAATTTTATAAGTATCTCACTAATGATCAAAACAATCCCCTTGTTTGGAGTCATAACCGTGTAGAAGGAAATCATGAATATATTAGTTTATTATACGTACCAGAAAAAGCAGCTTGGGATATTTGGAATAGAGAAAATAAACATGGTTTAAAATTATATGTCAAACGTGTATATATTATGGATAATTCTCAAGAATTTTTACCAAATTATCTTAGATTCATTAGGGGTATAATAGATTCGAATAATTTACCTTTAAATGTTTCAAGAGAGATATTACAAAATAATTCTATCACACAAAATTTAAAAAAAGCATTAGTAAAAAGATCATTAAAAATGCTAGATAAATTATCTAAAAATGATAATAAAAAATATCAATCTTTCTGGAATCAATTTGGATTAGTTTTAAAAGAAGGGCCCGCAGAAGACAGTGAAAATTTAAATTTAATTGCTAATCTTTTACGTTTTACATCAATAAATAATAAAATTGCAGAACAAACAATTTCATTAAAACAATACATATCTAATATGCATGAAAAACAAGAAAAAATATATTATATAACTGCTGATAGTTATATATCTGCAAAAAACAGTCCTCACCTTGAATTATTTAAGAAAAAAAATATTGATGTTTTATTGTTATCAGATAGAATTGACGAATGGATGATGAATTATCTTGTTGAATTTGAAGGTAAGAAATTCCAATCTATTAGTAAAGAAGATTCTTCATTAAATAAACTTGTAGAAGAAAAATCAGTAAATACAGAAGATACATCTAAAGAAATAGTTGATTTTTTAAATAGAGTTAAAAAAGTATTAGGTAGTAAAGTAAAATCTGTCAGATTAACTAATAGATTAACAGAAACTCCATGCATTGTTTTAAGTGATTCAAATGAAATGACTACTCAAATGGCTAAACTTTTCACTGCTGCAGGACAACCTGTTCCAGAATTAAAATATATATTTGAAATTAACCCAAAACATGAATTAATCAAAAAAATATCTAAAATAAACGAAAGCGATAATTTTGAAGAATGGATAAAATTATTATTAGATCAAGCATTATTTGCTGAAAAAGGAAATCTAGATAATCCACACAAATTTATTTCTAGAATGAATAAATTATTTATACAAATATAAAAAAATGATTACTACTTACTTATAGTAGTAATCTGAACTTTAAAATACTTTAATAAACATAAAAATAATCATGCATATTATTTTATTAGGTGCTCCAGGTACTGGGAAAGGTACTCAATCTAAATTCATTATAGAAAAATATCAAATACCACAGATCTCTACAGGAGATATATTAAGAGATTCTATTAAATTAAAAAATAAAATTGGGAAAAAGATATATAAAATTTTAAAAAATGGTCAATTAGTTTCAGACGATATTGTTTGTAATCTTGTTTATGAAAGAATAAAAAAAGCAGATTGTGCTAATGGTTTTTTATTAGATGGATTTCCTAGAACAATTAAACAAGCAAAATATATATCATATTTAGGTATTAAAATAAATTTTGTTTTAGAATTCATTGTTCCAGATGATTTAATATTAAAAAGAATATCAGGTAGAAGAATACATCCTGAATCAGGTAGAAGTTATCATATCTATTTCAACCCTCCTAAAGAAGAAGGAATCGATGATATAACGAAGGAAAAACTTATTACTAGAGAAGATGATAAAATAAAAAGTGTTAAAAATAGACTTGAAAATCATAAAAAAAATATTGACTTATTAACTAAATATTATTTAAACCAAGAAAAATTAAAAAATTTAAAATTTTTTAAGATTGATGGTACAGAAAAACCAGAAATTATTCAAAAAAAAATAAAAATAATTTTAGAAAAAAAAGAATAAATTATGATTGTTTTATGCGTTCTACAGGATTCGAACCTGTGACCTACGGCTTAGAAGGCCGTTGCTCTATCCATCTGAGCTAAGAACGCATTACTCAATATATAATATGAAATTTATAACATTAAAATAATATATATGCAACTAAATTAACATTATATTAAAAAATATATTAAATACTAATAATTTTAAATCATATTGAAAAAATTAATCGAGTTACTAAAAATGTCCGCAATAATTATAGATGGTAAAAAAATAGCTAAAAATTTAGAAATCAATATTGCAAAAAAAATAGAAAAAAGAAAAATAAATGGAAAAAGAATTCCAGGATTAGCAATGATTTTAATAGGAAGTCATTCTGCATCTGAAATTTATGTAAATAGAAAAATATTAGCTTGTGAAAACGTTGGATTAATTTCTAAATATTGGAAATTTTCTAATAATGTAGATGAAGAAAAAATATTAAATCTCATTAATAAATTAAATAATGACATTAATATAGATGGTATTTTAATTCAATTACCTATTCCTAAAAAAATCAACCATTTCAAAATATTCACAAGTATTAGACCAGATAAAGATGTAGATGGATTTCATCCATATAATACTGGGTTATTATGCCAAAGAAATCCTACTTTAAGAGCATGTACTCCAAAAGGGATAATTACTATGTTAAATTATATGAAAATTAAAACACATGGGCTTAATGCAGTTGTAATAGGTGCTTCTAATATAGTAGGAAGACCTATGAGTATGGAATTATTATTAGCAGGATGTACAACAACTATCACGCACAAATTTACTAAAAATTTAATAAGTCATGTAAATAATGCTGATTTATTAATTGTTGCTGTTGGAAAACCAAAATTTTTAAATGGAAATTGGATTAAAAAAAATGCTATTGTTATTGATGTAGGTATCAATAGATTAAAAAATGGATCTATAGTTGGAGATGTTGATTTTAAATCTGCATCTATAAAAGCTTCTTATATTACTCCAGTTCCAGGTGGTGTAGGACCTATGACTGTAGTAACATTACTTCAAAATACTTTAGAAGCTTGTGAAAAATATCATGATATTTAAGTATTTAAACTTAAACTAATTATTTTTTATATTTCCAAAATGTTTTATTTATAGAATCTTCTAAAATTACATCTAATTTCATTATTTCATTTCTTAATTGATCTGCTTTTTTCCATAATTTTAAATTTCTAAAAATATTTCTTTTTTCGATTAATCTTTCTATTTCATTTATTTTTTCTTTACTAAAAAAAGATTTTTTTTGTAAAAAATCTTCAGGTTTTTCTAATAAAAAATTTAAAATAATCGCTAATTTTTTTAATCTATAAGCAAATAAATTAGATTGATATAAATCATAACTTTTAAAAGAATTAATTTTACGAGCTATTTTAATCAAAATAACAAAAGCTTTCGGAGTATTAAAATCATCATTTATAGCATCATAAAATAATAATTCTAAATCTATACCAGCGGTAGAATTAGGAATGGGATTTGTATTATACAATGCATTATATAAATATCTTAATGAGATTTCTGCTGCTTTTAAATTTTTTTCAGAATAATAAATAGGATGACGATAGTGAGTAGATAATAAAAAGTAACGTAAAACTTCAGGTTGATATCTTAATAAAACATCTCTTAAAAAATATACATTACCTAGAGATTTAGACATTTTTTGATCATTTATTATCACCATACCAGAATGCATCCAAAAATTAATTTTAAAATTATTATTAAAGCATCGTGATTGCGCAGCTTCGTTTTCATGATGAGGAAATAAAAGATCAGAACCACCTCCATGAATATCTATATAATTTTCAAAAGAAAAATTTGTAATAGCTGTACATTCGATATGCCATCCAGGTCGACCTTTTCCCCATGGAGATTCCCAAAAAAATTTATCTTTTTCTTGAGACCGTTTCCATAGCACAAAGTCTAATGGATTTTTTTTTATTCCATTTAAAATAGGACGTGTTCCGGAAATTAATTTTTTTAAAAATTGACCGGATAAAGAACCATAAAACATATCACTATCTATTGAAAAAACAACATCACCTTGACTATTTATATATGCATTTTTATTTTTAATTAAGATTTTAATAATCTGAATTATATAATTGATATATTCTGTAACTTTTGGTTCTTGATTAGGAAAATCAATACCTAATCGAAAAAAATCTTGATTCATTTCATGTATCATTTGTTCTGAAAAAGTTTTAATATCTAGATTTTTTTCTAATGATTTAGTAATAATTTTATCATCAACATCTGTAATATTTCTTACATATTTTACTTGAAAACCTAAAAATTTTAAATAACGTACTATCATATCAAAAACAACAAAAGTACGTGCATGACCAATATGACAAAAATCATAAACAGTAATACCACAAACATATAAATTAACTTTTTTGCTTTTAATAGGTTTAAATTTTTCTTTTTTTCCAGTTAATGTATTAAAAATTTTTAACATAATTTTCCTATAAAAATTTTAAAAAAATAATATAAAATATATTATTTTCTATATTGTCAATATGATAAACTAATTAAATTAGTCATCATTTTAATATTTTAAAAATTTTAAAATATATAAAAATATTGCAATATACATTAATTGTTTAAATAATTATATATTATTTATAGAATATTTTATAAAACTTATTAATAAAAAATAAAAATTTTATAAAAAATAAAACCGGGATTAATTAATGAAGACAAAATTACGAGAAATGTTAAAGTTCCCTTGTTTTTTTACTTATAAAATCATTGGTTTAGCACAACCCGAACTTATTGATCAAATAATAAAAGTCATTCAAATTCAGATTCCTGGAGATTATACACCTCAAGTAAAATCAAGTAACAGAGGAAATTATGTTTCTGTTTCAATTACAATATGTGCTAAAAATTTTAAACAAATTGAAACATTATATCATGATATTAGTCGAATAAATATGGTTAGAATGGTTTTATAAAACAACTTATAATCATCATAAAATATATTTCATATAGTACAGCTCGATAAAGAGCCGTACTAAAAAACATTTATTATATATATTTATTTTTCATGTTAAAAATAAAAAATAAAATATTCTATAAACTAGTAACATTTGCAGCAGATGGTCCTTTTGCTCCTTCAGTAATTTCAAACTCTACACTTTGACCTTCTGCTAAAGTTTTAAATCCGTTACTTTGTATAGCTGAAAAATGAACAAATACATCTTTACTTCCATCTTCTGGAGTAATAAAACCAAAACCTTTAGATTCATTGAACCACTTAACATTACCTTTAATCTTGGACATCTATATTACCTTCACATAAAAATATACTAAATTAAAAAAAGAACTAAAATAATTATAAATGATTTTTATCATAAAAAAATAAAAAATCAAAAATAATAGAAAATTTTTAATAGATTAACACGTAAATCTATTATTGGCTATAAAGCAATTTATTTTAAAAAAATTATTTTTATTTTAAATAAATTAAATTTTTTTTATAATATATGAAATATTTTTATAATTACTTATTTAAAATATTTTTTTTAAGTATAAAAAAACCCGAAAAAATTTTTTCGGGTTTTTTTCAGCCTGGAAATTACCTACTCTCACACGGGGAGACCCCGTACTACCATTGGCGATGAAGCGTTTCACTTCTGAGTTCGGAATGGATTCAGGTGGTACCACTACACTATTTTTACCAGGCATTTCAATTTTATAATGCTATTATAATATATATATATATTAATACAACAATAAATTCAGTAAAACAAGCTTTTATTAAATTTATTTAATTTCAAAAACACCTCTGGTGTTGTAAGGTTAAGCCTCTTGGGTCATTAGTACTAGTTAGCTCAACATATTACTATGCTTACACATCTAGCCTATCAACGTTGTAGTCTTCAACGTCCCTTCAGTAAACATTTCTGTTTCAGGGAAGATTAATCTTGAGGCAAGTTTCGTGCTTATATGCGTTCAGCACTTATCTTTCCCGCATTTAGCTACCGGGCAATGCCATTGGCATGACAACCCGAACACCAGTGATGCGTCCACTTCGGTCCTCTCGTACTAGAAGCAGCCCCTCTCAATCTTCCAACGCCCACGGCAGATAGGGACCGAACTGTCTCACGACGTTCTAAACCCAGCTCGCGTACCACTTTAAATGGCGAACAGCCATACCCTTGGGACCTGCTTCAGCCCCAGGATGTGATGAGCCGACATCGAGGTGCCAAACACCGCCGTCGATATGAACTCTTGGGCGGTATCAGCCTGTTATCCCCGGAGTACCTTTTATCCGTTGAGCGATGGCCCTTCCATACAGAACCACCGGATCACTAAGACCTGCTTTCGCACCTGCTCGCATTATCATGCTCACAGTCAAACTGGCTTATGCCTTTGCACTAAACTCACGATGTCCGACCGTGATTAGCCAATCTTCGTACTCCTCCGTTACTCTTTGGGAGGAGACCGCCCCAGTCAAACTACCCACCAGACACTGTCTCTACACCGGATAACGGCGTTAGGTTAGAATACCAAATTTCAAAGGGTGGTATTTCAAGATTGGCTCTATCAAAACTGGCGTTTTAATTTCATAGCCTCCCACCTATCCTACACATTCAAATTCAGAATTCAGTGTCAAGCTATAGTAAAGGTTCACGGGGTCTTTCCGTCTTGCCGCGGGTATACTGCATCTTCACAGCAATTTCAATTTCACTGAGTCCCAGGTGGAGACAGCCTGGCCATCATTACGCCATTCGTGCAGGTCGGAACTTACCCGACAAGGAATTTCGCTACCTTAGGACCGTTATAGTTACGGCCGCCGTTTACCGGGGCTTCAGTCTAGAGCTTCAAGTTACCTTTAACTCCTTCGATTAACCTTCCGGCACCGGGCAGGCGTCACACCGTATACTTCCACTTTCGTGTTTGCACAGTGCTGTGTTTTTAATAAACAGTTGCAGCCAGCTGGTATCTTCGACTAGCTTTAGCTTAAGGAGTAAATCCTTTTACCTAAACTAGCGTGCCTTCTCCCGAAGTTACGGCACTATTTTGCCTAGTTCCTTCACCTGGGTTCTCTCAAGCGCCTTAGTATTCTCTACCTAACCACCTGTGTCGGTTTAGGGTACGATTTAATTTTATCTGAAGCTTAGAGGCTTTTCTTGGAAGCGTGGTATCAGTTACTTCATCACCTTAATGATTCGTTTTCATGCCTCAGATTAAAGATAACCGGATTTACCTAGTTATCATACCTACACATTTAAACCAGGATAACCGTCACCTGGATAACCTAACCTTCTTCGTCCCCCCATCGCAATAAAATTAAGCACAGGAATATTAACCTGTTGTCCATCGACTACGCTTTGCAGCCTCGCCTTAGGTGTCGGCTTACCCTGCCCCGATTAACGTTGGACAGGAAACCTTGGTTTTTCGGCGAGCAGGTTTTTCACCTGCTTTATCGTTACTCATGTCAGCATTCGCACTTCTGATACCTCCAACATATTTTACAATATATCTTCAACGGCTTACAGAACGCTCCCCTACCCAGCAAAAAAAATTAATTTCCGCTGCCGCAGCTTCGGTGCATAGTTTTAGCCCCGTTACATCTTCCGCGCAGGCCGACTTGACCAGTGAGCTATTAC
The DNA here is from genome assembly GCF_005083105.1 of Buchnera aphidicola (Aphis nerii). Classification (NCBI taxonomy): domain Bacteria; kingdom Pseudomonadati; phylum Pseudomonadota; class Gammaproteobacteria; order Enterobacterales; family Erwiniaceae; genus Buchnera; species Buchnera aphidicola. The sequence goes on from NZ_CP034885.1 coordinate 534,134, forward strand.
GCTTTCTTTAAATGATGGCTGCTTCTAAGCCAACATCCTGGCTGTTTATGCCTTCCCACATCGTTTCCCACTTAACTATGACTTTGGGACCTTAGCTGGCGGTCTGGGTTGTTTCCCTTTCCACAACGAACGTTAGCACCCGCTGTGTGTCTCCCGTGATAGCATTCTACGGTATTCGGAGTTTGCATCGGATTGGTAAGCCGGGATGGCCCCCTAACCGAAACAGTGCTCTACCCCCGTAGATGAATTCACGAGGCGCTACCTAAATAGCTTTCGGGGAGAACCAGCTATCTCCCGGTTTGATTGGCCTTTCACCCCTAGCCATAGGTCATCCGCTGATTTTTCAACATCAGTCGGTTCGGTCCTCCAGTTGGTTTTACCCAACCTTCAACCTGCCCGTGGCTAGATCACCGGGTTTCGGGTCTGTACCCTGCAACTTAACGCCTATTTAGGACTCGGTTTCCCTTCGGCTCCCTTATTTAGTTAACCTTGCTACAGAGTACAAGTCGCTGACCCATTATACAAAAGGTACGCAGTCACATTTCATATTTCCAAATGCTTCCACTGCTTGTACGTACACGGTTTCAGGTTCTATTTCACTCCCCTAACCGGGGTTCTTTTCGCCTTTCCCTTACGGTACTAGTTCACTATCGGTCAGTCAGGAGTATTTAGCCTTGGAGGATGGTCCCCCCATATTCAAACAGGATTTCTCGTGTCCCGCTCTACTTTTCGAACTCACAAAATATTTTATTTCGTATACTGGGCTATCACCATGTATCGCTGAATTTTCCAAAATCATTCTACTATAAAATATTTTGATTATAGTTCTGGGCTTTTCCCCTTTCGCTCGCCACTACTAAGGGAATCTCGGTTGATTTCTTTTCCTCAAGGTACTTAGATGTTTCAGTTCCCTTGGTTTGCTTTATTAATCTATTTAATTCAATTAATAATGATACAAAAATGTATCGGGTTTCCCCATTCGGATATCGACGGTTATATCGCTTCATATCAGCTTACCGACGCTTTTCGCAGATTAGCACGTCCTTCTTCGCCTCTGACTGCCAAGGCATTCACCATGTACGCTTATTTGCTTAACCTTACAACCCACAGGTGTTTTTTGCAAAATAAAAATATATGCTTGTTTTCCGAATTTTTAAAGAGCTTTAATTTATATACGTTTTAACATTTTTTAAAGAATAACATAATAATTTAAATTAGTATATAATTAATTTTAAAAAAATTATTTTTATTTCGTCCCCTAGGGGATTTGAACCCCTGTTGCCGCCGTGAAAGGGCGATGTCCTAACCTCTAGACGAAGGGGACTGTTATATAAAATTGCTATCTTAAAAAAAATATTATATTAAATAATACAGATCGAAAAAAAAGAGTCAAGTATTTTCTTTAATATTACATAAATATAAAAATTTTATTAATAAATTTTAAATATTTTTAAAATTAATTTATATTAAAAAACTACTTTTTATTAAACATATCAATAATGTAGTCTGTTTTAGGAAAAACACCATGCCATTGTAAAAATGAATGAGCAGCTTGAAATACTAACATTCCTATCCCATCTGAAACATATTTAAAACCCATTTTCAGACACCAATTTATAAAAGATGTATTTTCAAAACTATAATTCATATCATAAAAAAAAGTTTTAGAAGAAAATAAATGCAATGGAATATAAGTTTTACTGTTATATTGAATATTTCTAGATACAGCATTAATCACTAAATTAAAACACTTATTTTTTAAATCATGTTCTTCAAATATTTTGATATTTCCATAACATTTAAACTGATCAACTAATTTTTTAGCATTTAAAGTAGTTCTATTTAAAATATAAACTGAACATCCTAATAATAAAATTGATAAAAGAATGCCCTTAACCGCACCACCAGCTCCTAATATTAATAAAGAAAAATTTTTTTCTATAAATTTTAATCTATTTAAATCAGATAATAATCCAATACCATCAGTATTATCTCCTAAAATACATTTATTATGTATTTTTTTAAATGTATTTACAGATTGAGCAATTTGTGCTCTTTTAGTTAATTTATCAGAAAAAAAATATGCTTCTTTTTTAAAAGGAGAAGTAATATTGGCGCCTTGAATATTATTTTTGAAAAATTTAGAAACTAATAAAGAAAATTTATCTAATGGGACGTTAATAGCTTCATAAATATGTAAAATACCTGTTTGTTTTGAAAAAAAATCATGAATTTGAGGAGATTTACTATGATTAATAGGATTTCCAAATAAAGCATAATTAAAATTTTTATTTTTAAATTTAAGCATAACGAATTAACTTTCCATTCATAATATTAATTATTTTCGAGGGATTTTTTTCACTTCCTATATCACCATTCAGTAATGGAAAATCTTTTCCAAAATTCTTCAGAACACTTTCTTTAGTCCGACATGGGGGCATATTTGCAAAATTAGCGCTGGTCGATATTAATGGCTTGCCAAAAATAGTGCACAATTTAACTATACTGAAATGATTACTAATACGTACTGCTATAGTATTAAAATTGCCAGTTAACCAATTAGGAACTAAAGGTTTTGGTGGTACTAAAAAGGTAAAATGACCTGGCCAATAATTTAACATACTTTTTTTCTGCTCTACTGAAATTTGAGTTTCATCAATATATGCCTTTATTTGTTTGTAATTAGAAGCTACTAATATAAAACCCTTGTTGATACTTCTTTTTTTTAAATCTAACAATTTTTTTACAGCTGTTTTACTATCAGGATCACATCCCAATCCAAACATAGACTCTGTCGGATATGCAATAATATTTTTACAATATAATTTTTGTATACAACAAACTAATGAATTTAAATAAAAATCTTTAATCATCAAATAATTCTCATATTAAAAAATATTATTTATTTTAAAATTAATGTATTATTTCTGTTGTAAAATTAAATAATAAATTTTCAAGCTTCTTATAAACTATTTCACACCCAGAAACATTAAATAAAACAATTAAAACAATCCATTTTAAATCTTCTAGATTTAATTCATTAATTTCTAAAGCCATAACTCTTTCAATAATCATTTCACGTGTATCTAAAGTTAATATTTCTAGTTGTTCTAAAAAAAGTATAAAACCACGACAATCAGCGTTTAACTTTAGTAATTCTTCTTGATTATAAATTCGTGTAGAAATTTGATCTGAAGATAAACTAATAGATGTAACATTACTTTTTTTATAATAAGATAAATTTTTTAACCAACGTAATGCATTATAAATATCTTTTTCTTGGAAACCCATATCTGATAAATCATTTGTTAGAATTTCATAATCAATAGATATTGCTGATTCATTATGAACATAAGTTTCAAATAAATATATTAATATTTCAAACATTATATCCTCAATTATATATTAAAAAAATTTAAATATTTAATAAGATATTTTACATATTAATTTTTATAAATATTTTAACTATATAATATATAAAATTTTATAATATACTAAAAACTAATAAATTATTTTAACAAACATTAGTTTTATATTTTAATAAAAATTAAAAATTTTAAAAAGTACTAAAAGTTCACTTTTAATTATATTAAAAGCGTTTATACTATAAAATTAAACAATTTTACAATAACTAATATAATTAAATATATGTCTGTTTTAACAATATTACAATACCCTAATCCAAGATTAAGAATTATTGCTAAACCCATCAACATAATTAATAAAGAAATTAAAATACTAGTTTCTAATATGTTAGATACTATGTATGTAAAAGAAGGAATTGGTTTAGCAGCAACACAAGTTAATGTTCAATTACAAGTTATAGTAGTTAACACAAACCAGATTAAAAAAGAACATTTAATACTTATTAATCCAGAAATTATTGAAAAAAAAGGAAATATTAGCATTGAAGAAGGATGTTTATCTATTCCAGAATACCGCGCTTTTATACCACGTTCAGATTATATAAAAGTAAAGGCAATAAATTTATCTGGAAAAGAAATAGAAATAGAAGCGAAATCAATATTATCTATTTGTATACAACATGAAATTGATCATTTAAAAGGAAAATTATTTATAGATTATTTGTCGTCATTGAAAAAAGAAAGAATCAAAAAAAAATTAAAAAAACAAATAAAAAAAATGAAATATTTCGAAAGGATATAAATTAATTTGAAAAAACTAAAAATTATTTTTGCTGGAACATCCAATTTTTCTGAAAAATATTTATCTGCCTTAATAAAATATCAATATAATATACAAGCTGTTATTACTCAACCAGATCGTCCATCTGGAAGAGGACAAAAAATAGTTTTTTCTCCTGTAAAAAAAATAGCTATTACAAAAAACATCCCTATTTTCCAACAATTACAATTAAATGATAAAACATTTCAAAAAATAATATCAAAATTTTCTGCAGATATTATGATAGTAGTTTCATATGGTCAAATAATACCTGAAAAAATATTATATATGTTTCCAAAAGGATGCATTAATGTTCATGCTTCATTATTACCTAGATGGAGAGGACCTTCACCAATTCAGTCCGCAATTTTATCTGGAGATAAAAAAACTGGCATTAGTATTATTAAAATGAATAATAAAATTGATGCTGGAAATATTATAATGTCAAAGGAATGTACAATATCTCCTGAAGAAACATCATCTACATTATCCGAAAAACTAATTAAAATTGGTATCAAAGCTTTAATAGAAACTTTAAATCAAATAAAAGATAACATTACTTTAGAAATTCAACAAAATGAAAAATATGCAACTTTTTCAAAAAAAATTTTTAAAAAAGATGCATTATTAAATTGGAATAAAAGTGCTGATTTTTTAGAGCGACTAATTCGAGCCTTTAATCCCTGGCCAATATGTTATTTTATTATAGATGACATACCTATCAAAGTATGGCAAGCAAAAGTAATTCAAAACACTATTTACTATAATAATTCAATAGGAAAAATTATTTCTATTGATAAAAATGGATTACAAATAAATACAAAAAATAAAATATTAAATATTGAAAAAATACAACTACCTAGTAAAAATATTGTAAATATTAAAGAAATAATACTTTCAAAAAAACACAACTTTAAAGTTGGAAAAATATTATTATAAAAATAATTTTAATTTTTTAATAAAAACAAAATAGCAAACGGGAATTTTCCGTTTGCTTAAATATATTCAAGTTAATAAAATTTAAATTAGCTAAATATTAACTTTTAATCTTTTTAATATTGTTATCTTTTGTATCGATTTTTTTAACACGATCAACTAATTCAATATAAGCCATAGGGGCTTTATCTCCAGATCTAAATCCACATTTTAAAATACGAGTGTATCCACCATGCCTATTAGAAAATATAGGACCTAGATTTTGAAATAATTTAGCAACTACTTCATTATTTCTAATTCTGGAAAATACCAATCTTCTACGAGCAACATTATCTATTTTCGACAAAGTAATCATAGGTTCAACAAACCGACGCAATTCTTTCGCTTTTGCTAAAGTAGTTTTGATAATTTCATTAATAAATAATGAACATGCCATATTTTTAAATATAGCACTACGATGACTACTATTACAATTCAACTGACGACCAATTTTACGGTGTCTCATGATTTTTATACCTTTACAAAAAATACGAATAAGTAATATAAAAAATTTACCAATAAAAATTACTCTTCTAAAATATTCAATGGAGGCCATTTTTCTAATTTCATTCCAAGAGATAAATTTCGTGAAGCTAATATATCTTTGATTTCAGTTAGTGATTTTTTTCCTAAATTAGGTGTTTTTAAAAGTTCAACTTCAGTTTTTTGTACTAAATCACCTATATAATGTATAGCTTCGGCCTTAAGACAATTAGCAGATCGTACAGTTAGTTCTAAATCATCTACAGGGCGTAATAAAATAGGTTCAAACTCAGGTTTTTCTTCTTTTATTTCAGGTTCTTTTACATCTCTTAAGTCAACAAATGCTTCTAATTGTTCTGATAAAATAGTTGCCGCACGTCTTATAGCTTCCTCAGGATCAATGGTTCCATTTGTTTTCATTTCAATAATTAATTTGTCTAAATCTGTTCTTTGTTCAACTCGTGCTGCTTCAACATTATAAACAATACGATTTATTGGACTATAACATGCATCTACTAATAAACAACCTATGGGTCTTGAATCTTCTTCTATATGTACTCTAGACGAAGCTGGAATGTAACCTCGTCCACGTTGAACTTTAATTCTCATTTGAATAGATGCATTATGATCAGTTAAATTACAAATAACATGATCTGGTTTTATGATTTCAACATCATTATCATGTATAATATCTGCAGCGGTAACACAACCAATACCTGATTTTTTAAGAGTTATAAAAACTTCATCTTTTCCATGTAATTTCACTGCTAATTCTTTCAAATTTAATAAAATTTCTAAAATATCCTCTTGAATTCCTTCTTTAGTACTATATTCATGAAGAACACCATCAATTTCCACTTCTGTTACAGCACAACCTGGCATAGATGATAATAAAATTCTTCGTAATGCATTACCAAGTGTATGTCCAAAACCTCGTTCTAGTGGTTCTAACGTAACTTTAGTATGAGTTGGAGTAATTTGTTCAATATCAACTAAACGTGGTTTTAAAAAATTTATAATAGAATTCTGCATAATAAACCTCTATATCTAATAGTAAACTTATCACTTAGAATAAAGTTCAACAATCAAATGTTCGTTAATTTCTGCAGATAAATCTGAACGTTCAGGGAAATTTTTAAAAACCCCTTCCATTTTAATAAAATCTACTTCAATCCAAATTGGTTTTTCTCGTTGTTCACTAATTTCTAAAGCAGCTTTAATTCGAGATTGATTTTTTGATTTTTCTTTAATAGATATACGATCATTAGGAGAAACTTGGTATGATCCAATGTTAACAATACGATTATTAACTTGAATAGACTTATGACTAATTAATTGTCTTGCTTCAGAACGTGTACATCCAAATCCCATACGATAGACTACATTATCTAGTCTTCTTTCTAAAATTTGTAATAAGTTTTCTCCAGTATTACCTTTTAAACGTGAAGCTTTTTGATAATATATTCTAAATTGTTTTTCTAAAACACCATAAAGACGACGCACTTTCTGTTTTTCACGTAATTGAATTGCATAATCGGACAACCTAGGTTTACGAATACCATGTTGTCCAGGTGGATGTTCTAATTTACATTTTGATTCTATTGAACGGAAGCCAGATTTTAAAAATAAATCAGTTCCTTCACGTCGACTTAATTTTAATTTAGGACCTAAATATTTTGCCATTTTGTTCTCCAATAATTCCTAAAATTTAAACACGACGTTTTTTAGGAGGACGGCAACCATTATGAGGAATAGGTGTTACATCAGTAATATTTGTGATACGAAATCCAGCAGCATTTAAAGCTCTAATAGTAGACTCTCTACCTGGACCAGGACCTTTTACCATAACCTCTAAATTTTTTATACCATAATCTTTTACTATTTCAGCACAACGTTCAGCTGCAACTTGAGCTGCAAAAGGAGTAGATTTTCTAGAACCTCTAAAACCAGAACCTCCAGAAGTTGCCCAACCTAAAGCATTACCTTGTCGATCAGTAATAGTAACAATTGTATTATTAAATGACGCATGAATATGTGCTATACCATCTGTTATTTGTTTTTTTATACGTTTACGATTTCGAACAACTTGATTTTTTACCATAATTTAAATTACCTAAATTATTTTTTTATAGCTTTTCTAGGGCCTTTGCAAGTACGAGCATTTGTTTTAGTTCTTTGCCCACGAACAGGCAGATTTTTTCGATGACGTACACCACGATAACAATTAAGATCAATTAATCGTTTAATATTTAAAGTTTTTTCTCTTCTTAAATCACCTTCAACAACATATTTAGAAACATTTTCTCTCAATAATTCAATTTCTGATTCTTTTAAATCTATAATTTTGACAGTTTCTGAAATATTAGATTTATTACAAATAATTTTAGAACGTTTTTTTCCAATTCCATATATTGCTGTTAATGCAACTATAGTATGTTTATTTTCAGGAATATTAATACCTGCAATACGTGCCATTCTATATAATCCTTAAAATTCATTAAAATAGATGAAGATAATAAATGTATCAATATATATTATTGATAATATTTGTAAAATTTATAAAATTTAACCTTGACGTTGTTTGTGTTTAGGATCATTACTACAAATCACTCTGACAACGTTATTACGTCGTATAATTTTACAATTTCGACACAGTGTTTTAACAGAAGCCTTTACTTTCATTAAGATTACCTTTGACTATTAATAAAAAATATTTAATTTAATTTAGCTTTTTTTAGGATAGAATCATATTTACTAGACATTATTAAAGTTTGAATTTGTCCAATAAAATCTATAATTACTACAACTACAATTAATAATGATGTACCACCAAAATAAAATGGAACATTCATAGCACTTCTCATAAATTCTGGTACTAAACAAATAAATGTAATATATACAGAACCAAATAATGTTAATCGCAACATAATTTTATTAATATATTTAGCTGTTTGTTCACCTGGTCTAATACCTGTAATAAAAGCACCTGATTTTTTTAGATTATCTGCTGTTTCACGAGGATTAAAAACTAATCCAGTATAAAAAAAACAAAAGAAAATAATAGAAATTATATATAATATTAAATATAAAGGTTGATTAGGTTGAAAATAAAATGCAATTTTTTTTAAAAAAATATATTTTTTATCTATACCAAACCAGGATATAACAGTAGCTGGAAATAAAACAACACTAGAAGCAAATATTGCAGGTATAACACCAGACATATTTATTTTTAAAGGTAAATGAGTACTTTGTGCCGAATAAATACGACGACCTTTTTGACGTTGAGCATAATGAACAATAATTTTTCTTTGACTTCGTTCAATAAAAACAACTAAAAATACCACTAAAAAAATCAATATTAAAACACATAAAAATAATAAAAAATGTAAATGTCCTTGTCTAGTTTCTTCAATTGTATGTATAATAGATGAAGGTAAGCCTGCTATTATACCAGTAAAAATTATAATAGAAATACCATTACCAATACCGCATTCTGTAATTAATTCACCTAACCACATTAAAAACATAGTACCAGTTACTAATATAATAATTGCAGTAAAATAAAAATAAAAATCTGCATTGATAATAATAGGTCGTACACTAGATATACTAGACAAACTTGTAACAACTCCAATTGATTGAAAAAAAGCTAATATTAAAGTAGCATATCTCGTATATTGATTAATTTTATAACGACCACTTTCTCCATCTTTTTTTATTTCAGCAAAAGAAGGAATTATTAATGTCAATAATTGAATGATAATAGATGCTGATATATAAGGCATAATACCTAATGCAAAAATAGAAGCACGATTAAGAGAACCACCAGAAAACATATTAAACATTTCAAAAATAGTACCTTTTTGATTATTTAATATTCTAGATAAAATTGTAGTATCAATTCCAGGTATAGGAATAAAAGAACCAATACGAAAAATAATCAATGAAATAATTACAAAAATAATTCTACTTTTTAATTCATTGATACTTTTTTGAGAATTTTTAAATTTCATTCCTAATTTATTAATCATTATTTACTAATTATCCTTCAATTTTACCACCATGATTTTCAATGGATAAACGTGCACCTTTAGTTACACGTAAACCACGTAATATTAAAGGCACTTTTAATTTTCCTGCAAGAATAATTTTTACATGTTTAATATTTTTATTAATAATATTTTTTGCTTTTAAAAATTTTAAATCAATTACTGTATTTGATAAATCTGATATTTGAGATAATCTTACTTCAGTAGTAATCTTTTGTTTCTTAGATTTAAATCCAAATTTAGGTAATCTTCTATATAAAGGCATCTGTCCACCTTCAAAACCACGATTTATACTACTACCAGATCTAGATTTTTGACCTTTATGTCCTCTACCAGCAGTTTTACCAAAACCAGATCCAATACCACGACCTAATCGTTTTCTATTTTTTTTAGATTTAAATGATGGGGATAAAGTATTTAAATGCATAAATTATGTCTCTTGTATTTTTAAAATATACGATACTTTTTTAATCATACCTCGGACTGAAGGGGTGTCTTGAAGAATAATAGTATGTCCAATATAACGTAATCCTAAACCAGATAACGTTTTTTTATGCTTAGGAATTCTTCCTATTGAACTTTTAATTTGAGTAATTTTAATAGTCTTCATTGATTAAAATTTATCCTCCTAATATATATTCAATAGACTTATTTCTCTTTGCTGCTATCATTTCTGGAGATTTCATATTAATTAAACCATTTATAGTAGCACGAACTACATTTATAGGATTAGTCGATCCATATGTTTTAGCTAATACATTATGTATACCAGCAACTTCTAAAACTGCTCGCATAGCACCACCTGCAATAATACCAGTACCATCTGAAGCCGGTTTCATAAAGACATTAGATCCAGTATGTGAACCCTTGATAGAATGTTGTAAAGTTTTATTAGATAAGGGTATACTAATCATATTTCGTTTCGCTTTTTCCATTGCTTTTTGAATTGCTGCTGGAACCTCACGTGCTTTTCCATATCCAAAACCAACTCGTCCATTACCATTACCCACTACCGTTAAAGCTGTAAATGAAAAAATACGACCACCTTTAACAGTTTTTGAAACACGATTAACAGTAATTAGTTTTTCCTGTAATTCATTATTATTTTTTTTTTCAATATTAGCCATTTTATATTTCACCTTAAAACTTTAATCCAAAATTTCGAGCAGAATCTGCTAATACTTTTATACGACCATGATATTTAAAACCAGAACGATCAAAAGAAATATTAGATATTCCTTTTAATAAAGCTCTTTTAGCAATAGTTTTTCCAATAATTTCTGCAGATTCTTTATTACCAGTATATTTTAAACTACATTTTATTTTTTTTTCTACAGTTGATGCACAAACTAAAACTTTTGATTCAGCAGAAATTATTTGAGCATACATGTGACGAGAAGTACGATGTACAACTAGACGAATTACCCCTAATGATTTCATTTTACAACGTGATTTTTTGAATCGACGTATACGAGAGTTTATTTTGGAATTTTTAGAAACAATCATGTTATTTTTTCTTAGCCTCTTTTACACGAACAGTTTCATCTGAATATCGAATGCCTTTTCCTTTATAAGGTTCTGGTTTACGATACGATCTTAAATTAGCAGCAACTTGTCCGACTAGTTGTTTATCTATTCCTTTAATTATAATCTCTGTAGTAGACAAACATTCTACTTCAATATAAGGAGGTAAAGAGTATAAAATTGGATGAGAATATCCTAGTGACATATTAATAATATTATCTTTTGTCATTGAAACACGATAACCTACTCCAGAAAATTGCAATTTTTTGCTAAATTTTTCTGAAACTCCTACAATCATTGAATAAACAAGAGCCCTAGATGTACCAGCTTGTGCCCAGCCATCAGAAAATCCTAAACGTGCTGAAAAAATAATTGTATGATTTATGTATTTTACTTCAACTGCATCATGAATAGTACGTGAAAGACAACCATATTTCCCTTGAATAGATATAAACTGATCATTTAATTCAATTTTAATATCTTTAGGAATAGAAATGGGACGTTTAGCAATACGAGACATGTTTTCTCCTTTAAGCTACATAACATATAACTTCGCCACCAAAACCAAGTTTACGAGCCATATGATCTGTCATAATCCCATGAGAAGTTGAAATAATAGCTATTCCCAATCCTGCCATGACTTTTGGTAAATCATTCTTTTTTTTATATATTCGTAAACTTGGACGGCTTACTCGTTGAATTTTTTCTATTACAGATTTACCTTTGAAATATTTTAAAATAACTTCCAATTCTAATTTATTTTTACCTTTTACAATATAATCATTAATATAACCTTCTTTTTTTAATAATTGTATTATAGAAGTTTTTAATTTAGAAGCAGGTATCTTAACAGAATATTTGTTAGCTGATTGACCATTTCTAATACGTGTTAACATATCAGCTACTGGATCTTGCATACTCATTTTAAACTCCTAAAAAATATTACCAACTAGCTTTTTTTAAACCAGGAATTTCACCTTTCATAGCTGCTTCTCTAACTTTAATACGACTAAGACCAAACTTTCTTAAAAAAGCGTGTGGACGACCTGTTTGACGACATCGATTTCTTTGTCGAGAAGGACTAGAATCACGAGGAAAAACTTGCAATTTAAGTACAGCTTCCCAACGTTCTTCTTCTGATAATTTAATATTATTAATAATATTTTTAAGTGCCATACGTTGTGCATAAAATTTATTAGCTAATTTTATACGTTTTATTTCACGTGCTTTCATTGATTGTTTAGCCATTAGATTACCTTAAATTATATTAATTTATTATTTACGGAAAGGAAAATTAAAAGCAGATAATAATAAATGACCTTCATGATCTGATTTAGCAGTCGTAGTAATAGTTACATCTAAGCCACGAACACGATCAATTTTATCATAATCAATCTCAGGAAAAATAATTTGTTCACGTATTCCTAAACTATAGTTGCCTCTACCATCAAAAGAATTAACTGACAAACCTCTAAAATCTCTAATACGTGGAATAGCAATACTAATGAGACGTTCAAAAAAATCCCACTTTCTTTTACCACGTAATGTTACTTTACAACCAATAGGATAACCTTTTCTAATTTTAAAACCAGCTACAGATTTTCTTGCTTTTGTAATGATTGGTTTTTGTCCAGATATTACAGTTAAGTCTAAAAAAGCATTGTCTAAAATTTTTTTATCTGAAGCGGCAGATCCTACACCCATATTTAAAACAATTTTATCAATTCTAGGTACTTGCATAATAGAACTATAATTTAATGTTATCATAAGTTTTTTAACTACTTGCGTTTTATAATAACTATATAATTTAGTCATCAATTACTCCAAAAATATCGTATCTATTTTTTAACTATTTTTCCATTTGATTTAAAAAAACGAATTTTTTTACCTGCTTCAAATCTGAAACCAATACGATCTGATTTTTTAGATTCTGGATTTAAAATAGCAACATTTGAAATGTGTATTGGTGCTTCTTTTTCAAGAATACCACCGTTTATATTTTGAGAAGGTACAGGTTTCTGATGTTTTTTTACTAAATTTAAACCTTGAACAATTACTTTATTAGGAAATAAAATATTTTTAATAATACCTTTTTTCCCTTTTTCTTTGCCTGTCAAAATAATTACTTCATCATTTTGACGTAATTTAAATGCCATTTTATATTCCTTTAATTTTTTTTATAAAACTTCCGGAGCTAATGAAATAATTTTCATAAATTTTTCATTTCTTAATTCTCGAGTAACAGGACCAAAAATACGAGTTCCTACAGGTTGTTCATTGTTATTTAAAATCACACAGGAGTTGCTATCAAAACGAATAATTGAACCGTCAGATCTTCTTACACCTTTTTTTGTTCTAACGACGACTGCTTTTAAGACTTCTCCTTTTTTTACTTTACCTCTAGGTATAGCTTCTTTTACTGTAATTTTAATGATATCACCAATTTTAGCATAACGACGGCGAGATCCGCCTAATACTTTAATACACATAGCTGAACGTGCACCAGAATTATCAGCTACATTTAAAATAGTTTGTTCTTGAATCATATTTTATTATTCCAAATAAATCACAGTATATAATATTATTATATTAATAGTGATTTTCTATTAATAAAAAACATGAACAGACCTAAGTTTGATCATGTTTTAACATGTTTTTTAAAAGATAGTTTTTTCAACAATACGCACTAAAATCCAAGACTTAGTCTTAGAAATAGGTCGAGATTCTCGAATTTCTATTAAATCACCTGTAGAACATTGATTTTCTTCATCATGAATATGAAGTTTTGTAGTTTTTTTAACAAATTTTTTATAAATTTTATGTTTTACAAAACGTTCAATCGCAACAACAGCTGATTTATTCATTTTATTGCTTATAACACGACCTTGTAAAGTACGAATTTTTTCCATTATTTAATATACTCCTTTTCAGTTAATATCGTTTTTACTTGTGCAATATCTCGTCTCACTTTTTTTAGCAAATGTGATTGTTTTAATTTTCCAGACGCACATTGCATACGAAGATTAAATTGTTCTCTTAATAATTCCAAAAGTTCTATATTAAGATCTTTTAAGTTTTTTTCACGAAGTTTTGATAAATTCTTCATTACATTACCATTTTAGTTACAAAAGTAGTTTTTATAGGTAATTTCGATGCAGCTAACTTAAAAGCTACACGAGATTCTTCTTCAGAAACTCCATCTAATTCATAAAGAATTTTACCAGGTTGTACTAAAGCAACCCAATATTCAACATTCCCTTTTCCTTTGCCCATTCTAACTTCTAATGGTTTTTGTGTTATAGGTTTATCAGGAAAAACACGTATCCAAATTTTACCTTGCCTTTTAATACAACGTGTTATAGCTCGTCTTGCAGATTCAATTTGTCGAGCTGTCAAACGTCCGCGATCAACAGCTTTCAATCCAAAAACACCAAAATTAATGTTAGTGCTCATGGAAAGTCCACGATTTCGACCTTTATGCATTTTACGAAATTTAGTACGTTTTGGCTGCAACATTAATAAATTCTCCTACTTTCGATTTTTACGATGTTGCTTTTTTAATTGAGTAGATGGTTTTTTTTCTAATTGTTCTATAGCAGACATACCACCTAATATCTCACCTTTAAAAATCCAAACTTTTACACCGATAACACCATATGTTGTATGAGCTTCTGAAATACTATAATCAATATTTGCACGAAGAGTATGCAAAGGAACTCTTCCTTCTCTATACCATTCTCTACGAGCTATTTCAGCTCCACCTAAACGACCACTCACTTCTACCTTAATACCTTTTGCACCTTGCCGCATCGCATTTTGAACAGATCTCTTCATAGCTCTGCGGAACATTACTCTTCTTTCTAATTGAGATGTAATACTATCGGAAACAAGTTTAGCATCTAACTCAGGTTTTCTCACTTCTGCAATATTAATTTGAGCTGGAACACCAGTTATTTTTGCAATAAAAATTCTTAATTTTTCGACATCTTCACCTTTTTTACCGATTACAATGCCTGGCCGAGATGTATAAATAGTGACACGAATACTTTTCGCTGGTCTTTCAATTACAATACGAGATACTGATGCTTTATTTAATTCTTTCATTAAAAACTGTCGAACTTTATAATCACTATCTAAATGATCTGCAAACTCTTTAGTATTTGAAAACCATACAGAATTCCATTTTTTAATTATACCCAATCGCATGCCATTAGGATGAACTTTTTGACCCATTATATTCTCCAAAACATTAACAATCAGAAACAATTACAGTAATATGACTAGTACGTTTTAAAATACGATCAGCCCGTCCTTTAGCACGAGGCATCATTCGTTTCATTGTAGAACCTTCATCTACAAATATATTTTTAACTTTTAATTGATCGATATCAATACCATCATTATGTTCTGCATTTGCTATAGCTGATTCTAGTACCTTTTTAACTAAAACTGCTGCTTTTTTATTATTAAAATTTAATATATTCAATGCTTTTGGTACTTTTTTCCCACGAATCAAATCTGCAATTAAACGAAGTTTTTGAGCAGAAGATCGTGCTTTTCGATATTGAGCTAAAGTTTCCATTTATTCCTCTTTTATTTAACGTTTTTTTACTTTTTTATCAGCAGTATGTCCTCTATAAGTACGAGTTAAAGAAAATTCACCTAATTTATGTCCAACCATTTCTTCAGTAATAAAAATAGGAATATGATTCCGACCATTGTGTACAGATATTGTCAAACCAACCATATTTGGAAATATTGTTGAACGTCTAGACCAAGTTTTTAAAGGTTTTTTATCATTTAATTTTACTGCTTTTTCTACTTTTTTTAATAAACTAACATCAATAAAAGGACCTTTTTTCAAGGAACGTGGCATAAAATTATTCTCTAAAGTTATTTATGACGATGACGTAAAATAAATTTCTCCGTACGTTTATTTTTTCTAGTTTTCTTGCCTTTTGTTTGAATGCCCCAAGGTGTTACTGGATGTTTTCCAAAATTTCTACCTTCACCACCACCATGAGGATGATCCACTGGATTCATAGCAGTACCTCTAACAGTTGGCCGAATTCCAAGCCAACGTGAAGAACCAGCTTTTCCTAGAACTTTTAACATATGTTCTGCATTTCCTACTTCACCAATTGTACCTCTACAATTTGATTCGGTTTTTCTCATTTCACCAGATCTTAATCGCAAAGTTGCATAATCCTTATCACATGCTACTAATTGAACATAACTTCCTGCAGATCTGGCAATTTGACCTCCTTTTCCTGGTTTCATTTCTACATTATGAATAAATGAACCAATAGGAATATTTTTAATAGGCAAAGTATTTCCTATTTTTATAGGAACATTTAATCCTGATGCAACAATATCACCTACTTTTAAACCTTTAGGAGCTAAAATATAACTTCTTTGTCCATCTTTATACAATATCAAGGCAATATTAGAGGATCGATTAGGATCGTATTCAAATCTTTCTATTACAGCATCTATATTATCTTTATTTCGTTTAAAATCTATAATACGATATGCTCTTTTATGTCCACCACCAATATGTCGAGTTGTAATCCTACCATTATTATTACGTCCTCCAGTTTTATTTTTTTTTTCAATAAGTGAAGAATATGGTCTTCCTTTATACAATTCCTTATTGACAACTTTAATAACATGACGTCGACCAGGAGATGTGGGCTTGCATTTAACAACTGCCATTTTTTATTT
The DNA here is from genome assembly GCF_005083105.1 of Buchnera aphidicola (Aphis nerii). Taxonomy (NCBI): domain Bacteria; kingdom Pseudomonadati; phylum Pseudomonadota; class Gammaproteobacteria; order Enterobacterales; family Erwiniaceae; genus Buchnera; species Buchnera aphidicola. Next base: position 551,077 of record NZ_CP034885.1, read on the forward strand.
CCTCTAACTACTCTATATTACTTATAAAATCTAAATTTTGACCTTTTTTGACTTTAACATATGCTTTTTTCCAATCACTTCGAAAAATAATCCGATTAGATTGACGTTTGTTTTTTCCTTTAATGCGTACTGTTTTTACACTATCAACTCGTATATTAAATAATTTTTCTACAGCATATTTAATTTCATGTTTAGTGGAATCTTTCAAAACTTTTAAAACAACAGTATTATATTTTTCTGTTAATATAGATGATTTTTCGGAAATATGTGGAGAGAGTAATATTTTCAATAAACGTTCTTCAAAAATCATGAAAGTATTTCCTCTATTTTTTTTAAAGCATCAACAGTAATTAAAACATATTCAAATGCAATTAAACTAACTGGATCTATAGAATACGCATCTTTTACATCAACTGAATATAAATTTCTAGATGCAAGAAATAAATTATTATCTAACTTTTTTGTAATAATAAGAACATTCTTTAAATTTATTTTTTTTAATTTTTCAACTAATAGTTTAGTTTTAGGTAAATTTAATGAAAAATTTTCAAAAATAATTAATCTTTTTTGACGTATTAATTCTGAAAAAATACTTTTTAATGCACCACGGTACATTTTTTTATTAATTTTTTGAGAATATTGTTTTGGTTTTGCAGCAAATGTAACTCCTCCTGAACGCCAAATAGGACTTCTAAAAGAACCTGCTCGAGCACGTCCAGTTCCTTTTTGACGCCATGGTTTTCTACCTGAACCAGAAACATCAGCACGACTTTTTTGTGCTCTCGTACCTTGACGAGTAGACGCTGAATAAGCAACAACCACTTGATGAATTAGAGCTTCATTAAAATCTCGAGCAAAAATGATTTCAGAAACACTAAGAAGGTTTTGCACGTCTTTAACTACTAATTCCATGCTTAATTCCTTATTCCTCAAATCTTAATAGCTGGTTTAACAATAAGATCACTACCTGTAGGTCCCGGAACCGCACCTTTTACTAAAAGTAAATTGCGATGTTCATCAATACGTATTATATTTAAATTTTGTACCGTAACCCGTTTATTTCCTAATTGTCCCGCCATTTTTTTTCCTTTAAATACTCTGCCGGGGGTTTGATTTTGACCAATAGAACCTGGAACCCTGTGCGATAAAGAGTTTCCATGCGTTGCGTCTTGAGTACGAAAATTCCAACGTTTAACCGTACCTGAAAAACCTTTTCCTTTAGAAGTACCTGTAATATCTACTTTCTTAATATCATTAAAAATATTAATTTCAATATTTTGACCTAACTGAAATTTTTCATTTTTATCGATTTTAAACTCCCACAAACCACGACCAGGAACAACGCCAGCTTTTAAAAAATGACCTGATTGTGGTTTTTTAAGCCTATTTAATTTTTTGATACCTGTTGTAAGTTGAATTGCACGATATCCATCAATTTTCATATCTTTTATCTGAGTTATTCGATTTTCTTCAAACTTAATTACAGTTACAGGAACTGAATATCCTTCCTTGGTAAAAATACGAGTCATACCAAGTTTTTTACCAATTAAACCAATCATTTTAAAAACCTTATATGTCTATCTAATTAACCTAAACTAATTTGAACATCTACACCAGCAGCGAGATCAAGTCGCATAAGTGCATCAACAGTCTTTTCAGTAGGTTCTACTATATCAATTAATCGTTTATGTGTTCGAATTTCATATTGATCACGTGCATCCTTATTAACATGTGGAGAAATTAAAATAGTAAACCGTTCTTTTCGAGTAGGAAGTGGAATAGGTCCACGAACTTGTGCACCAGTTCTTTTTGCTGTTTCAACAATTTCTGTAGTTGATTGATCAATTAATCGATGATCAAATGCTTTCAAACGAATACGAATTCTTTGGTTCTGCATTATACCAGAACTCCAATTTATTAAAAAATAAAAATTTTACCTTCTCTCTATTTTTTAGAGATTAGATGTAATTAATAAAAAATACTATATAACTCCTATATTAGGAGTATTTTAAAATATTTAAAATAAAAAACGTTTTTAAATCTTTAAACTATTTTATTTAAAAAAAATAACCTATAATAATTTGAATACCAAGAAAAGAGCATTGTATACTCTTTTCTTAATAAATTCAACTAAGTACAATATAAAATAAACATCAAACTAATACTTTAGAAACAACTCCAGCACCAACGGTTCTACCACCTTCACGTATTGCAAATCTTAATCCATCTGCCATAGCAATAGGATGAATTAAAGTGACAGTCATTTTTATATTATCTCCTGGCATTACCATTTCTATACCTTCAGGTAATTCGATAGAACCTGTTACATCAGTAGTTCGAAAATAAAACTGAGGACGATATCCTTTAAAAAATGGAGTATGTCGACCGCCTTCTTCTTTTGATAAAACATATACTTCAGACTCAAATGTTGTATGTGGATGAATACTACCGGGTTTTGATAATACTTGTCCTCTTTCGATTTCATCACGTTTTGTACCGCGAAGTAAAACACCTACATTTTCTCCAGCACGACCTTCATCTAATAACTTCCTAAACATTTCAACACCAGTACAAGTAGTTTTAGTTGTTTTTTTAATACCTACAATTTCCACTTCTTCACCAACTTTAATAATTCCTTTTTCAACTCTTCCAGTAACAACTGTTCCTCTTCCTGATATAGAAAAAACATCTTCTATAGGCAATAAAAAGGGTTGATCAATAGCTCTTTTCGGTTCAGGGATATAGCTATCTAAAAATTTAGATAATTCTAATATTTTAGACTCCCACTCAGGATCACCTTCTAATGCTTTTAAGGCAGATCCGCGAATAATAGGAGTATCATCTCCTGGAAAATCATACTGAGTTAATAAATCACGAACTTCCATTTCTACTAATTCTAATAATTCTTCGTCATCTACCATATCACATTTATTTAGAAATACAACAATGTAAGGTACACCAACTTGTCTGCCAAGTAAAATATGTTCTCGTGTTTGAGGCATAGGTCCATCAGTAGCAGCAACTACTAAAATAGCACCGTCCATTTGAGCTGCTCCAGTAATCATATTTTTAATATAATCCGCATGACCTGGACAATCAACGTGTGCGTAATGTCTTAATTCTGTATCATATTCTACATGAGAAGTGTTAATAGTAATACCCCTTGCTTTTTCTTCTGGAGCATTATCTATTTGATCAAATGCACGTGCAGATCCACCATATTTTTTTGATAATACAGTGGTAATTGCAGCAGTTAATGTTGTTTTACCATGATCTACATGACCAATAGTACCAACATTAATATGAGGTTTTAAACGCTGAAATTTTTCTTTTGACATTTTCTTGTCCTTTATATTTACAATAATAAAAGTTTTTAAAAATAATTATTTAGTTTTCTTTTGAATAATTAACTCAGAGATGTTAGAAGGTGCTTCTACATATTTCAAAAATTCCATAGAGTATGAAGCTCTTCCTTGCGTCTGAGAACGTAAATCAGTAGCATAACCAAACATTTCAGATAAAGGCACACAAGCATTAATAATTTTACCTATAGATAAATCTTGCATACCTTCAATAATACCTCTGCGACGATTTAAATCACCAATAACATCACCCATGTAATCATCTGGAGTTTCTACTTCTACTTTCATTATAGGTTCTAACAAAATAGGATTTGCTTGTTTAAAACCACTTTTAAATGCTAAAGAAGCGGCAAGTTTAAATGCTAATTCTGAAGAATCAACATCATGATATGAACCAAAATAAAGGCGTACTCCTATATCTACCACCGGATAACCTGCTAAAGGTCCATATTTTAGTTGTTCTTGAATACCTTTATCAATTGCAGAAATATATTCATTAGGTATTACACCACCTTTAATATCATTAATAAAAGAATATCCTAAACCTCCTGGTTCTAATGGAAATAATTCTATAACAACATGACCATATTGTCCTCTACCACCAGATTGTTTAATATGTTTACCTTCAATATTAGTAACTTTATTTAAAATCGTTTCACGATATGCTACTTGTGGTTTACCAATATTAGCATCAACACTAAATTCTCTTTTCATTCGATCAACAATGATTTCTAGATGTAACTCACCCATCCCAGAAATAATTGTTTGATTAGATTCTTGATCAGTATGAACTTTGAAAGATGGGTCTTCTTTAGCTAATCTACTTAATGCTATACCCATTTTTTCTTGATCAGCTTTTGTTTTAGGTTCTACTGATATTGATATTACTGGATCTGGAAATTCCATACGTTCCAATATAATGGGTTCATTTAAATCACATAATGTATCTCCAGTAGTAACATCTTTAAGTCCAATTGCTGCAGCTATATCACCTGCATATACTTCCTTTATTTCTTCTCTTTTATTAGCATGCATTTGAACAATTCTACCAAATCTTTCACGCTGAGATTTTACAGAATTAAATACAGTGTCTCCTGATTTTACTATTCCTGAATATACTCGGAAAAATGTTAGATTACCGACAAATGGATCACTAGCAATTTTAAATGCTAAAGCTGAAAATGGAGCATCATCATTTGATAATCTAATAGCTGGAGTATTTTTTTGATTATTTGAAACACCCTTAATATCTTGTATATCATTAGGAGCAGGTAAATATTCAATTATTGCATCTAATAATGCTTGAACTCCTTTATTTTTAAAAGCTGAACCACAAGTTATTAGTGTTATTTCATTATTTAAAGAACGTTTTCTTAATTCCAATTTTACTTCTTTCTCAGATAATTCTATTCCATTTAAATATTTTTCCATAAGATTTTCATTAGATTCAACAGCTGATTCAATTAGATTTTGATGCCATTTTTCAGATAATTCCAACATATCTTTAGGAATATCTCTATAAGTAAAAGTAATTCCTTGATCAAAATCTTGCCATTCAATTGCTTTCATTTTAATTAAATCTATTACACCTGTAAAAGATTCTTCTGAACCAATAGGCAATTGTAAAGGTACGGGGTTACCTCCTAATCGTGTTTTTATTTGTTTCATGGATTTCAAGAAATTTGCACCCATACGGTCCATTTTATTTATAAAAGCTATTCGAGGCACATTATATTTATTAGCTTGTCTCCAAACAGTTTCAGATTGAGGTTGAACACCACCTACTGCACAATAAACCATAACTGCACCATCTAATACACGCATAGAACGTTCTACTTCTATAGTAAAATCTACATGCCCAGGAGTATCAATAATATTAATTCTATGAGATTTAAATTGTTTTCCCATACCACTCCAAAACGCAGTAGTGGCAGCAGACGTAATTGTTATTCCTCTTTCTTGTTCTTGAGCCATCCAATCCATTGTAGCTGCGCCATCATGTACTTCGCCAATTTTGTGATTAATTCCAGTATAAAAAAGAATTCTTTCTGTAGTAGTAGTTTTTCCAGCGTCTATATGAGCACTAATTCCAATGTTTCGATATCGAGAAATAGGTGTTGTACGAGACATAATAAGTTTTTACTTTTAGTTTTTTAAAGGTTATTTAAAGAAAAATTAAAATATTCAATTAATATAAATTATTAAATTTTTTAAAAAAACAGTTACCAACGATAATGAGCAAATGCTTTATTTGCTTCAGCCATACGATGAACTTCTTCTCTTTTTTTAACAGAAGCCCCTTTATTTTCAAGTGCATCATATAACTCATTTGATAAACGTAAAGCCATGGATTTATCCGCTCTTTTACGAGCTGAATCTATAATCCATCGCATAGCCAATGCATTTCGACGTATTGGACGTACTTCAATAGGTACTTGATATGTAGAACCACCAACTCGACGCGATTTAACTTCGACAGTAGGACGTACATTTTCTAAAGCAATTTCAAATGCTTCTAATTCTTTTTTTTCTGTTCGTTTTGATAAATTTTTTAAAGCACTGTAAACAATAACTTCAGCAATAGATTTTTTTCCATCTATCATTAAAATATTAATAAATTTAGCCAATAACTCTGAGGAAAACTTTGGATCTGGTAAAATTTTTCTAGCAACAATAACACGACGACGAGGCATATAAAATCCTTAGAATTTAAATAATTAAACTTTTACTTTTTTAACACCATATTTAGATCGACCTTTTTTGCGTTCTTTAACACCTGCACAATCTAAAGAACCTCTAATAACATGATATCGAACTCCAGGTAAATCTTTAACTCTTCCACCACGTATTAAAATTACAGAATGTTCTTGTAAGTTATGTCCTTCTCCACCTATATACGCTGTAACTTCAAATCCGTTAGTTAATCTTACTCGACATACCTTACGTAATGCTGAATTAGGCTTTTTAGGAGTAGTTGTATAAACTCGAGTACATACACCTCTTTTTTGAGGACTATTCGATAAAGCAGGTACATTAGTTTTTATTACTTTTCGCAAACGAGGTTTACGGACCAATTGATTAACTGTGGCCATATAATTTCCTATTGATAATTAATTTTCTGAGTAATTTTAACATAATAAAAAAACGAGACATATTATAATGTAGAATTTTAGGACTGGATATATAAATCAAAATAACCAGGTATATTTTACCAAGTCATTTGTGTTTTATTTTTAAGTGTTAATGAAACGAAATGAATATAACTAACTAATATGAAATTATGAGATATATTATTTATAATACCTCTCGCATAAACGTCTTCTTTTATAAGATATAAGTTCGCTGAAGAGGAAATAATACTATCTAAAAAAATATTATCAGTTAAAGCAATTAAAACACCATCTTGTAAAGCCAAAAAATCATCTGTCTTTTTTAAAATTTTGATAAGAAGAGATATATTACTTGAATAAGGTGATTGTATTAAAGTATGTAACATAATAAATTTACCTTAAAAATTAATAATTGCATCATGATTATCTAATTTCAAACGTAAAAAATATGAATTTAATATATTAACTTTTAATATAAATTCAGTATTAAAATTCAATCCTCTTTCAACTAAAGATAATTTACAACAATAAAAATTTTTTATTTCATACGAATATAAAAAAGAAAATAAAGAAGTATAATTACGACTATAAATTCTTTCTGATTTATAATTTTTTAACAATTGAAAAACACCATCACCAATGAAAAATAAACTGATTTTTTTTAAAACAGCTGAAACCCCCAAAACTGCATCTAATCCTTCTTTTCCGAAAGTTGTTCCATGTGGTGCGTGAGAAAAAATAAAAGCAATTTTTTTCATAAAATTATTACATTAAATTAAAGTTATAGATCAAAATTGTATTATACGATCTGAAATATTTATAGAATTTCCTAATTCTAATAATCCACTAAATTTAAAAAAAGGTGCTAAATTTCCCTTCTTAAATTGAAGTATAGTATTATCTTCTACAATACCTCTCCTTAAAGCAGCACTAGCACATACATATAATTGAACATTGTATTTTTTATGTAATTTTTGCCAACCTTCAACTAAATCAAATTCATCAACAGGTACTTTATTTATAATATTAGCATTAAGCACACCATCACAATAAAAAAAAATACTATTTAATGTTTGATTCATTTTAATTAATGATTTACAAAATAAAAAAGCTGTACTAGCATTTTGCGTTCCATATAAAGAACCTGTAACTAAAATTGTATATTTCATTATTATTTATTTTAAAATATTAATTATTTTTTGCATCAATTAAATCTATTTCAAAAGTTAAAGTGGAATTTCCTGGGATTCCATTTAAACTCATATTTCCATATGCTAAATAAGGAGGTATAACTAATTTAATTTTTCCACCTTTCTTAATATATTTTAAACCTTCTTGCCATCCTAGTATTACATCTTTTAACATAAATACAACGGGTTTTCCTCTATTATAGGAGTTATCAAATTCAAATCCATTAGTTAAATATCCTTTATAATGAACAGTTATTTCTGTATTTTCTGTAATTTCTTCACCTTCACCTGGTTTTTCTATAATATACATTAATCCACTTTGAGTTTTATGTACGCCTTGCATTTCAGAAAATTTTTGCATGTATATTTTACCTTGAATTAAATTTTCTTTTTCATCTTTTTTAATTTGAATTTTAGTTGCATCTTTAATTTTCTTTTCTAATTTTTCAAGAATTTCAGAAATTTCTTGATTAGATAATTGTAAATTATTTGAAATAGCATCTTGAATACCTGACAAAAGACTATACTTATCTAGTTGAATTCCTAATTTTTGTTGTTTTTCAAAAGATTGATTCACATAATTACCTAAAGAAACTCCTAGTGCATAACCTACTTTCTCATTTTCATTTTTGAAAATTTTTTTATTTTCTACATAAGTTTTAATTTGATTGTTTGATTGTTGTTCTGAATATGAAGTAGGAATATAAAATAAAAAAAATAATAATATAATTCTTTTTAGACGAAAAAAAATCATTTATTGCTCCATTAAATAAATTTCTATTTTTTAAAAATTTTATATTAAATAATCTTTCTTAAATCTAAATTATTTAATATAATATGTTGTCAAACCAAAAAAATAAAAAACTTTATATTAAAATTAAACAAGTTAAAAAAATGCAAAATAAAACAAAAAAAATTTATAATCAAAAAAAACACATTAATGAACTTAAAAAAAAAATTTTGTTACATCAAATAGAAATTAAAAAAATTCACGAAACCATATGTGATTTATCGAAGCAATTAAATTATATGAAACTATATATTAATCAGTTATTAGCATCACAACGACCTCCGCATTATTAATTATACTATTAATTGATTTAAATAAATTTTAAAAAATTATAAAATCTTTTCTAAAGCACAACAAAAACGCTTCATACCTTCAATAATATCAATTTCGGTAATAATTAACGAAGGAGCCATCCTGATTACATTATTGCCTGCAGTTAAAAAAATCACACCTTCTAAAAAGGAAACATATAAAATCTCATATATTTTTTTAATAAATTTTTGTTCTAACACGATACCAACAAGCAAACCCATACCTCTAATTTCTTTAAATAATTTAAAACGTTCATTAATAATATTTAATTCAAAAATAATTTTACTTAATTTTTTTTGAACACCAGATAAAACTTCTTTCGTATTAATAATATCAATTGTTGCTTCAGCAATAGCACACGCAAGCGGATTACCTCCATATGTTGTACCATGAATGCCGGGTTTAATAACAGATTTGACTTCGCTTGTCGTTAACATTGCGCTAATTGGAAATCCACCACCTAAAGATTTAGCAATTGTTAAAATATCAGGTTTTATTGAATAATGCTCATATGCAAATAATTTGCCAGTTCTACCTATACCTGTTTGTACTTCGTCAAAAATTAATAATGCATTATATTTGTTACATAGTATTCTAAGTTCTTCAAGAAAAGGTTTTGAAGCTGGAATAATCCCTCCTTCACCTTGAATTAATTCTAAAACTATTGCACAAGTATTTTTATTAATTAACTTTCTTACACTTTCAATTTTATTAAATTCTGCATGTTGAATACCTGATGGTTTCGGTCCAAAACAATCAGAGTATTTTGCTTGACCACCAACAGATACTGTAAAAAATGTTCTACCATGAAATGAATTATAAAAAGAAATAATATTATTTTTTTTTAAATGATACTTTTTCGCAGCATAATAACGTGCTAATTTAAATGCTGCTTCATTTGCTTCAGCTCCTGAATTAGCAAAGAAAACATAAGATGCAAAACTTGATAGAATTAATTTTTTAGCTAATCTTAAAGATGGTTCGTTTGTAAAAATATTACTAGTATGCCATATTTTTTTACTTTGATAATTTAAAACTTTATTTAATATAGGATGACAATGACCTAATGATGTAACTGCAATTCCACCAGAAAAATCAATATATTCTTTTCCCTCTTGATCCCAAATACGACTACCTTGACCTTTTACCGGAATAAAATAAGAAGGTTTGTAAAAAGGTAAAATTAAATCATCGAAATTATTTCTTGTAACTGATGTATTTTTTAATATCATTAAATTTCCTAAAATATATATTTATTAAATTAATAAATTTTTTAAAAAATATATTTTTAAAATATTTAAGAATTTACAAACAATCAAAAATTTTTTAAATAAAAAAATTTAGATTAATAAAATTAAAATATACATGATATTTTATTAAATTTAAACTTATTTTATTAATAAAATAGTAAGTAAATAGCTTTTATATATCGAATTTTAAAAACATTTTAGATTTTTAATACCTTAATATCATTATGTATTGTTAAAAATAATATATTAAATAAAGATAAAAAGATTTTAATATTTTAAAAATTTTAAAATTTACAAAAACAGGTGAAAAAAGTGAAAAACATTAACCAAATAGGACTTACATGGATTAGTTTTTTTTCATACGCTTTCACAGGTGCATTAATTGTAGTTACAGGAATGATAATGGGAGATATTGCTAATTACTTCGATTTATCTATATCGGAAATGAGTAATATTTTTACTTGCTTAAATGCAGGCATATTATTTTCAATCTTACTTAATTCTTGGTTGATTAACATAATTTCATTAAAAAAACAATTAATATATGGATTTATATTTTCTATAATTTCTATTTTAGGAGTCATATTTTCTAAAAATATATGGTTATTTTCTGTCAATATTTTTATTCTAGGACTAGTAAGTGGTATTACTATGTCAATTGGTACACTTATTATTACAATGTTATATTCTGGACCAAAAAGAGGATCACAACTTTTACTAACTGATTCTTTTTTTAGCATGTCTGGAATGATTTTTCCTATTATTGCAGCATATTTATTAGAGAACAAATTTTTATGGTATTGGATATATGTATGTATAGGAGCTATTTATTTTATAATTTTCATCTTATCAATTAATTTAAATTTTCCAAAATTAAAAGAAAAAACAAATAATATAAATATAATAAAAGAATGGAATTTTAATATATTTTTACTATCTATATCTGCATTATTATATATTTTAGGACAATTAAGTTTTATTTCTTGGGTACCTCAATACGCAACAGAAAATATGCATATTAACATAAAAAAAACAGGAAATTTAGTTAGTGATTTTTGGATGGCATATATGATTGGTATGTGGTTCTTTAGTTTTATAATAAAATTTTTTAATTTAAAACATATATTTGTTTTTCTATCTGGTATTTCTGCAGTACTAATGTATGTATATATACATAATTCTAACTATTTAATAATGAAATACATTATTATTAGTTTAGGTTTTTTTTCCAGTGCTATTTATATTATAATTATTACATTAGCTTCATTGCAAACAAAAAAACCATCTGCAAAATTAATAAATATAATTCTTTTTTTTGGGACTGTTGGAACATTATTAACATTTATTATTACTAGTCCGATTGTTAATCAAAAAGGACTATACGCAACTTTAATATGTTCGAACATATTATATGGAATAGTATTCTTCTTATCTTTAATAATTTTAATAAATAGAAAATATTGCATCTATTTTGAAAAAATAAAAACTACTATAATTAAAAAATTTTTTATGTAAAAAATTAGTATTCATATAATAAATAAACTAGAATATAATTATTTCTGGTTTATTTATTTAATTTATTTTATAAAACTACTACATTCCAATAATAGAATAAACTTTTTTCAAAGTTTCTTGAGATTTTAAACGCGCTTTAATTGCTCCATTTTTAATAATTTTCTTTAAAAAAATTTCATCTTTTCGGTAATTAATATAAGATTTTTGTAATTTTAATAAAAATTTAGATATGCTATCAGCAACAATGTTCTTAAATTCACTATACATAACACCACTTAATTCTTTTTCTAAAATATCAATTTTTTTATTAGTTATTGCAGAAAGAATTTCTAATAAATTCGAAATACCTGATTTTTTATTAGAATCGTAATATATTTTTGGAGGATTTTCTGAATCTGTAAGGCAATGTTTTATTTTTAAAAAAATAGAAGAAATATCTTCTAATAAAAAAATCACATTACTTTGATTTGTATCAGATTTAGACATTTTTTTAGTAGGATCTAATAAAGACATAATTTTAGCACCATTTTCATTGATAATTGCTTCAGGTATAGTAAAAATATTTCCATAGAATACATTAAACCGATGAGCTATATCACATGTTAATTCTAAATGTTGCTTTTGATCTCTCCCTACTGGAACAAAATTTGTTTGATATAATAAAATATCTGAAGCCATTAAAATAGGATAGTTAAATAAACCCATATTAATATTTTTAGTATAATTTTGTGTTTTTTTAACTTTAAACTGATTCATTCGAGATAATTCACTAAATTGACTGAAACAACTTAAAATCCAATTTAATTGACTATGTTGATGAACTTGCGATTGAACAAAAATAATACTTTTTTCAGGATCAACACCACAAGCCAAATATAATGCTAAAGTATCTAATATTGAATTTTTTAAATTTTTTTTTTATTAATTGTAGTTAATGCATGTAAATCAGCAATACAATATAAACATTCATATTTTTCCTGCATGTTTGACCAATGACGCATAGTACCAATATAATTCCCAAGAGTTAATTTACCAGAAGGCTGTATAGCACTAAATAATATTGGCTTATAATTAGTAAACATAAATTTAAAATCCTAAATAAAAAATATTAGTGAATAGATTTAAAATAAGAATATTTTAATTCTTGGCGAATATTTTTAATAATCTTTTGATGATCAGGATAGTCAAAAATTCCAGAACCAATTACAAATACATTTGCTCCAGAATAAGCTATTTCAGAAACATTTTCTAATTTCACTCCACCATCTACTTCTAAAAAAATATCTAGTGAATTTAAATCAATCAATTTACGTACTTCACGTAATTTATTAAATGTAGATGGTAAAAAAGATTGATTACTAAAACCAGGATTGACTGACATTAATAAAATTAAATCTAATTTATCTATTATATAATCTAAAAAATTAAGAGAAGTAGATGGATTAAATGCTAAACCAGCTTTACAACCATTTTCTTTAATTAAATTTAATGTACGATCAATGTGTTGTGTTGATTCTGGGTGAAATGTGATAAAGCTAGCACCTGCTTTGGCAAATTGAGGAATTAAATTATCCACTGGTTTTGTCATTAAATGTACATCAATAGGTACATTGATATTATAATTACGAAGTGATTTTAAAATCATAGGTCCCATTGTTAAATTAGGTACATAATGATTATCCATAACATCAAAATGTATCCAATCACAACCTGCATCAATAACTTTTTTTGATTCTTCCCCTAAACATGCAAAATCTGCAGATAAAATGGATGGAGCTAACAAAAAATTTTTCATATTAATTTTCCTATTTTAAATTAGATAGATAATTAATAATAAAAAAATAAATTTTAGAATTAAAATATATAAAATTAATTTAAAAAATGATATATCATTAATTTTTAAATAATTATTTGATATAAAATATTAAAAATTTTTACTTTTTAAAACATAAAGTAACTTAAAAAAAATTTAAAAATATCTTATAGTATATAAAAATTTATTGAGAATCTTTTATTGCACTTAGTATGATATTTTTATCAATTCCAGAAAAAACTTTTGCTTTTCCTATAGAAATAGGAAGTACTAATCTCATTTCACCTGAAATAACTTTTTTATCACGCATCATATATGGTAAATATGAAACTGCAGACATATTTTTTGGACCTTTAATAGGTAATCCAACTTTTTTTAATAAAGTAATTATTCTTTTATAATCAATTTTCTTTAAATAACCAAGCAACTCTGATGTACGAGATGCCATAACCATACCTACCGATATTGCTTCACCATGTAACCAACTACCATAACCAGCATGTGCTTCAATAGCATGACCATATGTATGACCAAAATTCAACAATGCTCTAAAATTTTTTTCTCGTTCGTCAAGAGAAATAATTTTCGATTTTAATTCACAACATTTTCTAATACAGAATGACATAGATTTTTGATCTAATAACAATATTTTTTCAATATTTTCTTCTAACCAATTAAAAAATATTTCATCAAAAATAATAGCATACTTAATAATTTCAGATATTCCTGAAATCAATTCGTTATGAGGTAATGTTTTCAAAAAGTTAATATCTATAATAACTGAAGAAGGTTGCCAAAAGGAACCTATCATATTTTTACCTAATAAATGATTTACGCCTGTTTTACCTCCAACAGAAGCATCTACTTGTGATAAAAGAGTAGTCGGTATTTGAATAAAACGAATACCTCTTTGATAAATAGATGCTGCAAAACCAGTTATATCACCTATTACACCTCCACCTAATGCAATTAATGTAGTATCACGAGAATGTTTTTTTTCAAGTAATGCAGAAATTATCATTTCTATTTCATTCAATGTTTTAAATTGTTCGCCGTCTGAAATAATTACTTGATCTATTTTTATTCCTGATTTTCTTAATTGAAAAAATACTTTGTCTTTTAAAAGATTAGCTAATGTTTTATTTGTTACTAACATAGCTTGATTGCCTGGTTTTAAAGGAAAGAAAATATCATCATTTTCAATGATACCAGATCCAATAGTAATTGGATAACTACGTTCACCTAAAATAACTTTTAATAATTCCATGATTATTACACTCTAAAAAGATATTATAAATATTTATTAATGCTATATTTTTTCTAACAAACGAATTATATTATATGCAACAGACTTAGCGCTTTGAGTATCAGTATGAATTTTTAAATCAGCAATTTCTTCATATAATGGGTTTCTTTCAAAAGCTAACTTTTCTAATATAATTCTATTTGATATATTTGTTTGCAGTAATGGTCTTTTTTTATCTCTTTTCGTTCTTGATAACTGTTTTTCAATTGTTGTTTCTAAATATATAACAATACCGCGAGCAGATAATATATTTCTAGTTTCTTTAAATTTGACTGATCCTCCACCAGTAGCAAGAATAATTCCTTGTTTTTGTGTAATTTCATTAATGACTTTAACTTCTCTTTCTCGAAAACCATTTTCACCTTCAACATCAAACACCCAACTTATACTAGCACCAGTGCGTTTTTCGATTTCTTGATCAGAATCAAAAAATTCCATATTAAGTTGTTGAGATAATTGACGACCAATGGTACTTTTTCCAGCACCCATAGGTCCAATTAAAAAGATATTTCTTTTTTCTGCCATATTTTTATTACTAAAATAATTCGTTAAAACCACTCATGCTGAACATATTAATATTAGCAAGAGATGACACGTTAAAAATAGAATAATTAAATTTGAATTATATTATTTTTAATTTTTTAATTAATAAAAAATATTTAATAAATATTCTAAATTAACGTAGCTAGAGTATTTGCAAAAACAATATTATAAATATTTTGTAATTTTTATAAATATTTCATAAATTAATTCATCCTTATATTTAATAAATCATTTTCAAAATAACATATTTAAAACAAACATTTTAAAAAATCTAAGAATAAATATATATTCTATCAGAGTAAAGATGACTTGTTCTATATTTCTTTATAATTTTATGATAAATATTTTATAAATTAAAAACTTGACGTTATTTATTTTTTCAGATCTAATATAACAAATATATTTTCAAGTATTTAAAAAATTATTTAAAAGGTGAGGTGTCCGAGAGGCTGAAGGAACACGCCTGGAAAGCGTGTATATGGAAACGTATCAAGGGTTCGAATCCCTTTCTCACCAAAAAAATCTAAACCAATAAAGCAGTTTCTAAAGATAAAATAATCATATCATTAAAACTAGATTCTCTATCTTTTGAAGAAACAGACTCTTTTTTAGAAATATGATCAGACACTGTACACATAGATAACGATTGTACTTTAAATTCAGATGAAACAGCGTATATTCCTGCTGTCTCCATATCAATTCCGATAATATTATACTTATTTAAAATACTTAACATTTTTGAATCAGTATCAAATGAATCAGTAGTAAAAAAATTACCAATATGAATTTTTAAATTCATTTTTTTTGAAGCTATAAATACATTATAAGCCATATTAAAATCCGCAATAGCTGCATAATCGTGACTATTAAATCGTATTCTATTAAATTTTGAATCTGTAGAAGCGCCTAATGCAATAGCAATATCACGTAATTTTATATCATCTCGTACAGCACCACAAGTTCCTATTCGAATAATTTTTTTAACATTATATTCTGTTATTAATTCTCGCACATAAAGAGCAGCAGATGGTATTCCTATTCCATGACTCATAACAGAAATTTTTTTATTTTTATAATATCCTGTATAAGCTAACATTAATCGTGTTTTATTGATTTGTTTAAAATTATTTAAATAATTTTCAGCAATATATTTTGCTCGTACAGGATCACCAGGCATTAAAACTATATCTGAAAAATCGTTTTTTTTACTGTTAATATGGAAAGTAGACACTTGTTTTTTCCTTATTTTTAAAATAAATACTTTTAAAACATATCTTTACCATATTTCATTTCTGACAAAGAAAAATATTTTGCAATTGTTTGTCCTATATCAGCAAATGTTTTTCTATGGCCTAAAAATTTTGATTTTTTACTAGGAGAATAGATGAGTATAGGGATATTTTCTCTAGTGTGATCGGTTCCGATCCATGTAGGGTCACATCCATGATCTGCGGTAATAATAAGTAGATCTTTTTCTCGAATTAAATTAAGTACATTGGGTAGTTGTTTATCAAAAAATTCTAAACCCTTTGCATATCCAAAAACATCACGTCGATGCCCCCAAATAGAATCAAAATCGACAAAATTAGTAAATATTATAGTGTTATTTTTTGCTAATTTTATTTCTTGAATAGTTGTATTAAATAACTCTTTTAATCCAAATGATTTTATAGTTTTAGTAATTCCGACACCTGCATAGATATCTGAAACTTTTCCTACTGCAATTACTTTGCCTTGTTTTTCATTTATTAATTTTTCCATGACAGTTGTAGAAGTTGGTCTTAGTGATAAATCCAATCTATTTTTTGTTCTATGGAAATTTAATTTATTATTTCCAATAAAGGGTCTTGCAATAACTCGTGCAATTTTGTATTTATTTTTATTTAATATAGTACGTATAATATGACATAATTTATAAAGATTAGACAAACCAAATATATGTTCATGACATGCTACTTGAAAAACAGAATCGGATGATGTATAAAAAATTGGTTTTCCTGTTCTGATATGTTCTTCACCTAATCTCATAATTATTTCTGTTCCGGATGCATGACAGTCACCAAGAATACCAGGTAATTTAAAATTTTTAATAATTTTATCTATTAAAATATTTGGAAATGAATTATGAACTTTTTTAAAATAATGCCAATCATCTAAAACTGGAACTCCAGCTATTTCCCAATGACCAGAAGTAGTGTCTTTTCCTGAAGAAATTTCACTAGCAAAACCATAACTAGCAATAATCTTATTTGGTGTATATTTATCATTATCAAAACCTATTGGATATTTATTTGTTGAAGCTTTATACGCTTCAAATATTCCTAGTTTTTCTAAATTAGGAATTTTTAAATATCCCCCTTGTCCATTATTTGATTTTCCTAAAAAACATTGTTCTGCTATATGTCCAAATGTATCTGCACCATGATCATTGAATTTATCAGCATCAATACTAGATCCAATTCCAAAAGAATCTAAAACCATCAAAAAAACACGTTTCATTTTTAAATACCTAAAAATAAATTAAAATATATTTATATTTACTGTTCTCTTGTTTTATTAAAATTAATATCAACATATCGAGAAGTAATAATATTTAAGTTTGCTTGATTAGGTGCTAAATATGTTAAATTATTTAAATTATCTAACGCTAAATAAGATCTATTTTCATTTAAAAACATATCAATGCTATTTTTATTGCTTGATGTAACCCATCGAGCGAGTATAATATTAACTTTTTCATATATTGCATCTATTTTATACTCTATTTTTAATCTTTGAATAACTACATCAAACTGTAAAATACCAATCGCCCCTAAAATTAAATGGTTATTATTAATAGGATAAAAAACTTGTATTGCACCTTCCTCTGATAATTGCATTAAACCTTTTCTTAACTGTTTTTGTTGCAAAGGATTTTTTAAGAAAATACGACGAAATATTTCTGGTGCAAAACTAGGAATACCAATAAAGTTAATATCTTCTCCTTCTGTAAAAGAATCTCCAATTTTTATTGTGCCATGGTTATGTATTCCAATTATATCTCCAGGATATGCTGTTTTTATAGAAAACCTATCACCTGCTATAAAATAAAATGCATCAGAAATAATAATATTTTTCTTTATTCTTACATGTTTTAATTTAATACCTTTTCTATATTTTCCAGATACAATTCTAATAAAGGCTATACGATCATGATGTTTTAAATCCATATTAGCTTGAATTTTAAATACAAAACCTGTAAAATTTTTTTCTTCCGGTTGTACTGTTCGTTTATTACTATTCCGATAAATGGGAGAAGGTGCCCATTTTATTAAACTTTCTAATACATGATTAACGCCAAAGTTAGCTAATGCGCTACCAAAAAAAATAGGTGTAATAATACTTTTTAAAAAATCTCTTTTATTAAAATCCGAATATATGGAACTAATTAATTTTAATTCTTCATAAATTTGTATACTTAAATCTGAACCAATATTTTTTTTTAATAAAGATTTATTTAAATAATTAAAATTATTTTTAAAAACATGATTTTTTTTTAATTTGTCATATAAATAAATTAATTTTTTATCTAGATGAAAAACACCTTTAAAATTTCTACCACAACTAATCGGCCAAGTAATAGGAATACAAGATAATTTTAATTCTTTTTCAATTTGATCTAAAATTTCTATTGGTTCTAGGCTATCACGATCTAACTTATTAATAAATGTAATAATAGGAGTATTATGTAATCGACTTACATCCATTAATTTTTTTGTTCGTTCTTCAATACCTTTTGATGCATCAATGACTAATAAGCAACAATCTACTGCAGTAAGAATACGATATGTATCTTCAGAAAAATCTTGATGACCTGGGGTGTCTAATAAATTAATTAAAATATTTTTGTATTCGAACTGCATCACAGATGTTGTAATAGAAATCCCTCTATCTTGTTCAATTTTCATCCAATCTGATTTAGCATATTTTCCACTTCCTCTTGCTTTTACTGTGCCAGAAATACGTAGTACTTTCCCTAAAAGTAACATTTTTTCTGTAATAGTTGTTTTACCTGCATCAGGATGAGAAATAATAGCAAAAGTACGTCTTTTTTTAATTTCTGATTGATGATTTGAATTACACATATATACTCTAATTGAAAGATTTTATTCTTATAAAAAATTTTATCAAAAATAATCTATTAAAAAACATATTTATTGAAATTATATATTTTAAAAAATTGAAAAATATTTTTAAAATAAATGAATGGGTACAAATTCAATTATATGTAATAATAAAAATATTTATAATTAAATTATAAATAAGAACAGAGTTACTGTAATGAAAAAAAAAATTATATATATTGCATATACAGGCGGAACTATTGGAATGAAAAAATCACATAATGGATATATTCCTATAGCTGGTTATTTTCAAAAACAATTAATGAAAATGACAGAATTTCACAATTCAGAAATTCCAAATTTTGTTATTAAAGAATATAACCCACTAATTGATTCTTCTAATATGAGTCCAATAGAATGGCAAAAAATTGCAGATGATATTAAAAAAAATTATTATAAATATGATGGATTTATTATTTTACATGGAACAGATACCATGTCCTATACTGCTTCAGCATTATCTTTTATTTTAGAAAATTTAAAAAAACCAATTATTATTACTGGTTCTCAAATACCTATATCAGAAATTCGATCAGACGGACGACAAAATTTATTAAATTCATTATTAGTAATAGCAAAGTATCCTATTAACGAAGTCACTTTATTTTTTAATCATAAATTGTATCGCGGTAATAGAACTACTAAATCAAACGCTAACGGCTTTAATGCATTTTCATCCCCTAATATGAGTCCTTTATTAGAAGTAGGAATTAACGTTCGTTATTTATATAAAAATGAATATTCTATACAGAAAAAAAAATTAAAAGTATATAAAATTCAACCACAACCTATTAGTATTATGAGTATATATCCAGGAATTTCTGGAAAAATTTTAAAAAATTTTTTGTTATATCCAGTAAAAGCGTTAATTTTATGTACATATGGAGTAGGTAATGCTCCGCAAAATAAAGATTTTTTAAAAGAACTATACACAGCTACTAAAAAAAATATTATTATAATAAACTTAACACAATGCGTCTCTGGAAATGTGAATATGAACGGATATGCAACAGGTAATTCACTTAAAAAAATTGGAGTTATTAGTGGCCATGATTTGACAATTGAAGCAGCTTTAACTAAATTACATTTTTTACTTAGTCAAAATATTTCAATAAAACAAATTGGTATACAAATGCAAAATAACTTGCGTGGAGAATTAACAAATTATTCGAGTATTTTATAATTATATTTGACAATTTTTAAAAAATTAAAGTTTTTTAATAAAAAGAATGATGACCATGAAAATGTTGTGTTTGATCAATTACTTTTTTAATTTCAGGAAAAAAAGATAACATTTTTTTTTCAACCATTTCTTTCAAAGTAACTCCTATCATTGAACAACCGTTACATCCTCCGCTAAATTCTATTAGTGCAGTTCCATTATCAGAAATATTAATTAAATTTACTTTTCCACCATGCAATAATAATTGAGGATTAATTTCTATGTTTAAAAAATTTTTTATTTTTTCTTCTAAAGATACTTTTTTATGTAAAATATTTTTTTTAGCATATGGGGCTTTAAAGGTAAGCTGAGAATTTAATTTATCTACTATTAAATTAATTTCAGAGTCTTTTAAAAAATGAATAATAGATTTTTCGATATAAACAAAAAAATTATTATATTCTAATTTAATATCAGAATCTTCTATTTCATCAGAAGCGCAATAAGCTACTTTACATTCTGCGTTAGGCATTCCTGGATTGATAATAAAAACACGAATTTGAGTGCCCTTTGGTTCTTTAGATAAAAGTGATACAAAATAATCCTGAGCTTCATTGGAAATTTTAATTATAGTCATTAATTTAGTTTTTTATTTTAATTTAAATGGTAATTTTTAAATACATTAATTTTACTAATTAATTATTTTAAACACAAGATAATTCTGTAATTTTAGTTTAATATTTTAAAAAATACTTACAAAAATTTAAAAATGAAAAATTTTACTTGGGCTGTAAAAGGCAGCGGAAATGTTAATCTAATTATATTAAATGGATGGGGTATTAATTCTAAAATATGGTTTTTTATTATTAAAAAACTTAGTATATATTTTAAAATATATTTAATTGATCTTCCTGGCATAGGAATAAATAAAAAATTAAAACCCATTAATATTGAAAAAATTATTAAAATATTAAATTTGTACATGCCTAAAAATTCTATTTATTTAGGATGGTCACTCGGAGGATTAATTGCAACTAATTTTGCTATATTATACCCAAAAAAAATTTTAGGACTTATTAACATAGCATCTTCTCCGTATTTTATAAAGCAAAAAAATTGGCCTGGAATAGAAAAAGAAAAAATATATCATTTTTACTATAATTTGGTTAATCAATACCATCTAACAATAAGCAATTTTTTATCTTCACAAATATTACAGGAAAAAAAATATTTTCAAGATTTAGAAATATTAAAAAAAATATTATTTGAAAAAGGCGCTATTCCTAAACAAAAAACACTAAAAAAAGGATTAGAAATATTATTATCGATAGATTTAAGATCTAAAATATCTATGATCAAAATTCCATTTCTAAGAATATATGGATCTTTAGATAATTTGGTGCCTAAAAAAGTTTCAAATTTAGTTGATTTAATATGTCCTAATAGCGATTCTATTATTATAAAAAATGCTGGACACATTCCTTTTATTTCACATAGAGAAGAATTTTGCTCTATTTTATTAAAATATTTTTTTAACAAATTTTAAAATATATAAGCCCCAAATAAATGGGGCTATATTACTAACACATTCTAAAAAGGAATTTCATCATCAAAATCTATTTCTGAAGAATCAATTGTTTCCTTTTTTAACTTATATTTTTCTATATTTTTAGATGCAGGAATAGTTTCGGTGTTTTTCGTTTTTAAAATACTATTATTTTCATTGATAGAAATACTATGAGAATTAGAATTTCTATTACCTAGCATTTGCATTGTACCACCAATATTTACTATTACTTCTGTAGTATATCGATCAAGACCATTTTGGTCTTGCCATTTTCTTGTTTGAAGAGAACCTTCAATATATACTTGTGAACCTTTTCGTAAATATTCACCTGCTATTTCTGCTAATTTTCCAAACAAAACAACTCTATGCCATTCTGTTTTTTCTTTATTTTCACCTGTATTTTTGTCTTTCCAATTTTCTGAAGTTGCAATTGTCATATTTACTACTGCATTACCATTTGGCATGTATCGAACTTCTGGATCTTGACCTAAATGACCAATTAAAATTACTTTATTTACACCTCTACTTGCCATAATAAAAACTCCATTTGTAAAACTAATTAATATAAATATATTTTTAAATAGAATTTTTAATTATTCAAAGTACATAATAAATATTTAATCAATTAAATATTTTTTATTTAATACAAAAAATATATACTTAATTATAAAATTTTAAAATAATAATATTTTAATTATAATTCTTTAAAAAGTACTTAAAAAAATTAATCAATTTATATTTTAAATAGATAAAATATACATAATTTAATTAAAAATTTATTTATTAAAAAAATTTTTTAAATATGAAGCTATATAAATTATAGTTGTTTTTCTTAATATTAAATTAATTTGTTTTTTTGATAAAACAATGACATATTTTTAAAAATATATTTAGAACACTTATTTTAATTCTATCTTAAATTAGAAAAAAACTTATACAAGTATTTTATCAAAAAACAAATAAAAAATTTTACATATCTCAAAAAATCTAAATATTTATAAATACACAAAATGTGATAAAATTATATACATAAAAAATGTACATAAACTATTAAATTGAATCTGTATTAATTTGTCATATATAAAAACTTTATTATAGTATTTTAAATTCACATTGATTTTAAGATTTTCTTAAAAATTTTAATATTACTTTGTATTTAAAATATTATTCCTCTAGAAATATATTCCCCTTAAGCGAAACTATGAATTAAAATAATTTTATTATAAATAACGTATAAGATATTCTATGTCATAATTAAACAAATATTTTAAAAAATAAAAACTTAAAATATTAAAATATACAAAGTAAATTTATAAGCAAATAATTTATTATTGTAATATTAGAAATATAATTTCAAAATGATTTGATAAATAATGGTATATGCAATATATATGGGTAAAAATAAATTATATTTAAATCAAATTAATAGATTAAAAATACCTCCGCATTCAATAGAAGCAGAACAATCAGTACTAGGCGGTTTAATGTTAGACAATGAGCAGTGGGATACTGTTTCAGAACATGTAGTTGCTGATGATTTTTTTAGCAAACCACATCGTTTAATATTTCAAGAAATGCAACAATTATTAAATTCAGGACATCCAATTGATTTAATTACATTATCTGAGTCTTTAGAGCAAAAAGGAAAACTAGAAAGTGTAGGTAGATTTTCTTATTTAGCTGAATTATCAAAAAATACTCCTAGCACAGCAAATATAACTGCTTACGCCGACATAGTGAGAGAAAGAGCTATTGTAAGAGAGATGATATTAGCTGCTAATAAAATAGCAAATGCAGGATATGATACACAGGGAAGAAAAAGTGAAGAACTTTTAGATTATGCAGAATCTAGTGTTTTTAAAATAGCAGAAAAACGTTTTAAAAAAGATTCAGGACCTAAAAATATTGAAAAAGTACTTGATGAAACTATTAGTAGTATTGAAAAATTATTTTTGTCACCGAATGATGGAGTAACAGGAATAAATACAGGATATCAAGATTTAAATAAAAAAACATCAGGCTTACAACGTTCTGAACTAATAATTATTGCTGCAAGACCTTCAATGGGTAAAACAACTTTTGCTATGAATTTATGTGAAAATGCTGCTATGTTATATGATAAACCAGTCTTAATTTTTAGCTTAGAAATGCCTGGAGAACAAATTATGATGCGTATGTTATCTTCTTTATCAAGAGTTAATCAAGCACGTATCAGAACTGGAAAATTAAATGATGAAGATTGGTCTAGAATATCAGGTACAATTAATGTTTTACTCAAAAAAAAGAATATTTATATAGATGATTCTTCAGCTCTCACACCTAGTGAGGTTCGTTCAAGAGCAAGACGTATTTATCGTGAAAATAATGGTTTAACATTAATTATGGTAGATTATTTACAACTAATGCGAGTTCCTTCTTTATCAGACAATCGTACTCTTGAAATTGCTGAAATTTCAAGAACATTAAAAGCCCTTGCAAAAGAACTACAAGTTCCAGTTATTGCTTTATCACAATTAAATCGTTCTTTGGAACAACGATCAGATAAAAGACCCGTAAATTCAGATTTAAGAGAATCTGGCTCTTTAGAACAAGATGCAGATTTAATTATGTTTATATATCGAGATGAAATATATCATGAAAATAGCGATTTTAAAGGTGTAGCAGAAATAATAATTGGAAAACAAAGGAACGGTCCCATTGGAACTATAAGTTTAACTTTTAATGGACATTGGTCTAGATTCGATAATTATTATAACCCTAAATATGATTAATTAAATAAATTATAATAAAATCAAATTTTATTTGAAATTCAAACTCTACCACTATAACAAATTTTGACTAAAAATTTTATTTTAGATATAAATATGATTTTTCGTATCATTTAACTTAAATTCAAAAAATATGAATAAAAAAAAGAGATTAAAAATCGGAATAGTAATGGATCCAATTCAATTTGTTAAAATTGAAAAAGACTCAAGTTTTGCTATTTTACTTGAAGTACAAAAAAGAAACCATCAAATTTATTATATGGAAATGAATGACTTATATTTAAAAAGGGGTCGTGCATATGCAAAAACACGTTTATTAAAAATACGAAGAGAAATACATAATCATTTTAATTTTATTCAAGAACAAAATATTTTATTAAATGAATTAGATGTTATATTAATGCGTAAAGACCCACCATTTAATATGGAATTTATATATGCTACATACATTCTTGAAAGTGCAGAAAAAGAAGGTGTTTTGATTATTAATAAACCCAAAAGTTTAAGAGATTGCAATGAAAAAATATTTGCATCATTATTTAATCACTTCATACCAGATACATTAGTTACTCGAAACATATCTCAAATATACAATTTTTGGAAAAAGAATAAAGATATAATTATTAAACCTTTAGATAATATGGGTGGATCAAGTATTTTCCGTATTAAAAATAATGATTTAAATTTTTTAGTTATTGCAGAAACTATGACTAATTACGAAAAAAAATATTGTATGGTTCAAACTTATTTACCATCAGTAAAATATGGTGATAAAAGAATATTAATTGTTAATGGAACAGCTATACCTTGGTGTGTAGCAAGAATTCCTAAAAAAGGAGAAACACGAGCAAATATAGCGGCTGGAGGTATTGCTAAAATTAAAAAACTGAACAAAAAAGATTGGGAAATCGCAAACTATTTATCTCCTATTTTAAAAGAAAAAGGACTTATTTTAGTTGGATTAGATGTTATAGGAAATAAATTAACGGAAATAAATATTACAAGCCCAACATGTCTTTGTGAAATTGAGTCAAATAAAAATATTTCTATTAGCAGCATTTTAATCGATTATATTGAAAATCAAAGATATTAAATAGAGATTTTAAAGTAATGATAATTGCATTTGATTTTGGGATCAAAAATATTGGAGTTGCTATAGGTGAAAAAATTCTTAAAAAAGGAAAAGCTTTAAATAAAATAACTGTAAATAAGGGGTGTCCAAATTGGAATGATATAAAACATTTATTTAAAACATGGCAACCCAAGCATGTAGTTGTAGGACTACCACTAAATATGAACGGTACAAGACAAGATATGACAAAAAAAGCAGAAAAATTCGCTAATTTACTAAAACATAAATTTAACATTTCCGTTGAATTACACGATGAACGTTTGAGTACAAAAGAAGCTAAATCTTTAATATTCAATCAATATGGTTTTAAAATATTACAAAAAAGCAATATTCATTCTATTGCAGCTGTTATTATATTAGAAAGCTGGTTTAATCAATCCTTATTATAATTAATTACATCTAATTTAAAATATGAAAAATATTGAAAATAATATACAAACACTCAAAAAAAAAATAAAATATTTATTAAGAAATAATAGCTCTTCACTTAATAATATTAAAATAATTGCTGCGAGTAAAAATCAATCAGTTCAAAAAATAAAAATTGCTTTATCTTGTGGGATATATGAATTCGGAGAAAATTATGTTCAAGAGGGTATACATAAAATCAAACAACTTCAAAAAAATCATAATATTATTTGGCATTTTATAGGTAAGTTACAATCAAAAAAAACTAAATTAGTTGCGCAGTATTTTGATTGGTGCCAAACTATTGATCGAGAAAAGATTGCAATTTTATTAAATAAATATAGAAAAATTAAAGAAGTTCCAATTAATGTTTTAATACAAATTAATATTTCTAAAGAAAAGAATAAAAATGGTGTTTCTATAGAAGATTATCAAAAATTATCAAAAACTGTTTCTAAAATGCCTTATCTTAACTTTCGTGGAATTATGGTCATGCCTAAAAAAGAAACAATAAAATATAATAATTATAAAAATATTAATAATATCTTTAATTATTTACAAAAAAAATATAAATCAGTTGATACCCTATCACTAGGAACAAGTTTTGATATGAAAACTGCTTTAATGTACAATAGCAATATGATTAGAATTGGAAAAGATATTTTTAATTTTTAATCTTTTCTAATATATTATTTATTTTGAATACAAAAATATTATGCTCAAACTTCCACCAATTAGTTTATATATTCATATTCCTTGGTGCATTAAAAAATGTGGATATTGTGACTTTTATTCATATGTTAGTAAAAAAAGTATTCCAGAAATTAAATATATTCAACATTTACTAAAAGATTTAGAAAAAGATTTAAAATTAATAAATAAACGGAAAATAAGTAATATTTTCATTGGTGGAGGAACACCTAGTTTACTTCATCATGAATCTATTAAATATTTAATAAAAGGAATAAAAAAAAGAACAAAAATTTATCAATCTTCAGAAATTACTATAGAATCTAATCCTAAATTAAAAGAATACAAACGTTTTAGAAAATATAAAAAATCAGGAATTAATCGATTTTCTTTAGGTATTCAAACGTTTAATTCAAACTTATTAAAAAAAATAGAACGTACATATGATAAAAAAGAAGCTATTAAAGCAATTAAAGAAATAAAAAAAATTAATAATAATTTTAATATAGATATTATGTATGGTTTGCCAGGCCAATCATTAAATAATGTTTTATCAGATTTAAAATATACCGTTCAGCATAATCCAACACATATATCATGGTATCAATTTACAATAGAACCTAATACTTCTTTCTATAAAAAAAAATTAGATTTACCTGATGAAAACATTTTATTTAATATGTTTAATAAAGGTGAAAAATTTTTAAAAAAATCAGGTTATATAAAATATGAAATATCTTCATATATGAAATTAAATTATCAATGTCGACACAATATGAATTATTGGAATTTTGGAGATTATATTGGAATAGGATGTGGTGCACATGGTAAAATAACTAAAAAAAATGGAGATATTATTCGAACTACTAAAAATAAAAATATAAATAGTTTTATAAATGGAAAATATTTAGACACAAAAAAAATAATTTTAGAAAAAGATAAGCCTTTTGAATATTTTATGAATACTTTTAGACTTTATCAACCTATTTACAAAAAACATTTTCAAGAACGTACTAATATGAATATCAGAGATATAAAAAGCAAAATTAACAAGGCATTACAAAAAAAATATATAATAGAAAATGAAAAATATTGGGAAACAACAAAAAATGGAAAAATGTTTTTAAATTCATTAATAAAAATTTTTTTGAATTAAATCAAATTTAATATTTAGATTGAAACATTAAATTAAAAATTTTATTTCCTAAAAAATCTGCTTTTTTTGAAAAATTTGTTTTTATATAATCAACGGGATATTCAATAAAAGTATTTTTTTTAGATAGATTTAAATATTGATTAATATTTTTTATTGTATCTAATATATAAACAGCATATTCTTTTGAATCAGTTAAAATATGTAAAATACCACCATAATTTAATTTTTTTGAAATATTTTCTAAAAAATCATGCTGTATCATTCTTCTTTTATGATGTCGTTTTTTAGGCCATGGATCAGGGAAAAAAATTTGTATTTTTGATAATGTATGATTTAAAATCATAGTTTCGATTACTTCTACTGCATTGTGATGAATAATTTTTAAATTTTCTAAATTAGAAATATAAGCAAAACGCAAACAAGAACCTATTCCAGACTCATATACTTCAATACCTAAAAAATTGAAATGACAAAAATGAGTCGCCATTTTTACCAAGGAGTTTCCTGATCCGAAACCAATATCTAAAACAACTGGATAATTATGTTTAAAAACACATCTAAAATTCAAAGGTTTTAATTGATAATCAATACCAAAAAGAGGCCAATATTTTTCTATTGATTTTAATTGCGATTTAGTTGTTCTACCTTTTCTACAAACAAAACTTTTATTTTGTCGAAAAAATACCCCATTTTTATATTTAGGTGTGATAATATTGTTTTTCATATTTTAATGACTTATTGATTATAAAATATTTTTATAGATATTTATATTTTAACTTTTTTTAAAAAAAAATACATCTAAATTATTTTTTTAAATATAACGAATTTTCTACTAAAATGACATTTTATGTTTTTTCGCAACTAATTCTTAATTGGTATCATTTTAATGGAAGAAAGAATCTTCCTTGGCAAAAAGATAAAACATTATATAAAGTTTGGATATCGGAAATAATGTTACAACAAACTCAAGTAAAAACCGTTATTCCATATTTTAAAAAATTTATATTAAAATTCCCAAATTTAAAATTTTTAACAAATAGTACATTAAATGATATTTTATATTTATGGAGTGGTCTTGGATATTATAAAAGAGCTAAAAATATTTATAAAACATCTAAAATTATACAAGAAAAATTCAATGGAAAATTTCCTAGAAATATTTCAGACGTACTGAAATTACCTGGTATAGGAAAATCTACTGCAGGTGCTATTTTATCTTTTACATTAAATTATTCTTTTTCTGTTTTGGATGGAAATGTAAAAAGAATTTTAATACGGTACTATGGAATTTTAGGATGTTCAAAAAATATTAAAACTGAAAAAAAACTATGGAATATAATAAAAAATATAACTCCTATCCATAATACTGGTAATTTTAATCAAGGAATCATTGATTTAGGTGCATTAATTTGTACTAATTGCAATCCTAAATGTGAAATTTGTCCATTAAAAAAAAACTGTGTCGCTTATAAAGAAAAAGCATGGAATAGATATTTTTTAGAAAAAAATAAAACAATAAAATTAAAAAAAATATATTGGTTTATTATACTACGTTTTAAATATAAAATTTGGATGGAACAAAACAATACAAAAAATATTTGGAATAATTTATTTTGTTTTCCAAGTTTCGAAAAAAGAAAATATGCAATAGAATGGCTTAAAAAAAATAAAATAAATTTTAAAAAAAATAAAACAATTAACTCTTTTAATCATGAATTTACGCATCTTAAGATACAAGCTAAACCTATTATAATAGAACTATTGTTTCAACAAAAAATTATTAATATTCAAAAAACAGGAATTTGGTATAATCTTAAAAAACCTCAAAAAATAGGATTACCCAAATTAGTAGAAAAAATTATAACATTACTAATATAAAATTTAAATTAATGAAAAAAACAAAATCAATACATCGTAAAATTTTTTGTGTATTTTTACAAAAAGAATCTGAAGGTAATGAATTCCAACCATATCCAGGAACATTGGGAAAAAAAATATATAATGAAATATCAAAAAAAGCCTGGAAAAAATGGACAATACAACAAACAAAATTAATTAATGAGAACAAATTAAATATGAGAGAAGAAACAGATCGAAAAAAACTAGAAACATATATGAAATTATTTTTATTTAATAATAAAAAACATATTTTATAAAAAATTTATATTAAACTAAATTTCTTTTAAAAAAGTGCTTATATTTGATTCTGGTATAGGAGGGATTTCTATATTAGAAAACATTAAAAAAAATATTCCTAATATTAACTATATATATTTATTAGATAATGAAGCTTTTCCTTATGGAGAGAAAAGAGAATCTTTTATTATAGAAAGAAGCATAAAAATAATTAACACAATTAAAAAGCTATATCCCATTACAATGGTAATTGTTGCATGTAATACTGCAAGTACTATATCTTTAGATATATTAAAAAAATATTTCGATATACCTATTATTGGAGTTTTACCTTTATTAGATGAAACCATGAGAATTACGAAAAATAGCAAAATTGGTTTTATAGCAACTAAAGCTACAGTAAATAGTTCATATGTTCAAAAAAGAATATCTAAAAATATCCATAATAAAAATATTAAAATTATAGCTACAAATAAACTAGCAAAAATAGCTGAAAAAAAAATCAGAAAACAGTTTATTTCTTATATAAAATTAAGAAAAATTTTTAATAGATGGCTACTTCTTTCAGTACAACCAGATACAATATATTTGGGTTGTACTCATTTTTCATTTTTAAAAAAAGAAATTCAAAATATTTTTCATAAACCAATTATTTTTTTAGATTCTCACAAAATAGTTGTCAAAAAAATTAAAAAATATTTTTTAAATAAAAAAAACAATCAAAACATTAAAAAAAATATATTTTTGTATTCAAAATATGATAAAAATATTAACAAATTATTATGTATTTTAAAAAAATATGAATTTAACTCTATAAAAAAAGTTAATTTAAGTTAATCTTTTCATAAAATAAATTTTTATATTTTTGAAAAACATATTCTAATAATTTTTTCAATAAATTTGTTTTTTCTGTATCAAAAGAAAATTCTTCTAAAAGATGATTAATTTTTATTATATATTTTTCTAATGCAGATCGAGTAAATACTTTAAAACAATGATTTATCCATATTTTCTTTTCATTAGAATCTAATATAAAAAAAAAATTTCTAGCTTTATAACGAAAAAAAAGTTCTTTTAAACGTGTATCTGAAAAATTTAATTTAATATTTTTTAAATTAATTGGTTTAGTCTGATTAATTTTTTTGATTAATTGTCGATCATATAAATTAAAAAAACCATTATAAATTTGCAAATCTACATTTGATAAATTTTGGAATTCATTTTTCTGATAAATAATTTTTCTTATAATATTTGCTATAAAGTAATTTAATTTAATTAAATTAATTTTTTTATCAATATAAAAATCTTTTAATTTTAATCGTTCAATATCTTCTGTACTAATCAATTGTATAGGTAATAATATAGGACAACGATTTAAATATATCAATAACACACCTAAATTGAATAAATCTTTAATAGTGATATCTTGATAGTCTTTTTTTTCTAAAAAACCAATTAGAGATTTTACATCTTTAAATAAATCTATTGCAATTAATACATTATTATTATTTTCATCCCAACATAAAGGTAATACAAAACTCATATTATTACGTATAGAACCAAAACAACTAGAAATATATAGAATAGGTTGAAATTTTTCTATGTGAACCAATTTATATAATGCATTTTTTTTACGATATTTTAAAAAAAAATTAAATAATTTTGGTTGTTTTTCTTTAATTAATTTTGCTAATTTAATAGTAGCATAAACATCGCTAATTGCATTATGTGCACTATTATGTAATATATGATTTTCTCGAGTCAAATCAGATAATTTAAAAATAGGCAAACCAATATTATTTTTAGGCCATTGTATGCCATCAGGTCTTAAAAGATAACATATTCTCATAATATTTAATAAATCCCAACGTGAATTTTTATTTTTCCAACTCCATTCATATGGATCTAAAAAATTTCGATAAAATATATTTCTTGTAATCTCATCATCAAAAGCAATGTTATTGTAACCTACTATACAAGTATTAGGTTTAATTAAAATATTATATATTTTATTTGCAAAATGATATTCATTCATACCCTGTTTTAGGGTAAATTGAGGGGTAATTTTAGTTATTAAAATAGAATATGGTTCTGGAAAATAATCATCTGATGGAAAACAATAAAAACATTTAGGATCTTCAATAATATTTAAATCCTTATCTGTTCTAATAGATGCAAATTGTGCAGGCTTATCTAATGATGTATGTGTTCCAAAAGTTTCATAGTCATAAAATAAAAAAGTAAATTGATTTTTTGGAAAATACAATATGTGTTTTTTTTTCACTATATAATCTTAATAATTTAAAAAATAGAATTTACATACCATATAAAATTTTTTTAAATATGAAAAATATTAAAATAAATTCATTTGAAGAGTTTTAGACTCTATATCAGAGGAATAAAAGTGGAATATTTAAATAAAATATAATAAATATAAAAATTTTTATAAAACTATAAAATAAATTTTAACAGTTTAATTATATTAATTTTTTCTCCCCTGACTGGACTCGAACCAGTGACATACGGATTAACAGTCCGCCGTTCTACCAACTGAACTACAGAGGAATATAGATATATATATCAAAAATTTATATATCTGTCAAACATATAAATAAAAAATTATAATTAAGTATAAAAATTTTAAAAGAACTATAGATTATTATAGAAAATTCATTTATAGTAAAAGATATAAAAATATATAGGCCCTTTAGCTCAGTGGTCAGAGCAGGCGACTCATAATCGCTTGGTCGCTGGTTCAAATCCAGCAAGGGCCAGTAAAAATTACAAATTTAAAATATTTTAAAAATATTAGTTAAATTTTTCACCATTAATTAGGATTTAATTTGATGGAATGGAAAAAAGAATTTATCGATTTTCTTTTTAAAAAAAAAGTCTTAAAATTTGGAAAGTTTATACTAAAATCTGGACGTATAAGTCCTTATTTTTTTAATTCAGGATTATTATCTACAGGTAAAGATACTGTTAAAATTGGAATGTTTTATGCAAGAGCAATCATGGATTTAAACATTAAGTTTGATATGTTATTTGGACCTGCCTATAAAGGTATACCTATTGTAGTTTCAACTTCAATTGCTTTAAAAAATCAATATAATTTAGATATTCCATATTCTTTTAACAGAAAAGAAGAAAAAAAATATGGAGAAGGTGGGCAGTTAATAGGCGGTGATATAAAAAATAAAAAAATTATTATTTTAGATGATGTTATAACATCAGGAATATCGATCAATCACTCAGTGAAAATAATTGAAAAAGAAAACTCTAAAATATCTTCAATTTTTGTTTTACTAGATAGAAAAGAAAAAAAAGAAACAAACTTATACAAAATTAATCATTCAAACAACCAGAAAAATTACAAAATAAACTCTATTATTACAATTAACGACTTATTTTTTTATCTTTCAAAAAAAGAAAAATTAAGAAAATATGCTAATAAATTAGTAGAATATCATAAAAAATATGGCAGCTTTTAAAAAATCATTTATACTCCAGAATGACCAAATCCATTTTCAGAACGAACGCTTTTTTTAAAATTTTTAACTATAGAAAACTCTGGTCGAATAATCGGAACAAATACTATTTGAGCAATTCTATCATAAGGATTAATAAAAAAATCCTGTGTACTTCTATTCCAAACAGATACCATTAACTCACCTTGATAATCTGAATCAATCAAACCTACTAAATTACCTAAAACAATTCCATGATTGTGGCCTAATCCAGAACGCGGTAAAATTAGAGCAGTAATATAAGGGTTTTCAATATATATTGAAATCCCAGTAGGAATTAAAATAACATTTTTAGCAGATAAAGTTATTTTTTTATCTATACATGCTTTAAGATCTAATCCAGAAGAACCAGGAGTAGCATATTCAGGCAAAAAAATATTATTTTGTTTAATATGAGAATTTAAAATCTTAATTTTAATTATATTTTTATTCATAATTATTAGTACTTTATTATTAAACTGTATTTTAAAATTACGATAAAACCAAAAAATCTGGATTTATTAAAGATACTTTAGAAGATAAAAAATAATTTAAATTTTTCCTTTCACTATATGTGATAACTTTTCCTCCCGCCCCTGTTACAATTGCATGTCCTGCTGCAGTGTCCCAAATATGTGTTTTTCCAAATCTAGGATAAATTTGTGCTTTTCCTTCTGCTACATAACAAAACTTTAAAGACGAACCTAATTTTTTTATTGTATATTTTTTTTTATTTTTTAAAAAATCATGTAATTTTTTATTAGGATGTGAACGACTAATAATATATTTCGGTATATTAGTTTGATTTACAAAAATTTGCTTTTTTTCACCTATTTTATTAATTTTCCAAGATTTTTTTTCAAAAGCATAATATAAAACATTAAAATAGGGAGCATAAACTACACCTATAATAGGAATACCGTGTTCAATTAAACTAATGTTAACTGTAAATTCTCCGTTTTTTTTTAAAAATTCTTTAGTTCCATCTAATGGATCAACTAACCAATATATATCCCAATTTTGATTATATTTGATATTATTAGAATCTTCTTCAGATAATATTGGAATATTAGGATAAATATTAGATAATCTATCTTTGATAATTTTGTTAGCAATATGATCTGCATGAGTTACAGGACTATTATCATTTTTGTAAGAGATATTGATTATTTTATTAGATATATAAACTTGTATAATAGCATTACCAGCATCTTTAGCTATTTTGCAGATTTCTTTAAACATTTAACACCATTATAAAATAAATCATTTTTTAGGAATGATATTAACTATAAAATATTCACAAACTTCATTATGAGGTTGGAAGATTACTTGATGCTCACCGATGTGACGTAATACACCATTAGGTAATTTTATTTCTTTTTTATTAATTTTAATACCTATCTGAGACATTTCTTTAATAATATCTCTGATACCTACAGAACCAAATATTTTATTTTCTTTCCCAACTTTTGAAGGGATTACTATAGATTTAATTTTTTGTACTTTTTCTGCACGAGATCTTGCAATAAGTAATTTACTAATATTTTCTTCTTTTAATTTAACTTGTTGAGCTTGAAAAGATTCAATATTTTTTTTGTTAGCTAAAACAGCTTTACCTTGAGGTATTAAATAATTTCTAGCATAACCTGATTTAACTTTTACAATTTTACCAGAATCACCTAAGTTATTAACTTTAAACAAAAGAATTACTTCCATTATTTATTATTCTCTTCTTAATTTTAAAATATAATGAATTATAGTGGTTTTTATTATCAACAATGTTGATCAGTATATGGAAGTAAAGCGAGATATCTTGCTTTTTTAATAGCTTTTGATAATTGTCGTTGATATTTAGCTCGAGTTCCAGTAATTCGACTAGGAACAATTTTTCCATTTTCTGTAATATAATTTTTTAACATAACAATATCTTTATAATCTATCTCTTGAATACCTTCTGCTGTAAAACGACAAAATTTTCGACGACGGAAATAACGTGCCATATAAAGTATCCTTTAAAATAACAAAATCATCATTAATTTTGTATATACTTAAAAATTGTATAGAAATATTTTAGATATAAATAAATCATTCATCTATAATTATTTTTTTTCTTTTTTTTCTTCTTTTAACTTAATCATAGGAGATGGTTCAATAACTGCTTTTTTAACTAATATAATCATATTTCTAATAATTGCAATATTAAAACGAAAATCAGTCTCTAATAAATTAATTACTTTAGGTTCAACTTCAATGTTAATTAATACATAATGTGCTTTATGTAACTTATTAATAGAATATGATAATTGTCTTCTACCCCAATCTTCTAAACGATGTATAATTCCTAAATTATCAAGAATTATTTTTTTGTATTTTTCAATAATATTGCTAATTTTATCGCTATAATCCGGATGAACCATAAAAATTATTTCATAATGACGCATAAAATGCTCCTTTTGGATTTTTTAGTTTCCCGGATTTTAAAAAAATGCTATCTAAGAAACAAGGAACTATTACATAAAATTATATCTATCTTAAATATATGGTATTTTAATTTAATAAAAAAATCAATTAAATTTAATTTTATAAGAAATATAAAAAAACTAAAATTTTCAAAAGTTTAAATTAACTAAATACATAAAGATAATTCTATTTTTCTTTGATCTAAATTAACAGAAATCACTTTGACTTTCAAAGTATCACCAAGACGAAATATATTTTTAGTAGATTTTCCAATAAATTTCAAGCCGATAGAATCAAAATAGTAGTAATCATCAATTAAACTTTCTATACGAACTAATCCATCAATAAAATATTTATTTAAACGAACAAAAAACCCAAAAGAAGTAATATTTGATATTACACCAGTAAATATATTGCCAATTTTTTTTTTCATAAAATCACATTTCAACCAATCTGTAACATCTCTATTAGCTTCGTCTGCACGTCGTTCAGTCATAGAACAATGGATCCCAATTTTTTTTATATTATTTATTATATAATTTAAATTAAGAGCGTAATCACTATTTTTTTTGAATTCTTTTTTATTTTTATCTAATGTAAATAATATTTTTTTTATTACCCTATGTAATAAAAGATCAGGATATCTTCTAATTGGAGATGTAAAATGAATATAACTAGATAAAGATAAACCAAAATGTCCATGGTTTTCTGGTGCATATACCGCTTGTTTCATAGATCTTAATAACATAATTTGAATCATTTCATAGTCTGGACGATTTTTAATCTCTTTTAAAAAATTTGAATAATAAAAAGATTCCGGGATTTCACCTCCTGGCAAACACAAACCTAATTCTTTTAAAATAATTCTAAAATTCACAATACTATCTTTAGCAGGACGATCATGATTCCGAAATAGAACTGGATATTGATATTTTTGTATAAATTTAGCAGATGCTATAT
The DNA here is from genome assembly GCF_005083105.1 of Buchnera aphidicola (Aphis nerii). Classification (NCBI taxonomy): domain Bacteria; kingdom Pseudomonadati; phylum Pseudomonadota; class Gammaproteobacteria; order Enterobacterales; family Erwiniaceae; genus Buchnera; species Buchnera aphidicola. The sequence goes on from NZ_CP034885.1 coordinate 588,376, forward strand.
TTGCTAAAATCATACATGATTCAATAAACTTATGTGCATCATTTCTAATATGTTGATAAATACTCCTAATTTTAAAATTAGAATCTAAAATAAACTTGGTTTCAATATTTTCAAAATAAATACCTTTTTTAGAAATATTATTTTTTTTTAATATTCTTTGTAAAGATGATAAATTTTTAATATGTTTTAATAATTTATTATATTTTACACATAATTCAATATCACCATTCCAAATTTTAAATATTTCATCATATGTAAATCGTCCTTGTGAGCATATAATTGCCTCGTAATGTTTATATTTAATTAGCTCCCCTTGATTGGATAAACTCATTTCACAAATCAAACATAAACGTTCTACATAAGGCTTTAAAGAACATAAATTTACAGATATTTTTTCTGGTAACATAGGAACAACTAATGAAGGAAAATATACAGAATTACCTCTTTTTAAAGCTTCTTTATCTAAAAAAGTATTAGGTTTTACAAAATAACTTACATCTGAAATAGCTACTAATAAATTCCATCCTTCTTCGCTCTTTTTTTTATTACAAAAAACAGCATCATCAAAATCACATGCATCTTCTTCATCAATAGTGAAAAATGGAAGATGTCTTAAATCTATACGAATGTTAAATTCTTTTTCATCAATTCTATCATTTATTGCATGTAATTCATCTTTAATTTCTTTTGACCATATATAAGGAATATTATGTGTTCGTATAGCAATTTCTGTAGCAAGATTAGTTTGCATTTCCTTGCCGCCAAGAACTTCTACTATTGTACCTTTAATTTTATTTTTTTTATTTAAAAAATGTTTATTTAATTTAACAGTAACGATAGAACCTATAGCAATTTTATTAGTTAATATAGAAGAAAGAATAAATATTTTAAAATTGAATCGATTATCATTAGGAACAACAAATTTTGATTTTTTTTCAATATAATATCGGCCAACTATTAAGATATTATTTGGTTTTAATATTTTTAATACTTTTGCTAAACTTCTCCCTTTTTTTTCAGATTTGATAACATGAGCTAAAATAATATCACCATGAATACATAATTTCATTTGTTCTATAGACAGCCAAAGGTCTTCTTTTAACGTTTCAGTTCTTAAAAATCCGTAACCATTTCTATGACCTATTACTTTTCCTTTCACTAAATTAAGATTGTCTAAAATAATATAATCCTGACTATATGTACATATAATTTGTTTATCTCGTTCCATAGCTTTTAATCTGCGACGTAACGCTTTTTTAGACATTGGATGATGAATATTAAATTTTTTTTCTATTTCTTTTTGATTAATTGAATTTTTATGTTGCTTTAAAAAAAATAAAATACACTCTCGACTTGGAATAAGATTTTTATATTTTTTGTTTTCATTTTTTTGGTAGGTATCTACTACCATATTCACTTCTCCAATAAAATTGGTTCATGAAAAATATTTTTAAATTTTTTTATTATAAAATTATAAAAAAATATTTTTTACTAAAATAGTATCATTTCTATCTGGTCCTGTAGAAATTATATGTACTGGAATTCCTGCAATTTTTTCAATACATTTTATATAATTTTTTGCCGCTTTAGGTAATTCTTCTATTTTTTTAATACCTGAAGTTTGTTCCATCCAACCAGTGTATGTCTCATATATGGGTTGGATATTCTCTAAATTTGAAAAAGATATATTATGATAGATTTCTAATGTATTTACATTTTGATAAGCTATGCAAATTTTTATTTCTTTTAAATCATCTAAAACATCTAGTTTAGTTATACATAATGCCGATAAAGAGTTTAATTTAACAGCATAACGTAAAGCTACACCATCTAACCATCCAGTACGTCTTTTACGACCAGTAGTAGATCCAAATTCATTTCCTTTCTTAGAAAGATAACTGTCTATACTATTAAAGAGTTCAGTAGGAAATGGACCATTACCGACTCGAGTAGAATAAGCTTTCGTAACTCCTAAAATATAATCTATGTTTTTCGGACCAACACCAGTGCCAGTAATAACACCACCTATAGTACTATTAGAAGAAGTTACATAAGGATATGTACCATGATCAATGTCTAAAAAACTACCTTGTGCACCTTCAAAAATAATAATTTTTTTATTTTCAATAGCATCATGTAACATTATCGTAGTATCTGTAATCATATCATTAATTATATTTTTAGCTTCCAATAAATCTTTTAAAATTAAATGATAATCAAATGGTTTATGCTTATAAATAGATAATAATTGATCATTATAATAATTAACTATCTTTTTTAATTTGATAGATAAATTTTTTTCGTTTTTTAAATCTCCAATACGTAAAGAACGACGGGCAATTTTATCTTCATATGCTGGTCCAATACCTCTTCCTGTGGTTCCAATAGCATTCACGCCTAATTTTTTTTCACGTACTATATCCATTGTAATATGAAACGGTAAAATTAAAGAAGCCGCATCAGAAATAAAAAGACGATTTTCAATAAAAAAATTATTTCTTTTTAACATTTCTATTTCTTTAACTAATTCAGAAACAGAAATAACAACTCCATTTGAAATTATACCAATAACTTTTGGATGTAATAAACCCGATGGTATTAAATGAAGAACAATCTTTTTGCCATTTAATACTAATGTATGACCTGCATTATGTCCTCCATGATATCTAACTACATAAGAACTGTTTGTAGATAAATAATCAACTATTTTACCTTTTCCTTCATCACCCCACTGAGTGCCTAATATTACAATATTTTTATTCATTAATTTAATATACCTATTTTTTAAATGTTTTAACTTGAAATAACATGGTTCATATATTGAAAAAATTTATTATCGGAACTAATTAACATAATATTGTTTTTGTTTTTAAAACTATTTTCATAGGCATGTAAACTTCGGATAAACAAATAAAAAGAAGAATCGCCTTTAAAATTATCTGAAAAAAGTTTTGCTACTTGTGCTTCACCTTTTCCCTTTAATATTAAAGCTTCTTTCTGCGCTTCAGCTAATATCATTGATACTTTGTAATCAGCCATTGCGCGTAATTTTTCTGCTTTTTCTTGTCCTTGAGAACGTTGACTTCTAGCAACAGCTTCTCGTTCTGCTCGCATTCGATTATATATAGCTTCAGAAACTTCAGTAGGTAAATTAATTTGTTTAATACGAACATCTACAACTTCAATTCCTAATGCATTCATACTATTAACATTAATTTTAGATGCATTTGTTAAATTTACTGTTCCTTTATTTAAAGATTGAAGTACATCTGTTGTCAATCTTCCTCTAGAATCAGTTACAATTTCTTTTACATTTAAACATCCTATTTGAGAACGTAGTCGATCGCTAAATTTTCTTTTTAATAAAACTTCCGCTTGAAAAATATCTCCGTTCCCAGTTGCTAAATAGTAACGACTAAAATCACTAATACGCCATTTTATATACGAATCTACAATAAGATCTTTTTTTTCTTTTGTAACAAAACGATCAGCTTGATTATCCATAGTATGAATACGCGCATCTAACATTTTAACAGTTTCTAAAAATGGAATTTTAAAATGTAAACCAGGTTCATAAACTAATGTTTTTTGATTACTATTTCTTAAAACTTTACCAAATTGTAAAACAATTCCACGTTCGCCTTCTTTTACAATAAACAATGAAGAAGAAATAAAAAAAAGCAAAATACTTGATAAACAAATTAACAATTTATTCATATATTCATTCTCTTTCTATATTTTTAATGTCTGTTCGTATTGAATTTATACGTCTTTGTTTAAAAAAATTATTAGGAGATAATGAAGATAAATAATTGATCTCTTGATCTTTTTTAAAAGATTTCAATTTACTTTTTATTGGTTTAGTTGAATTTAAAAATAGTTTATTATCTGCTTGTCTATTATTAAAAAAACCATTTAAAGATAAAAAAAACATTGAATTATTATTTTTATCAATAAAAATTTTTTTAGTTTTACTTAATAATCTTTCCATAGATTCTATATAAATTCTTTTAAGAGTGATTTCTTTTGCTTTTTTATATTCTGGCAAAATTTTTAAAAATCTAACAACTTCTCCTTGAGCTTCTAATATTATACGTGAAGAATAGGCTTTAGCTTCTTCTAAAATACGCTGAGCTTTTCCATTAGCTTTAGGTTGAACTTCATTTGCATATGCTTCAGCTTCCCGTACATATTGTTCTCTATTTTCTCGAGCTGCAATTGCATCATCAAAAGCAGCTTTTACCTCTTCTGGAGGTCTAGCTGTTTGAAAATTTACATCTAATATAGTTATTCCCATATTATACGGTTTAATAGTTTCTTCGATTTCTTTTTGAGTATCATGTCTAACTAAAGTACGTCCTTCAGTCAATATACGATCCATAGTAGAACGTCCAATTACTCCACGTAAAGCACTATCAGTTGCTTGCCTTAAGCTATCATCAGGATATGCAACAGAAAAAAGATAACTAGAAGGATTAGTAATTTTGTATTGTACATTCATTTCAACACGTACTACATTTTCATCAGAGGTTAACATAATACCTGAAGTTGCTAATTCACGTACTGTTTCAACATTAACAGCTTGTACATGATTAACAAATACCGGTCTCCAATTCAATCCTGGTTCAACTAAATGACTAAATTTACCAAAATGAGTGACTACACCACGTTCAGCTTCTTTAATCGTATAAAAGCCACTAGCACACCAAATAATAAAAAATATAAAAATTATTAGTAAGAATGGATGAATTTTCTTATTCAATGAATTTGAAGAATTATTTGTATTGTTAATTAAATTATGAATTTTTTTGAAAAATTTTTGAAAATTTATTGAAATTTTTTTTTGACTAAATTTTTGTTCTTTTTTTTCAGAATAATCTTTTTCTGAACCATTTTTTTTCCCCCATGGATCTATTTCTGGTTCATGATTGTTTTTTTTATTCCAGGCCATTTTATGCCTCATTTATGAGTTTCAATTCTGTATCACATATTTTAAATAAATTAAAAAATAATATATCTTATATTTTAAGATATGAAAACTGTATTTTTTTTGAATTTTTTAAATATTTTTAAATTCTTAGAATTTATAATGTTTGATTTAATTTTAATATTAGATATTAAATTTATATGTTTTTTTAAGAATTTTGTGTATTTCATTAAAAACAGTATGTGGATTTGAACTAACTATAGAATAAACATTTTTCCATTTTTTTAACCATGTTAATTGATGTTTAGCTAGTTTTCTAGTTGCAAAAATAATCCTCGAAACCATTTCGTCATAATTAATTTGATATTCAAGATAATCCCACATTTGTCGGTATCCGATACATCGGATAGATGGTAACTGTTTATTTAAATCTCCTCTTAAAAATAAATTTTCTACCTCTTTTTGAAAACCTGACATTAACATTTTTTTAACACGATATTCAATTTTATCATATAACCATTGTTTACTTTCAGGTAAAATAGAAAATTGAATTATATTATATGGTAATGTAGCAGGTGTTGTATTCTTTAAAGAAGTGAAAGTTGTTCCAGAAATATAAAATATTTCTAATGCTCTTAATAGTCTTTGAAAATCGTTTCTATGAATATTGCGTGCAGACATAGGATCTATTAAATTTAACTTGTCATATAAAAAAGATTTATTATATTTCACCTTATCTAATAAATATTTTCGAATTTTAAAATTTGAAGGAGGAAGATTAGATAAACCATATAATAATACATGATAATAAAACATTGTGCCTCCAACAAGTAATGGTATTTTCCCCGACTTTAAAATGTTTTCAATTTCTTTAAAAGCATCTTTTCTAAATTCTGCTGCTGAATATACTTCACTAGGATCTTTAATATTTAACAAACGATGTGGATGAATTTTTAATTCCAAATTATTAGGTTTATCTGTTCCAATATTCATATCTCGATAAATTAATGCAGAATCTACACTAATTATTTCTATTGGCAAAAATCTTCTAAGATACATAGCGATTTTACTTTTTCCACAACCAGTAGGTCCGATTAAAAAGAAAACAATGGGCTTTTCAGATTGAAAAAATTTTATATTTTTAATATACATAATGCTTCATCAATATTTATTTTACATGAAAGTTTAAAATCAGGTTTTTTAAGTATAAATGGACAAAAATATTCTAATTCTAATAATAACAAAATTCCGTCTAAATAATTCCAAGGCTTTTTTTTTGTTGATATATTATTATAAAACCATTCTAAAATTTTTTTTATGTTTAATTCGTTTTCTGAAGAAGCAAAGGTAAAAAAATTTAATATTAAAAGATCAATATTTTTTTCTTTCAAAATACACGGTATTTTTTTTAAATTAATATATTTTTTTAATAAAATAAAATCAAAACCAAATTTAAAGATCATCAGTTGATTTTTAAATAAAACTTTATATTGCTTGGAAGTAATAACAATTTTCATTTCAAATATATACGATGTAGGATTAATGCTATTTTTAATGCAAAATTTCAACTTATATTGATTAACAATTTTTTCTGCTAATGGGAATGAAATTAATATAAATTCATTAATATAATGAATTAAACCATAATATTTTTTAATAATTATCAATAGTTTTAAGGAAGAAAGAATTTGATTTTTTGATTTTTGTTCTAAAAAAAAATTATTCTTAATTATATTTTGAAAAAGAAATTCTTTTTGTTGTTGTAAAATTTTTTTTTTAATTAATTTAAAACAAAAAGTATAAAAATCTGTAATATAATGTTTTTCTTTTTTTTTAGATGGAATATTGTATAAAAATAATTGATTTTGATTTCTTTTTAAAATATTTAAGATACTATTATATACAAAGTCATAAATTTTATTAGATTTATGAAACCTAACTTGACTTTTAGAAGGATGAATATTAATATCTATTTCATAAGGTGGTATGTTTATATATAAAATAAACGACCTGTTAGTTTTGACACCTGTAAATTCATAATAAGCATTCAAAACTGCGTTACTTATTATGTTATTATAAACAAATCGATTATTAATGTAACAATATTGAATATTTTTAAAGGAATCTATAAAATATGAAGGATATACTACCCAACCAAATAATGTAACATTATTAATTTTTTTATTCACCATTAATAAAGCATTAATGTCAAGTTGATTGAAAATTTGCTTCAATCGAAAAATTTTATTTTCAGAATTTGTTATTTTATTATAAGTAACAATTACATTTTTATTTTTTTTAAAAAAAATATTTAATTCAAAATGAGATAAAGCTATTTTCTTAATTACATCATAAATTTTTAAAAATTCTGAATTTTTATCTTTAATGAATTTTAAACGAACAGGTACATTATAAAATAAATGATCTACTATAACTGTTGTTCCTACAGGATGAGCAATAGGAAACAGTGTGGTTTTTTTATTAGATCCATCAGCATAAATTTTCCATCCAATATGATTGTCTTTAAAACAGGACATTAACGTAATTTTTGAAACTGATCTAATACTTGATAATGCTTCTCCTCGAAATCCAAACGTATTAATAATAGATAAATCAGAAACATCAAAAATTTTACTTGTAGCATGGGGAGAAATTGCTAATAACAATTCATTTCGATCAATCCCATAACCATCATCTTTAATAATAATTGATTCAAAACCATTTTGTTCAATATTAATATTGATATTTTTTGATTCTGCATCAATACTATTTTCTAATAGTTCTTTAATAACAGAAGAAGGTCTTTCAATTATTTCTCCTGCTGTAATTTGACTAGATACACTAATTGGTAATATACGAATAGGCATTCGTACCTCTTATACTCTATTTTAAAATTTAAAAATATAATTTAATCGATATTAAATTTAATTGGAGATTTTTTGGAAAAAATTTTATTAATTAAAAGATACTCAGAAATAATTAAATTCATTTCATAACTATCCATTTGTAAATTAGAAATTTCAAATAATGTTTTTTTTATTCCTAACGTTTTTATTAAATTAGAAATTTTTACAGACTCTGAATCATTTTCATTTTTATAATGTAATGCTGCTGCAATACCTTTTATTAAATTACAATATGGAAAATTATATTTTTTTGCTAACAACAAGGGTTTAATCAAACGTTCATTTTGGGATAATTTTTGAACTGGATTTCTTGCAATACGTTCAACTTTATCCAACAAAACATAATTCTCGAACCGAATTAAAATTTTATTAATATAAGAAAAGTGAATTTTTTTATCAAACTTATATTTTTTAATTAGTGTTAACCCGCTTTCTTTCATAGCACCTTTAACGATGCTTTTTATATTATGGTCTTTAATACTTTCATATATAGTTTTGTATTGTCGTATCCATCCTAAATAAGCTGTGATAGCATGACCTGTATTTAATGTTAAAATTTTTCTATCTATAAAAGACCTTAAGTTATCACTTATCGTCATATCAATAATATTAGGAATTATTCCTTTAAATTGATTTTTATCAACAATCCATTCTTGAAAATTTTCAGCAATTAAAGATAATTTATTTTTTTCAAAAGAACATATAGATGGTATAATAGTATCAATACTACAATCTATAAAACCAATATATTGATCAAAATATTTATAATATTTAAGAGGTATTTTTTTGAAAACAATAGTTCTTAAATAAGAACTTGCTTGGATTTTATTTTCACAAGCAATAATGTTTAATGGTGTTGTAGATTTTAATTTAATTCTTAATATGATTCCTTTTGCTAAAATAGATGCAATTTTATCAAGTGAAGACGCTCCAATCGAAGTTGTAATTAAATTAACATCAGATATAATATTTAAAATATTCGGGTCATTTAAATTAATTGCACTAAAATTATCGATATTAATGATTTTTTCATAATTATAACCTACTAATTTTATTTTATATTTTTTATAATAATTTAAAGCATCTATTATATTTTGATTTATATCAGCGAAAATAAGATCAAAACCAGAATATAATATTATTTTTCCAATAAAACCCCGTCCAATATTTCCAGCTCCAAAATGTAAAACTTTCATAATGAAATCCTAATTAAATATTTAAATATGATAAAACTTCTTCTACATTTTTTGTTTTAGATAATTTACTAATAATTTCTGTATTATCCAATGCATTTGTAATTTGACTAACCACTTTAATATGCTCATTATTTTTAGCAGCAATACCAATTACAAGATAAGCAATATCATTAAAATCATCTCCAAAACGTACACCATTTGGAAATTGACAAAAAATTATTCCAGTTTTTAAAATATTGTTTTTTGCTTCTATAGTACCATGAGGTAAAGCAATGTTTTCTCCTAACCAAGTAGATGCAATTTTTTCTCTAGCCAACATTGCATCAATATAGTTGTTCTCCACATAACCTTGTTCTACTAAATATTTACCAACTATTTTAATAGCTTGTTCTTTATTATCAGCAAATTGATTAAGAAAAACATTTTTTTTACTTAGTTTAAATAATTTATTTGATTTATCTTTTATATCAAAACCATTGGTTTTACTTATTTTTTCTTCATTACGAAAGTTTTTATTTTGAATTAATTTGTTTACTAAAAAATCATAAAAAACATTGTCAAGAAAATTAATTAAAGGTATATGTTTAGCATTAGGAGCATATTTTTTAGCACGAGAAGTTAGATTTTTATGTGTTATTACTATATCTGCATTATGAGGTAAACAATGAATAGAAGTATTAAATACAGATATATGCATTAAATTTTTTTTTCTCATTTTCTTTCTAAGAATACTTGCACCTATTGCACTAGATCCCATTCCAGCATCACAAGCTACTACAATAGTATTAACATTTTTAAAAAAATCATTTGATTTGTAATTTTTATTATTTAATAAGCAAATATTAGTGTTATTATTTTTATTATGAATAAATTTTAACAATATAAAAGCAACTAAAAAAGAAACAAAAAAAGAAGAAAAAATTGAAAAAATATTAATACAGTAAAAACCCTTTTTCGTCATTGCTAAAATAGATAAAATAGAACCTGGTGAAACAGCACCAATTAAACCGCCATGAAAATAAACAAGCATAAAAATATTAGTCATACTTCCTAAAATAAGCGACAATATTAATCTTGGATTCATTAAAACATAAGAAAAGTAAACTTCATGAACACCTCCTATAAATTGAATAATTGCAGCTCCTCCAGCAGATTTATAATAATCTTTTTCTCCGAAAAAAAAACATGCAAGTAACATTCCTAATCCTGGTCCAGGATTTGATTCTATTAAAAAAAATATAGAATTTTTATTTTCTAAAATATCTTGAAGACCTAAGGGTGTGAAAACTCCGTGATTAATTGCATTATTTAAAAAAAATATTTTAGCAGGTTCAATTATAATAGCTATAAGTGGTAATAAATTATGATGTATAACTATTTTTAATAAACGACCTATAGAAAATGAAAACCATTCAATACAAGGTCCAATGAATAAAAATGCAATAATTGTTAAAATAATTCCAATTAATGCAATAGAAAAGTTATTGATTAACATCTCAAAACCATTCTTTATCTTATCTTTAAGTAAATTATCGAAAACTTTAATAATCCAACCGCCCAATACACCTGAAATCATTCCACCTAATAACATAGGTATTCCAGTACTAGTAATCATGCCAATAGTAGTTATACTACCAATTATCCCTCCTCTTTTGCCGCCGACTAATTTGCCACTAGTAAATCCAATAAGAATTGGTAAAAGATAAAATATTATAGGTGAAATTAATTCTGCCAAAATCTTATTTGGTTTCCATCCAAGAGGTGCAAATAATACATTCATAATACCCCATGCAATAAAAATGCTTATATTAGGCATCATGATATTACTTAAAAATTGTCCAAAGTTTTGTATTTTTAATTTAATTGATTTAAACATACTGATTGCTCATATATTGAAAAACAAACTTATATTAAATAATTATTATTTAAAATTTTTTATAAAATCTCATATCGTTTATTTTATGTTCATAATAAATAAATTAACTAACTAAATATTTCATTTATAAAAAGATCTATAAAAATTTATTAAACCTTGTGTAGAAGAATCAAAACTTTCATATTTCTCTAAATTAGAAATATTTTCATAAATATCTTTAGCCAATTTTTTACCCAATTCTACACCCCATTGATCAAAACTAAAAATATTTAATAAATGACCTTGAACAAAAATTTTATGTTCATATAAAGCGATTAACATACCTAAATTATAAGGTGTTATTTTACGTACTAAAATGGAATTTGTAGGTTGATTTCCTATACATTGCTTGAATAAAAAATTTTCATCTTTTTTATTTAGAATACATTTTATGTTATTTTCGATCGAAATTGATTTTTTAAAAAAAGATTTTTCTATATTGCCAAAAGCAAGTGATTTAGTTTGTGCAAGAAAATTAGATATTAATTTTATGTGATGACTTCTTAAATTATTATGAGATAAAATAGGAACAATAAAATCACTTGGAATTAATTTAGTACCTTGATGTATTAATTGAAAAAAAGCATGCTGACCATTAGTTCCGGGTTCTCCCCAAATTATAGGTCCAGTTTGATAACATATTTTTTGACCTTTCTTATCTATTGATTTACCATTAGATTCCATATTAGACTGTTGGAAATAAGCTGAAAATCGATGCATGTATTGGTCATATGGAAATATAGCCTCTGTTTCAGAACCAAAAAAATTAGTGTACCAAATACTAATAACAGCTAATATTATTGGTATATTTTTTTCATATTCTGAATTGTAAAAATGATTATCTATAGTATGAGCACCATTTAAAAATTTTTCAAAATTATTAAATCCAATAGATAATATGATAGATAATCCAGCAGAAGACCATAGTGAAAAACGACCACCTACCCAATTCCAAAATTGAAAAATATTTTTAATATTAATTCCAAAATTCAATGCATTTTCTATATGGGCTGATAATGCAAAAAAATGTTTATCTAAGCTAGATTTATCTTTTGAATATCTCATAAACCATATTTTCGCACTATTTGCATTGGTTATTGTTTCGTCTGTAGTAAATGTTTTAGAAGCTATTAAAAAAATTGTTGTTTCAGGACTAATTTTTTTTAAAACTTCAGAAAGATGAGTACCATCTATATTCGAAACAAAATGTATATTTAAGTGATTCTTATATGGACGCAATGCTTCTGTAACCATATATGGACCTAAATCAGAACCTCCAATACCAATATTAACAACATCTAAAATCGATTTTCCAGTATAACCTTTCCATTGACCACTAATTACTGAATCTGAAAAATCTTTCATCTTATTCAATACATGATTAACATCTAACATAATATTTTTATTGTCTACAAATATGGGAAAATTACGTCTATTCCGCAAAGCAATATGTAATACAGATCGATCTTCTGTTTTATTTATTTTAGCGCCAGAAAACATTAGTTTAATAGCATCTTTAACATTCATTTCTTTTGCTAGATCTAATAAATATTTTAAAGTATTTTCAGTTATACGATTTTTTGAAAAATCAACTAATATTTCATTTTCCAGAAAAATAGAAAATTTTTTAAATCGATTAGGATCTAACAAAAAAAGATCTCTTAAATGTATATTTTTTATTTTATTAAAATGATCTTTCAAAATATTCCAAGATTTAGTATTAACAGGATTAATATATTTCATTCAAATAATTTCTCAAATAATTTCTCAATATTAAATTATTATACTACAATGTTTTATGTATCAAATATCTATAAATAATAAAAAATTATTAAGATTCTCGTAAAAATTTTTTAATTTTTTAAAAATAAAAAATAATATACAATAAATTATAATTCTAATATTAAATAAAAATTTTATGGAACTTAATCAAAATCTAATTTGGATTGATTTAGAAATGACTGGACTAAATCCTAAAATTCATCGAATTATAGAAATAGCTACTTTAATTACAGATGAAAAATTAAATATACTTGCAAAAGGTCCAGTTTTTGCAATTCATCAAAGAGAAAAACACATACTACTAATGAATGAATGGAATAAAAAAACTCATACAAAAACTGGATTAATTGAAAGAGTGAAAAAAAGTACTTATAATGAATCACTAGCTGAATCTGAAACTATATTTTTTTTAAAAAAATGGGTTGATATAAAATCATCTCCTATGTGCGGAAATAGTGTTTATCAAGATCGCAGATTTTTAAATGAATATATGCCTAATTTAGAAAATTATTTTCATTATCGGTGTATTGATGTAAGCACGATCAAAGAATTAGTATATCGTTGGTATCCTAAAATAAAAAAATTTAAAACAAAAAAACACACTGCATTAAACGATATACAAGAATCAATAATGGAGTTGCATTTTTATAAAGAAACTTTTTTTAGTATTTAATTCAAAATAAAAAAATATTATTGATGTAAATATATTTTTTTTAAGTAAAGCTTGATTAATAAATTTTATGTATATAAAATATATAATATATTTAAAAATATATATAAATTTTGCGGGAATAGCTCAATTGGTAGAGCACAACCTTGCCAAGGTTGGGGTCGCGAGTTCGAATCTCGTTTCCCGCTCCAAAATTAAGATATTAAAACTATTATAACGATATAAAAATCAAGGAAAATTTATGATCTTTGATTGTTCTTACAAATGGATAATATTAGCTTTTTTATTTATAAATTTTCAAGATAAATCTCAAAAAAATATTGATAACAAAATTATTAATACAGCAATATTTACAGAAAAAATAAAAAATTATCATACAAAAAATAATTTTTTTTTAATAAATTTAAAAATCATTTAATTAAAAAAACAAAAAAATTTACTATTTTAATAGACCCAGGACATGGTGGACAAGATCCTGGATCAATCGGACATAAAGGACTAAAAGAAAAAGAAATAAATTTAAAAATTGCTATTCAATTAAAGAAATTATTAGATAGTAATAAACTTTTTAATGCAATTTTAACACGTAATAATGACTCGTATTTATCTTTAAAAAAAAGAAGAAATTTTTTAAAATATCAACACGTAAGTTTATTATTATCAATTCATGTAGATTCTTCAAGTAAACAATATGTATCAGGAATATCAATATGGATTGTTTCAAACAGTAGAATGCATCGTGAAATTAACAATTTTATAAAAAATAATAAAGAAAAAATTCATTTTTCTAAAAATATTGAAAACATATTTAAAAATAGTAAAAATGATATATATTTCAAAAAAACTATTCTCGATTTACAATTTAATAATTTTCAAACTATGGAAATAAACTTATCAAATTATATGTTTGAAGAATTTAAAAAAGTTTTAAAAGTTCATAAAATACGATTAAATTATGCTAGTTTGGGAATATTGAGTTCTATAAATACACCTTCTATGCTAATAGAAACTGGATTTATCACTAATTTTGAAGAAGAAAAAAAATTAAGAACAGTTTCCTATCAAAAAAAAGTTGCTAATGCTATTTATGTTTCATTAAAAAATTATTTTCAAAATAAATCTAATCTTTTGACAAATATTGAGTAAGAATAATTAAATTTATTTTTAAGCATCAAAATACCTTTTAAGATGCTTAGAACTTAAAATAATTATTTTAAATTATAGATAAAAATCATAGCTTTATATCGTTTATTTTTTAGTCATTTTAAAACGTTTTTTAAATCTTTCAACACGTCCTCCAGTATCAATAATTCTTTGTTTTCCAGTATAAAATGGGTGACATTTTGCACATATATCTAGATTTAGATCATGATTAAGAGTTGAGAAAATTTCAATTTTATTACCACAAGAACAAATAGCTGTTATCTGATAATAATGAGGATGTATTTTTTTTTTCATAGAAAATTTTCCTAAATTATTAAAAATATTTATTCTATATATATAATTATTAGTATAATAACAATTAATTTTTTAAAAAATAAAAATATGTATAAGCATAAAAATAAAATAAATTCGATGTATTTTAAAAAAAAAAAAATCAAATTTAATAAATATAATTTATTCACTATCTTAGCACTAATAATAATTTTTTTTATTTTATTTAATATATTTTCAAAGAAAACAAATAATACACAAAAAAAGATATTTGTTCAAAATAAAGAAGATGAAAATACATTACCTGCTAAACCAAAAGAAAGATGGAAATATATTAAAAAATTAGAAAACTTATAAAAATGAATATTTTTGATAAAATATATTATCAATTAATTTTAACCAAATAACATAAAATTAATAAATTTTTAATATTAAAATTACTTTAAATAAACTTAAATTAATTATTCAGTTATTAGAATAATGATTTTAATTTTTATGTAAAAATTTTATATATTTCTAAATAAAAACGTTATCTTTAAGAGGTTTTTCTTGTGACCACAATACTAAGTGTAAGATTAAAAAACAAAGTAGTCATCGGAGGTGATGGACAAGCAACTTTAGGCAATACTATCATGAAAAGTAATGTCAAAAAAATTAGAACTCTTTACCATGAAAAGGTAATTGCAGGTTTCGCGGGCGGTACTGCTGATGCTTTTACTTTATTTGATATGTTTGAAAAAAAATTATCTATATATCAAGGTCAATTACAGCGATCAGCCATAGAATTAGCAAAAGATTGGAGATCTGATAAAATGCTTCGAAAATTAGAGGCTTTATTGGCAGTAGCGGATAAAGAAACTTCTTTAATTATTACTGGAAATGGAGATGTAATACAACCTGAAGATGATTTGATTGCAATTGGATCAGGAGGATCTTATGCACAATCAGCTGCTCGTGCACTAATAGAAAACACTAGTCTTAGTGCTAAAAAAATTGTAGAAAAATCATTAAATATTGCTGCAAATATTTGTATATATACAAATCATATTTTTACTATAAAAGAACTACTTTCAGAAAAATAAGGCTTATTTATATGTCCGAAATGACTCCTCCTCAAATTGTTGCTGAACTTGATAAGTTCATTGTTGGTCAAAAAAAAGCAAAAAAAGCAGTATCTATTGCATTGAGAAATCGTTGGAGAAGAATGCAACTAAATAACGAATTAAGACAAGAAATTACACCTAAAAATATTTTAATGATTGGTCCTACTGGGGTGGGTAAAACAGAAATTGCTAGACGACTAGCTAAACTAGCTGATTCTCCATTTATTAAAGTAGAAGCAACTAAATTTACTGAAGTAGGATACGTAGGAAAAGAAGTAGATTCAATTATTAGAGATTTAACAGATGCTGCTATAAAAATGATTCGCATTAAAAAAATTGAGAAAAATAAAGCTCGAGTAGAAGAAATTGTTGAGGAAAGAATATTAGATGTTTTAGTACCTAGACCTAAAAATAATTGGACAGAAAATGAAAAAAATGAAAGTCTTTCAAATACTTTACAAATATTTCGTAAAAAGTTAAGAGAAGGTGTTCTTGATGATAAAGAAATTGAAATTAACTTATTAGCTAGTACTATGGGAGTTGAAATTATGGCACCTCCTGGTATGGAAGAACTAACAAGTCAATTACAATCTTTATTTCAAAATTTAGGTGGTCATAAAAGAAATACAAGAAGACTTAAAATTAAAGATGCAATTATATTACTAAAAGAGGAAGAAGCAGCAAAATTAGTTAATCCAGAAGACATAAAAAAAGAAGCTATAACCGCAGTTGAACAAAATGGGATAGTTTTTATTGATGAAATTGATAAAATATGTAGAAGAAGTGATGCATCTGGTCCAGATATCTCTAGAGAGGGTGTACAAAGAGATTTACTTCCATTAATTGAAGGATGTACTGTATCTACTAAGTATGGTATGGTAAAAACAGATCACATTTTATTTATTACATCTGGTGCTTTTCAAACATCTACTCCATCAGATTTGATTCCCGAATTACAGGGAAGACTTCCAATTAAAGTCGAACTACAAGCATTAACAATAAATGATTTTGAAAAAATACTTACTGAACCTACTGCATCAATTACTACTCAATACAAAGCGCTTATGAAAACAGAAGGAGTAGATATAAACTTTACGGAAGAAGGTATTAGAAATATTGCAGAAGCAGCATGGAAGGTAAACGAATCTATGGAAAATATAGGTGCTCGAAGGTTACATACAATATTAGAAAAATTAATGGAAGATATTTCATTTAATGCTAGTAGTAATATTGGAAATAAAATTGAAATAAATGCAGATTATGTTGGAAAACATTTAGATCAATTAATATCTAACGAAGATCTTAGTCGTTTTATTTTATAAATTAATCAGAAAAAATATTTATCCATTAAAAAATTATTTAAAATGGATGAATATTTTATTTTATCAATTACTATTGAAAAAAAAAAATCAGGACACATATAAAAATTAATCAAATTTTTAATTTTAAAAATATCCTTTCAGTATAAATAAATTAAAGGAGGTTTTTATGTCTTATCGTTCATTTTCTTTTTTACCAAACATTCATCATAATAGTGTTTTTTCAAATAGATTTAATCAAATCGACAAAATGTTTAGTACTTTAACAGGAGAAAAACCATTATCAGATACACCATTATATAATCTTATTCAAATTAATGAAAAAAAATATAAATTAACACTAAATGTTTCCGGTTATGAAGAAAAAGAACTAGATATATCTATACATAATAATCAACTTATAATTCAAGGAAAAAAAGAAAAACACAATCAAGAAAATGAAAAAAAATATAAATATTTACATAAAGATATAATATTTAATAATTTTTCTTTAAGTTTTAACTTTGATCACAAGATACAGGTAAATAAAGCAAATTTATTTTTAGGTTTATTAGAACTAAATTTTGAATGTAAAATTCCAGATGAAGAAAAACCTAAAAAAATATATATTAATATTCCTAATAATACAAAAATTGAAAGCAAATAAAATATAAGTAATGTTTAAAAACAAAAATTATTAATAATCATTGTACTTAAATTTAAATAAGTGCAATGATTATTAAAAATATTTTTCAAAACATATAGGAATATTTAATGAACCCATGGATTAATGCTGAAGTTTTAAAAATAAAAAAATGGACTGAAAATTTATTTAGTATTTTTTTAAAAGCTCCCATATCAAAATTCGAAGCTGGACAATACACGAAATTAGCTTTATATGAAGATATAAAAAAAAGAAAAATTCAAAGAGCATACTCATTTGTAAATGCTCCAAGTAACAAAAATTTAGAAATTTATATTGTTCGTATTCAAAATGGTAAATTAACTAATATCTTATATAATTTAAAAGAAAAAGATAATATATTTATTAAAAAACATGCATTTGGATTTTTTACTCTTAAAGAAATACCTAATTATGAAATATTATGGATGTTTGCTACTGGTACTGCCATTGGTCCTTACTGTTCTATTTTACAAGAAGGTAAAGATATTGAAAGATTTAAAAACATTATATTAATACATGCTGTACGATATAAAAATGAATTAGTTTATCTTCCATTAATGGAAAAACTATGCAAAAAATATAACGGAAAACTAAAAATTCAGACCATATTAAGTAGAGAAAAAGATAAAAATTCTTTATCTGGAAGAATTCCTTTTTTATTGGAAAATAAAATAATAGAACAAAAAATCGGATTGGATATGAATTATAAAAATTCACATGTTATGTTATGTGGCAATCCATCGATGGTAAAAGAAACATATTCTTTATTAAATAAAAATAGAAATATGACTAAACATTTAAGAAAAAAAAGTGGGAATATTACAATGGAAAATTATTGGTAGATTTTTAATCTTAAAAACCAATATAATTAACATAATTTATATATATTATAAATTTTAAACATAAAAATTAAAATAATATATTATTTTGTTTCTAAAAATAACACTTGTTTTTGTATATTTTATTTATATATTACATGTTATTTATCAAAAATTTTTTAATTAATAAACTTCATTTCTTAGATCAATTCTTTTAAAAGCATATAAAATACTTCTTAAAATATAAACAGTTATTTTATTCAATAATGAATAAAAAAATATTAGTTAATATATTTTAATTTTTTAGGATTATAACTAATTTAATAAATTCGTTCCTTTTTAGATGATAGCAAATATTTGATGTGTTATTCTAAATTAATTATTAAAAGTAATTTTTAATTGAATTAATTACTGGAGAACATCAATTTATTTCAAATAAAATAAATATTATTAATAATATAGATTTTTAATTAAATTTTTAATATAAAAATTATGTTTCAAACTTTTATTTATAACTTTTTGTTAGAACTCATATACAAGTGGAATTTTATATTTTAATTTTATTACAATTAAAATAAAAATTATTTATAAAAATAAAAAAATGAAAAAAACAGCAATATATCCAGGTACATTTGATCCAATTACATATGGTCATTTAGACATTATAACTCGTGCAATAAAAATTTTTGATAATATAATTATCGCTGTTTCTTCTAATAATTTAAATAAAAAAACCATTTTTAGTTTAAAAGAACGTATCAAATTAACCAAATTAGCTACATTACATCTTAATAATATAAAAAAAATAATTGGTTTTAATGATTTATTAGCTAATTTAGCAAAAAAAGAAAATACTAATATTTTAATTAGGGGGGTACGTACAATATTTGATTTTGATTATGAAATTAAACTCGCTGCTATTAATAAACAAATATACCCTGAACTAGATAGTGTATTTTTGCTTTCATCTAAAGAAGTTTCATTTATATCATCATCTTTTGTGAAAGAAATCGCAAAATATAAAGGAAATGTAAGACCATATCTTCCCGAGAAGATATACTTTGCTTTATTAAAAAAAATTAAAACGCTTGCAAATTAACAATATTTATTAGTGTAACTTTAAAAAATAAAAAATAATAGGGCCAGAATGTGCCCTATTATTTTTTGAAAAAATGTATCTTAAAGAATTAATGAACAAAATATGAATATTCTATTTTTGGTTCTTCTATATATGAGAAAATAATACTTGTTTTTACCCCAAAAGTATGATTTTCTTTCACATTGTTTGAATTTATAGAATAAAAATCGGATAAATTGGTATCAATAATTCTGATGGTACCATCTTTTAAATGATTAATCTCATAAAAATTTTTTCCACGTACAACTTGTACATTATTTAATTCTGGATGTTTAGCAATTAATTTTAAATAAGATTTCTTTAATAACATTGGATTTGCATATATAGAAATAATTTTTTGTTCTGTATCAGTTTTAATTAATTTTTGAAAACTTTCAAGCATTTTTGATTTAGTCGATGAAGATATTAATTTTCCATCAATTAAAAAATCAGCAAAATGAAAATCTATCATAAAATTTGTATCTAAATGCTTCGGAAGTGTGAATGTTTCAAAAACATTTTGAAAAGATGAAATTGTAGCAGCATTATTGATTTTTTCAGATGATAGGGGATAATTGAAAATCGATGAAGAATTTGTATTATTTGTAAAATAGTTATACTCAGATTTTTCAATATTTTCATTAATTCCATGTTTAAATTTGGAATTTATTTTCAAATTTCCTTCATTTACTTGTATATCAAGATTTTCGTCAAAATTTTCATCTAAATTATTTTGATCTAATATTTTAAGCTTTTCTTCTTTTGGATCTTCAATATTTAAATCAGGAAATGAACTTTCATACTCAGGATGTTTAGGATTATGATTTAACTTGTTGACTATTTTTAATCTTCCCTCTTCTCTTATTTTTTCAATTAAAATATGTATGAAAGCTTTTGAAGCTTCAATTGTTTTTTTTAATTTTGCAACGTATTTAACTAAACTATCTATTCTATCGTTTACTTTTTTTGTAGATTCATCCATTGATGATCCAACAATAAATCTATAACCTGCATCAAAAATTTTCTTAAATGTAGTTCCATTAAAAAGGTTAAAAATTTCATTTTTAACTGCTTTATAGGCAATAGATATTGTTTCTAATACTTTATCAAATATTTCTTTACTGATTTTTATTATATTTAGATTAGAAAATGTGTCTTTAATGAAATCCATTAAAGCATTAAAAGATCTCGGTAAAAAATTTAAAATAGATTGAAATGTGGATTCAGTAGGGGATTCTTCAGTAGTAGTTTTTTTTTCAAAGAATTTTCTTTATTTAATACATCAATATCATTAATACTATTTTTTCTTTCTTTAGCTTTTATTAAAATATTATCTAAATCATTTAAGCATTTGTTTTGCAATCTTTCTAATTCAATTAAATTTTCTTCATCTTTAGACAAAGAAATTGTAATTTTAATATCTTTTATAGGATTTTTATCTTCTGTTTTATTTTCTTTTTTATTTTCCTTAATTTTTTCAACAATATTATTTTTAATAACAGTATTTGATGTTTCTGGATTTATTTTAATTTGTAATTTTCCATTTTGTTCAAAAGATGTTGGATTTAATTTATCAACTAGATTAATATTAGATGACATAATTTTATTTCCTTTTTTTAAACTATTTTAAACTATAAATTTTTTAAATAAAAATATTCTTTTTATGATACCTTAAAAAAAATATTTTTTAAAATTATAGACTAATTTTTTTAATTAATATTTTAAATCAAATTATCGATATGATTTTGTTATCTATTAATTAAAATGAATTTTAAATTATAAAGTATATAATGTAAAATTCTATTATTTTATATATTTTAAAACTATTTTTAAATAAGTCAACTATTAATAATAAATAAACAAAAAAATATTATGAATATATATTTATTTATAAAAAATAATAACCTTAGATTACAAAAAATAATTAATGAATACAACATAAAACATGACGAAAATTCTACTATAGCATTAATTATTAATAATAATGCATTAGAATTATATAATCGTTTAAAACCTAATGAGAAATCGATTAAAATTGATTTTTTATCTAAGCAAAATAATTATAGATGTTTAAACTTTAAAAAAAAACATGAAGCGCTATATAAAGCTCTAGGAATTAAAAAAAATTACTCCCCTTATGTTATAGATGCAACAGCTGGATTTGGAAAAGATGCATTTTTAATTGCTTTTTGGGGGTGTTATGTCCTTATGATTGAACGACATCCAATAATAGCTGCTTTGTTAAAAGATGCTATGCAAAGAGCACATGAAAATAAAAATATTGGAAATTGGTTAAAAAAAAGACTCCATTTACTATGTAATGATAGTACTAAAATATTTAAAATGCCAATTGTTAAACCAGATGTAATTTATTTAGATCCAATGTATCCAAAAAATAAAAAAAAAGCACTACCTAAAAAAAATATGCAATTTTTAAGAAAAATCATAAATTATAGTGATAATAATGAAAATTTGTTATATATTTCTAGAAAATTTGCAAAAAAAAGAATTGTTGTTAAAAGACCATCTTATGCAAAACCTCTATCTAATGAAAAAGCAGAATTTTCAATAAGCAATAAAAATCATCGTTTTGATATTTATTTACCCCTCAAATAAAATAGGAGCACATTTCTTTATTGTGTACTCCTATCTAAAAAATATAAATAATGTTTTTTAAATTAGAAACAATGCTATTGAATATAAAAAACTAGAAAGTAAAATTGAAACAGGTAAAGTTAATATCCAAGCAACAATAATATTTTTTATAGTACTTTTTTGAATATGATCACCATCAGCTAACATTGAACCTGCTACTGATGAAGCTAAAATGTGTGTTGTAGAAACAGGAATGCCTGTATAACTAGCTATTCCAATAGAAAAAGCAGCAGTGATTTGAGCAGACATAGCTTGTGCATATGTCATTCTTTTTTTTCCTATTTTTTCTCCAATAGTTGTAACTATACGTTTCCAACCAAACATTGTACCTATAGATAAAGCAAGTGCAATTATCAATATTATCCAAACTGGTGCATATTCTACAGTTACAAGTATATCTTTTTTAATATTATATAAAATATTTTTTTCATATTTAGTCGTATTGAAATTGATTAAATGATCAATATTTTCGGAAATAGAAAGTAAAAAATGACGTAGTTGAAAACGTTGTTTTATACTTAATGTATTATAATTATATACATCATCTAACAAAATTTGAGTTTTTTTGATGTTTTTTATTATATTAGAATTATTATAATCTAATTTTTTATTATTTATTTTCGAATAATGATTTAAGTAATACTTCTTTAAATAATCAATCGTGTTTTTTGTATGAATAATTTCTTTTTTAGAAGCATTTAAATTTACTAAAAAACTAGTTGGTATAATGCTGATTAATACGAGCATAATTAAACCAATTCCTTTTTGACCATCATTGGCTCCATGTGAATAACTAACTCCGATAGATGATAAAATTAATGCTATTTTGATCCAAAATGGGGGGTTTTTTTTTCCATCATTTTTTTCACGTTCTAATGGTGTCATATGAATACGATGGATTGTTTTATATTTTTTCGAAATATATCTCAATAAAAGTATTAAAATTGCAGAAATTATTAATCCTATAATAGGAGATAAAATTAATGATATTAAAACATTTAAAATTTTAGATATATTTAAAGCATTAACTAAAGAAGATCCTTCTGTAATGGCATTAATTAAAACAATTCCAATAATTGCACCAATAAGAGAATGTGAAC
This sequence comes from Buchnera aphidicola (Aphis nerii), assembly GCF_005083105.1. Taxonomy (NCBI): domain Bacteria; kingdom Pseudomonadati; phylum Pseudomonadota; class Gammaproteobacteria; order Enterobacterales; family Erwiniaceae; genus Buchnera; species Buchnera aphidicola. The sequence goes on from NZ_CP034885.1 coordinate 611,982, forward strand.
TAGATGCAGGTAAACAAAAATACCAAGTAGATAAGTTCCACAAAATAGCAGCAAGTAAGATAGAAAAAACCATTGCAAGGGCGTGTTTAGGATTTCCACTTAATAATAAGTCGTTAGGTAACAAGTGAACAATGGCATAAGCCACTGTTAAACCTCCAAGTAATACACCTAAAAAATTAAATATACCAGACATAATAACAGCAAAATTTGCTGGCATAGCTCTGGTATAAATTAAAGTAGAAACAGCATTGGCTGTATCATGGAAACCATTAATAGCTTCATAAAATAATACAAAAAATAAAGCCAAAAAAATAAATAAACTATGATTCAAGTCAGAACAAGAAAATAAATATAGCATAATATTTTAGCCATTTTGATGAATTGAACTAAGCTTATTATCCTTGAGAAAATATCTTTTAGGAAACTAAAATATAATAAATTTTTATAAAAAATACTTTATTTAATAAATTTTTTTAATTTGAAACATAAAAATATTCCCAATATTAAAATAATTACCATAAAAATTGAGATTCCTGTCCATCTTGAATAAAACCAAAAAAAACCACTAAACGTTCCGAATACACTTGAACCTAAATAATAAAAAAATAAATATAAAGAAGTTGCTTGAACCTTGGCGAATTTTGCCGAGGCACTAACCCAACTACTAGCAATTGAATGGGAAGCAAAAAAACCTCCTGAGAAAATTATTAATCCTAAAACAATAACTATAATTTGATTAAATTGTGTGATTAATAAACCTAAAATCATTAATAATAAAGATATTATTAACACATTTTCTTTATTATATTTATTTACTAAAATTCCAGCTTTAGGTGAACTATAAACTCCTGTTAAATAAATAATAGATAATAATCCTATATTGGAAGGACTAAACAAAAAAGGTGTTAATATTAATCGATAACCAATATAATTAAAAACAGTAATAAAACTGCCCATCAATAAAAAACCTATCATGAAAAGAATAGATAATATTGGATTTTTTAAATGTGAGTAAAAATTATTTAAGAATTTTTTATAATTTACAGAAATTGGACAAAAATTTTTTGAAGATGGTAAAAAATACAAAAAAAGAAAAGATGATATTAAAGAAAAAAAACCAATTACAAATAATGAAATATTCCACGAAAAATTTTCAGCTATAATACTGGTTAAAATTCTTCCAAAACAACCGCCTATAGTATTTCCACTAATATATAAACCAATACAAAATGACAATGAATTAGAATGAACTTCTTCCACTATATATGTAATGGTAATTGCAACTACTCCGCTTAAAGATATTCCTATTAAAGCACGAAGAAGAATTATCATTCTCCAATGATCTGTAGCAGAACAAACAATTGTAAGAATTGATGCTGTTAGTAAAGATATAGACATAATTAATTTTCGGCCAATTATATCTGATAAAATCCCAGTAAATAGTGTTCCTATAGCCATAGTAGCTGTTGTTGCTGATAAAAACAAACTACTTTCTGCTGCAGTTAAATAGAATTGTTTAGAAAATATTGGTAAAATTGATTGAACACAATATAAAATAGAAAAACTAGAAAATCCTCCTAGAAAAAGAGATAAAATAATTTGATTAAATTTTTTTGTATTCCTTTCAATATATTTTTTTCTTTTAATGGTATTTTGATTGTTCAAAACTCTAAAAAACTCCTATAATTAATATTTTATATGTATATATGGCCTTCATAAACATAACGTGCAGATCCTATCATATATAAAGGATTCCCAAAACCCTTCCATTTAATTAATAAAATACCACCTAATAATTCAACTTTAACCTCTTTATTAAGAATATTTTTTGCAATGCCTACTGCTACTGCCGCACATGCACCACTTCCACAAGATTGAGTTTCTCCTTCATTCCTTTCATAAACTCTCAATTTGATATAATTTTTATTTAAAATCTGCATAAAACCTATATTTATTCCATTAGGAAAAATATTTTTTTTTTCTATTATTTCACTGATCTTTTTTACAGGTGCATTTTTTACAGATTCTACTTGAATTACACAATGAGGATTACCTAAAGAAACCAAACTACATGATAAGCTATCATCAATTATTTTTATTACTGAAAAATTATAATTTTTTAATTTTTCTGAAATATCTATTAAACTTAATGAAAAAACAGGTTCATTCATATTTACTTCAATTATATCTTGAGAAATAAAATTAATAATTATATTTTTTTTATTAGTACTGAGATTAATTATTTTTTTGTTGGTTAAATGTTTTAAAACGAGAAATAATCCAACACATCTGGCACCATTTCCACATTGTTCTACTTCATTGCCATCTGAGTTAAAAATACGATAATGAAAATCAAATTTAGAACTTCTGGGTGGTTCAATTAATAATAATTGATCAAATCCTATGCCAGTATTACGATTTGATAGTGCTTTTATTTTTGTTGAAGATATAACAAAATCTTGTGTAATTGATTCAATAACCATAAAATCATTACCTAAACCATGCATTTTAGAAAAATTAATTTTTCTTTTATGATAAATATTTGATTTCATTTAAACTCCTTATAGTAATTGGTTTTTTATAGAAAATTTTTTAAAAATTAAATAACATTTAAAAAATTTTATTTAACATTAATAAATTAATTAAATAAATTTTAAGAAATACTAATGGAAACTAAAATAATGTCTAATTCAATAAATAATTTTTATAATTTAATCAATCATTTGTTTCTTAAAATTGAAGATAATTTAAATAGATATATTGACAAAATTGATTTTGATTATGAAATACAAGATTATGTAATTACTATTACTTTTTCAAATAAAAGTTTAATTATAATTAATAAGCAAGAATTTTTACAACAAGTTTGGTTAGCAACAAAATTAAATGCATATCATTTTAATTATGATGCAGATAAATGGATTTGCAATCGTACTAATAAAGACTTTTGGGAAATATTTCAAGAATCTTTTTCTATACAATCTAGCAAAAATTTAATATTTTATAATATTTAAAATACTTTTAATAATTTTAGATATATTATCACTAACTAGATATTTTATTATGATTTTTATAAAAAATATTTTAAACAAATATGAACAGTAATATGCAAAAAAAAATATTAAGAATTGCTACAAGAAAAAGTCCTTTAGCTTTAGAACAAACTAAATATGTTAAAAAAAAAATATTATCTTTATATCCAGATATGAATATAAAATTGGTACCTATAGTTACACATGGAGACAATATTTTAAACAAATCACTTGCTAAAATAGGAGGAAAGGGACTTTTTATAAAAGAATTAGAATTTGCTTTGCTTGAAAACAGAGCAGATATTGCAATACACTCAATGAAAGATCTTCCTGTTCATATTACTAAAGAATTATCTCTAATTAGTATATGTAAAAGAGGTAATCCATTAGATTCATTAGTTTCTAATCATTATAAATCTATTAGTCAACTACCTAAAGGAGCAATAGTCGGAACATCAAGTTTAAGAAGACAATGTCAATTAATAACGTATCGTCCAGATTTAATTATTTCCCCTTTAAGAGGAAATATAGAAACAAGAATAGCTAAATTAGATCAAGGCAAATATGACGCAATAATTTTAGCAGCTGAAGGACTAAATAGATTAAGTTTAAAACATCGGATTAGTCAAATTATACCTGCTGAACTATCACTTCCTTCATGTGGACAGGGTGCTATTGGTATACAATCTAGATTACATGATAAAAAAATATCATTTTTTTTATCACGCTTAAATCATATTAATACTTATATTGAAATAAATGCAGAACGTGCATTTTGTAAAACTTTAGAAGCAGGTTGTCAAATTCCAATTGGAAGCTATGCAATTCTTAAAAAAAATAAAATTTGGCTTAGAGGATTAGTTGGTTCGCCTGATGGCGGTCGCATATTAAAAGGTGAAAGAATTGGATATTATAATAGTGCAGAAGAAATGGCATATTCTTTAGCTAATGAATTACTAGGAAATGGCGCTCGGAAAATTCTTGACGAAATTTATACTAAACAATTAAATTAAAAATGAAAATATTAGTGACGAGACCTTCACCTGAAGGAGAAAAATTAGCAAAGATATTAAATTGTATAGGAATTTTATCTTGGCATTTTCCTTTATTTAATTTTTTACCTAGTACAAGTTCAATAAGTTTATCAAAAAAAATTTGTGAATTATATAAATCAGATATAATTCTAATTTTTTCTAAAAGATCTGTTTATTATACAAATCTATACTTAAACGAAAATAATTTACATTGGCCACTAAATCCAGATTATTATGCTATTGGAAATGGTACAGCTATTTTTTTTCAAAAATATGTTAAAAAAAAATTTTAGTTCCAGAAAATGAAGAAAATAGTGAAGCTTTATTAAAAATTTTATATAAAAAAAATATTAGTAAATCTAAAATTGTTTTGTTAAAAGGAGAAAATGGAAGAAATTTAGTAGAAATGAGTTTAAAAAATAAAAATTTTAATATTTCTGTTATTGAATGTTATAAAAAAGTTTTTAAAATAATAAATAATCACTTAGAAATAAAAAAATGGCGTTCTTATAAAATAAATACATTAATAATAACTAGTGGTGAAGTTTTAAATAAATTGAATGAAACAATTGATATTTTAAATAAAAACGAATGGTTATTTAAATGTAAATTAATTGTTGTTGGTAACAGATTACATAAGATAGCTAAAGATATTGGTTGGAAAGATATTATTACGTCTAATTATGCGAATAATGAACATTTATTAAGTGTTATTAAAAGATGTAATTTTTATTCGGCGAAAGAGGATTTGAACCTCTGACCTACTGGTCCCAAACCAGTTGCGCTACCAAGCTGCGCTATTCGCCGTTTTTAAAATTTTTTGGGTGGCTAATGGGATTTGAACCCATGACCACTGGAATCACAATCCAGCACTCTACCAACTGAGCTATAGCCACCAAATAAAAAAATAATAATATTATATTCTTTCTATTAATAAGTGCGCTCGACAGGATTTGAACCTGGTACCTCTACCTTCGGAAGATAGTGCTCTATCCAAATGAGCTACGAGCGCATTTATAAAATATAGACTAGATTCTATGATTAATGATTCTGATTGTCCAGCTTTTTTTATAAAAATTTTAAAGTTAAAAAATATTTTTTTAAATTATAAATTTTTATTCTATAAAAAATCAAAAATTAAGTACTTAAGAACGTTTCATCATATTAAAAAATTCATTATTAGTTTTAGTCATAGATAGTTTATTTAATAAGAATTCCATTGCATCTATTTCGCTCATTGGGTGAATAATTTTTCTTAAAATCCACATTTTTTGAAGTTCGTCTGGTAAAGTTAATAATTCTTCTTTTCTAGTTCCGGATCGGTTATAATCAATAGCTGGAAAAACACGTTTTTCCGCTATTTTTCTAGATAATGGTAATTCCATATTGCCTGTCCCTTTAAATTCTTCATAAATTACTTCATCCATTTTTGAACCAGTATCGACTAATGCTGTTGCAATTATTGTTAAACTACCACCTTCTTCTACATTACGAGCAGCACCAAAAAATCGTTTAGGTCTATGTAGTGCATTTGCATCTACTCCTCCTGTTAGGACTTTACCTGAAGCTGGAACAACGGTATTATATGCACGTGCTAAACGGGTAATAGAATCAAGTAATATAATAACATCTTTTTTATGTTCTACTAATCGTTTTGCTTTTTCAATAACCATTTCTGCTACTTGTACATGTCTTGATGCAGGTTCATCAAAGGTAGAAGCGATTACTTCACCTTTAACTAATCTTTGCATTTCGGTCACTTCTTCAGGTCTTTCATCAATCAATAAAACCATTAAAACACAATCTGGATGATTATAAGCTATACTTTGAGCAATATTTTGTAATAATATTGTTTTTCCAGCTTTTGGAGGAGCAACAATTAAACCTCTTTGTCCTCTTCCTATAGGAGAAGCTAAATCTAGAACTCTAGCAGTTAAATCTTCTGTTGAACCATTACCTCTTTCCATTCTCAATCGAGAATTTGCATGCAAAGGTGTTAAGTTTTCAAATAAGATTTTACTTCTTGCATTTTCAGGTTTATCGTAGTTAACTTCATTTACCTTTAATAAAGCAAAATATCTTTCACCTTCTTTAGGTGGTCTTATCTTTCCAGAAATAGTATCACCAGTTCTTAAATTAAATCTACGAATTTGACTAGGTGATACATAAATATCGTCAGGACCAGCTAAATAGGAACTATCAGAAGAACGAAGAAATCCAAATCCATCTTGTAATATTTCTAAAACTCCATCTCCAAATATATCTTCTCCACTTTTTGCATGTTGTTTAAGGATTGCAAAAATAATATCTTGTTTACGCATACGCGCTAAATTTTCCAACCCCATTTTTTCACCAAGAATAATTAATTCAGAAACTGGCATATTTTTAAGTGCGGTAAGGTTCATAATGGTGGGTTCTTAGTAAAATCGGGGTAAATCTTGAAATGATAATTTTGACATAATATATATTTTTTTAAAAATTTTTTTAAAATTTAATTATTTAATTAAAAATTAGTAAATTTATTTAATGTTTTCATCTATAAATTCTTGTAGTTGTAATTTAGAAATTGCTCCAATTTTAGTCGCAAGAACCTGACTATTATGAAATAATAATAATGCAGGAATTCCTCGAATAGAATATATTGGAGCTGTTTTTGGGTTTTTTTCAATATTTAATTTTCCAATTTGAATTTTATTACAATATTCACTTGCTATCTCTTCTAAAATAGGTGCTAACATTTTACATGGATTACACCAATCAGCCCAAAAATCAACCAATATAAAACCTGTTTTTTTTAATACTTTTTCTTTAAAATTTTGATCAGTTAGTTCAATAATATTTTTCATTGTTTATTTTCTCAATAAAGAAAATTTAAAAAAATTATTTTTTTTTAAATTTATTTTTATGAATATTGTTTATTAATATTATCATTTTTAAAAATTGATTTAAACTAAAATTATAGAATTTTTATATTTTGTTATTTTAAAAAATTATTTTTTTTAATTTTTTGTTTCAAGTAATTTATTTTTTTTATACTATATTGTGTATTCTTTGTAGAATTATTTAATATAATGTTTTCATCCCAATGTAAATCTTCTTTAGGTAGTTCGAATAGAAATCTACTAGGTATAGTATATAATTTTTGACCATATTGTATTCTTGTTTGACAATATGTTAAAAATAGTTGTTTTTTTGCTCTAGTCATACCAACATAAGCTAATCTTCGTTCTTCTTCTATATTGTTTTCATTAATACTTTTTATATTAGGTAAAACACCTTCACTCATTCCAATAATAAAAACAGAAGAAAATTCTAATCCTTTAGATGAATGCAATGTCATTAATTGAACTTGGTTGGAATTTTTAGGTTTTTTTTCATTATTAATTATATCACGAAGTGTCATTTTTGTGATAATTTCTAATAAATTCATAGGTTTTTCAAAATTACTTCCCTTTAATAAACTTTTTATCCAATTAGATAAAATATAAATATTATTTATGCTTTTTTTTATTTTATCAGGTTCTTTTAAATTTTTTGATAACCATGATTCATATTCAATATCATGAATAATAACATCTAAAATACAAGATGGTTTTGAATAAGATAGTAAAGTTATTTTATTTACCCACGAAATAAATTGTTTTATTCTATTTAATGTAGAAATATTTAAAAAATTTTTTATTTCTGGATCACTAGTAACTTGAAAAAAACTCATATTTTTTTTAATTGAAGCTTCTTCTATTTTACGAAGTGTAGCAATTCCAATTCGACGATGTGGAATATTTAATATTCGCATAAATGCATAATTATCATCATGATTAATGATTAATCGAAGATAGCTTAACAAATCTTTAATCTCAGGATTTGAAAAAAATGATGAATTATTAGATATATTATAAGGAATATTTCGTTTTAAAAAAATTTTTTCAAGAATTTGAGATTGATAATTGCCTCGGTATAATATAGCATAATCTTTATATTGTATTTTATCTTGATTACATTGACAAATTATTTTTTCTGCTATTTTTTCTGCTTCTACTTCTTCGTTTTTACCAATTATAATTTTTATTTTACTTCCATATTTTAATTTAGAAAATAATTTTTTTTTAAAATAATTTGGATTATATGAAATAAGTTTATTTGCCGCTTTAAGTATTCTCCCATAAGAACGATAATTTTGTTCCATTTTTATTATTTTCAAATTAGGAAAGTCTTTTTTTAATAACAAAATATTTTGAGGTTTTGCTCCTCTCCATGAATATATCGATTGATCATCATCTCCAACTAAAGTAAATTTTGAATTTATATGTGTTAGTTCTTTAATTAATTCATACTGACTATTATTGGTGTCTTGATATTCGTCAACTAATAAATAAGCTATTTTTTTTTGCCAACGATGTTGAACAATTTTATTTTTTTTAAATAATAATGTTGGTCTACAAATTAAATCGTCAAAATCTAATATGTTTGATTCACATAAATAAATAGTATATTTTTTATAAAAACATGCAAAATCTTTTTCTTGATCAGATTTTGCTAATAAATCAACATCTGAAGGTGTATAAAATTTGTTTTTCCAATAAGAAATCATAAAAATTAAATGTTTTAATAATTTTGTATCATTTTGAATTTTTTGATTAGTTATTTTTTTTAGTAATAAAATTTGATCTTTTTCATCAAATAAAGAAAAATTAGGATTTAATTCTAAAAATTCAATTTCTTTTTTAATAATTTGTAAACCAAATGAATGAAATGTTGAAATAATTATTTGTTGTATTTGAATTGGATTTAAATATTTTAAAAGACGTATTTTTATTTCATGAGCAGCTTTATTAGTAAAAGTTAAAGCAATAATGTTTTTCGGTTGATATTCACAATATTTTATTAAATAAATAATTTTATTAATGATAACTTTGGTTTTTCCTGAACCAGCCCCTGCTAATATCAAACAGGGACCGTTGATAAACTCTACAGCATTTTTTTGAACATAATTAAGAGACATAATAAAATAGTAATTAAATTAAGGTGTTTTAGAATAAATTAAAAAATATATGTTATTTAGCAACTGAAATTGATTTCATTTCTTTCATATAGTTTCTTAATTTGTATCCAATAATTTCAATAGGATGATTTCGTATATTTTCATTAATTTTATATAATTCAAGATTGTCTATTGATTTATTTAATAACGATGATCCTAAATCAGATTTTTCAAGATTTATTACAAAATTTTTTAAAATAGGATAAGCTGCTTCAGAAAAAAGATAACTGCCATATTCAGCTGTATCTGAAATAACTATGTTCATTTCATATAATTTTTTTCTAGCAATTGTATTGGCAATTAATGGTAATTCATGTAAAGATTCATAATAAGCTGATTCGCTTTTAATACCTGATTCTAACATTGTTTCAAAAGCTAATTCAATTCCTGCTTTTAATATTGAAACCATTAATGTTCCATGATCATAGTATTCTTGTTCAGATATTTTTATTGGATCAAAGAAATTTTTTTCAAAAGATTTTTCTTTTATCGTGTTACGCCAATTTAATAATTTTTTATCATTATTCTCCCAATCTTTCATCATTTCATCAGAAAATTCACCTGATATGATATCATCCATATGTTTTTGAAATAATGGAGCTAATATTGTTTTAATTTTTTCAGATAATTTGAAAGCTCTTATTTTAGATTGATTTGAAAGCCTATCCATCATTAATGTAATACCTCCATGTTTTAATGATTCAGTAATTGTTTCCCATCCGTATTGTATTAGTTTTCCTGCATAGCTTGATTCATGTCCATTTTCAATTAATTTTTCGTAACATATTAATGATGCTGTTTGAAGCATACCACATAAAATTGTTTGCTCACCCATTAAATCTGATTTAACTTCCGCAACAAATGATGATTCTAAAACTCCAGCATGATGACTACCTATTGAAAAAGCCCATGCTTTTGCAATATCTAAGCCCTTTTTATTTAGATCATTATCTGGATGTACAGCAATTAAAGTAGGTACTCCGAAACCTCTTTTAAATTCCTCTCGAACTTCTGTACCAGGACATTTCGGTGCTACCATGATTACTGTTATATCTTTTCTTATTTTTTGACCACATTCTACAATGTTAAAACCATGAGAATATCCTAAACATGAATTAGGTTTCATTAGTTTTTGAATTTCTTGAATTACATTTTTATGTTGTTTATCAGGTGTTAAATTAATTACTAAATCAGCAGTTGGAATTAAATTTTTGTAATTTTTAACTGTAAAATTATTGTTAGTTGCGTTATACCAAGATTTATTTTTGTTTAGAATGCTATCATTTTTAAGAGCAAAAGCAACATCTAGTCCAGAATCTCTCATATTTAAACCTTGATTTAAACCTTGTGATCCACAGCCTATAATAACAATTTTTTTATTTTTCAGAAGATTATTTTTATTTTGAAATTCCTGCCTTTTCATAAAACGACATTTTTTAATTTCTTTAATTTTTTGACGAAAAGATAATGTGTTAAAATAGTTCATATTATTTATTCCAGATATAAAATTAATTAGTTATTAAATATTTTAAAAATTAAATAATTTATTTTTGTCTCTGACTGCACCAGTATCTGCGCTAGTAGCACAAGAAGCATAAAATTGTAATGCTAGGGAAACATTTCTTTTTCGATCTAATGGTTTAAATGCCCTATTACCTTTTGATTTTTCTTTTATCATTCGATTTTTTATTTCTTTTTCTGTGATATTTAAATGAATTGTTTTTTCATAAATATTAATTTTAATATTATCTCCATTTTGAACTATTGCTATTACACCTTTATTTGCAGCTTCAGGTGAAATATGTCCTATTGATAATCCTGATGTGCCGCCAGAAAATCTACCATCAGTAATTAATGCACATGTTTGATCTAAATTCATAGATTTTAAATACGTTGTTGGATATAACATTTCTTGCATTCCAGGTCCTCCCTTAGGACCTTCGTATCGAATTACGACAACATCCCCTGGTTTTACCTTTCCTTCTAATATAGATTTAACTGCTTCTTCTTGACTTTCATAAACTTTGGCTGTTCCAGAAAAAATATAACTTTTCTTATCTATACTAGCAGTTTTTATTATACAACCATTTTTTGCTAAATTTCCATATAAAACAGACAACCCTCCTTCTTTACTATAAGCGTTTTCACAAGATCGAATACATCCTGTAATACGATTTTTATCTAATTTATCCCATCGAAAATTTTGTGAAAATGGTTTAACTGTTCGAATACCTGCAGGTCCTGCTCGAAACATTTTTATTATGTTATTTTTTTTTGTAGATAAAATATCATAATTTTTTAATGTTTTTTCTAAACTCAACCCTAATATATTTTTAGTGTTTTTATTTAATAAATTAAAACGATTTAATTCTCCTAATATTCTCATAATTCCACCTGCACGATGTACATCTTCTACATGATATAATTTTGTACTAGGAGCAACTTTACAAATATGTGGGGTTTTTTTTGAAAGACTATCAATATTAGACATTTTAAAATCAATATTTCCTTCATTTGCTGCTGCTAATAAATGCAATATAGTATTTGTAGAACCCCCCATTGCAATATCTAATGTTATCGCATTTTCAAAAGATTCTTTATTTGCAATATTTCTAGGTAAAAATTGTTTGTAATCATTTTGATAATAATCTTTTGTAATTTTAACTATTATTTTAGCTGATTTTTTAAATAATTTTTTTCTATCGACATGAGTTGCTAATAATGTTCCATTACCAGGTAAAGCTAAACCAATTGCTTCCATTAAGCAATTCATTGAATTAGCAGTAAACATACCTGAACAAGATCCACATGTAGGACATGATGATAATTCTATTTTTTTTATAAATTCATCTGAATTTTTAGAATTACCTCCATGAACGATAGCATCAACTAAATCAATTTTTTCTATTTTCTCTTTTATTTTTACTTTTCCTGCTTCCATTGGACCTCCTGAAACAAACACAGAAGGTATATTTAAACGCATAGCTGCCATAAACATTGCAGGTGTAATTTTATCACAATTAGATATACAAATCATTGCATCCGCGCAATGTGCATTAATTACATATTCTATAGAATCAGCAATAAGTTCACGAGACGGTAAAGAATACAACATTCCAGCATGTCCCATTGCAATTCCATCATCTATTGCAATAGTATTGAATTCTTTTGGAACACCACCTGATTTTGAAATTTCTTTTGATATTATTTTACTTACTTCTTGAAGATGAATATGACCTGGAACAAATTGTGAAAATGAATTAACTATAGCAATAATTGGTTTTTTAAAATCTTCATCATTCATTCCTGTAGCACGCCATAAAGATCTGGCTCCAGACATATTTCTTCCTTGAGTAGTTGTAAAAGAACGATATTTAGGCATTTTTTAGATAACCTCACAATAATGTTATTTTTATTTTTGTTTTTTAAAAAATATAGGAATTATAATTTTATATAATTAATGGATTTTAAAAGAAATTATTTTTAAATTTGATGAGTGAAATTTTGGCAGGGGTGGAAGGATTTGAACCTACAACTTTCGGTTTTGGAGACCGATGCTCTACCAATTGAACTACACCCCTAATGATGTTTAGATGTTGTATTTAAAAAAATTAATTATATTCTTAATTAATGAAAAAGTCTAGTTTGTATTCTAGAAAAATTTTACTCTAAAAGAGTATTTATTTTTAGATATAAATTTGTATTAAAATGATAGAATATTAATTTTATTAAAATAGTTTTAAGGTGACTAATTTTATGAAGATACCAATTTATTTAGATTATGCAGCTACTACTCCTGTAGATTTTCAAGTTGCTAAAAAAATGATGAATTATTTAACAATAGATGGAATGTTTGGAAACGCAGCTTCCCGTTCACATAAATTCGGCTGGGAAGCAGAAGAAATAGTTGATATTGCTCGAAATCAAATATCTGATTTAATTGGGGCAGATTCACGTGAAATTATATTTACTTCAGGTGCCACTGAATCGAATAATTTAGCTATTAAAGGGATTGCTTTATTTCATAAAAAAAAGGGTAATCATATTATTACAAGTAAAACAGAACATAAATCAGTATTAGATACCTGTAGATATTTAGAGAACGAAGGTTTTTCTATAACTTATTTGACTCCAAAAAACAATGGAATTATTGATTTAAATGATTTAAAAAAACATATAAAAAAAAGCACTATACTTGTCTCTATAATGCATGTAAATAATGAAACTGGAATTATACAAGATATTAATAGTATCTCTGAAATTTGTAAATCTCGTGATATTTTTTTTCATGTAGATGCAACTCAAAGTGTGGGTAAAATTGAAATTAATGTAAAAAATTCGTTTGTAGATTTGATGTCTTTCTCAGCACATAAATTATATGGACCAAAGGGTATTGGAGGATTATATGTTCGTCGTAAACCCCGAGTTCGTTTATTAGCATCCTTACATGGCGGAGGACATGAAAGAGGTATGAGAGCTGGAACTTTACCAGTTCATCAAATTGTTGGCATGGGTGAATCCTTTGAACTAGCAAAAAAAAAGATAAAAGATGATTTTATTCATTTGAATAATTTAAGAAATGAATTATGGAATGGTATTAAAAATATTGAAGAAGTATATTTGAATAGTGATTTAAAACAAGGTGCACCTCATATTTTAAATGTTAGTTTTAATTATGTTGAAGGTGAATCGTTAATTATGTCGCTTAAAGATTTAGCTATTTCTTCTGGTTCTGCATGCACTTCATCTAGCTTAGAACCGTCATATGTTTTAAGGGCTTTAGGAATTAAAGATGAATTAGCACATAGTTCTATTCGTTTTTCTATTGGAAGATACACTACGAAAGAAGAAATTCACCATACAATAAAATTAGTTCATAAATCTATTTATAAACTTCGCGAACTTTCACCATTATGGGAAATGTTTAAATCTGGAGTTGATTTAAATAGCATAGAATGGGATCATAGTTAATTAATAATATACAAAGGGTAATTAAAAATGGCATATAGTAAAAAAGTTATGGATCATTATGAAAATCCTCGAAATGTTGGTTCTTTTTCTAATTCTGATATCAATGTTGGCAGTGGTCTAGTAGGTGCACCTGCTTGTGGTGATGTAATGAAATTACAAATTAAAGTTAACTCAAAAGGTATTATTGAAGATGCTTGTTTTAAAACATATGGTTGTGGATCTGCAATTGCTTCTAGTTCACTTGCTACGGAATGGATTAAAGGAAAATCAATTAAAGAAGCGGAATCTATAAAAAATACAAGTATAGTAGAAGAATTAGATTTGCCTCCAGTAAAAATTCATTGCTCTATTTTAGCAGAAGATGCTATTAAAGCAGCTATTACAGATTATAAAAATAAAAGAAACAAAGGATAATACTTATTTTTTATAATTTAATGTTGAAAATTTTTTTTCAACATTAAATTTTCGTTGAACATTTTTAAAAATGTAATTTAGGTGATTTATGGATTATTTTACGTTATTTAAGTTACCAAAACAATTTAATATAAACAAAGATTTATTAAATAAAAACTTTTATAAATTACAATTAAAATTTCATCCTGATTTGTTTATCAATGATTCCGTATCTAAAAAAAAACAAGTTTTAGAAAAATCTATTGAAATTAATAATGGATATAAAATTTTAGAAGATTCGTTAAGTCGATCAATTTATTTACTTTCATTAAATGGTATTAAAATTAATCAAGAAAACTTACTTTCTGAAAATCAATGTTTTTTAAAAAAATATTTTTTTTTATATGAAGAAATGGAAATTCTAAAAAAAAAAAATAATTCAAAAATAAACTATTTTAATGATTTTTTAAAAAAAATAGAAAATGAAATAAAAAATTGCGAAAATAAAATCAATAATAATTTTTATAATAAACATTGGAATAAAATTATTGATGAAATATCTCAATTATTTTTTTTAACAAAAATTAAGAAAAAATTTAAAAATGACAACTTTTGCTTAAATTAAATAAATGAGGGTGTTTTATATGGTTTTTTTAAAAGAAAAATTTAATAAAAAGTTAATTTTAGGTATAGATTTTGGTACTACTTATTCTCTTATATCTACTATTAAAAATAATCATGCCATATTATTAACTGATGAAAAACAACGTTATTTAGTACCATCTATAATAAATTGTCGAAAAAATAATTTTTTAATTGGTTGGGAAGCAGAAGAAAAAATACTTCAAGACCCAATGAATACAATTGTCTCAGTTAAACGTTTAGTAGGTCGTTCTATTGATTTTATTAAACAAGAATTTCCTGTTTTACCCTATATTATAGAAGAGAATGAAACCGGAGATATTGTATTTTATACGCAATCAGGAAAGATTTCTTTAACTACAGTAGTGAGTGAAATATTAAAATATTTAAAAAAAAGAGCTTGTTTTTTATATAATATTTATAAAGATCTTACAGTTATAACTGTTCCAGCATATTTTAATAATATTCAGAGATCTTTGATTAAAAAAGCTGCTATTATGGCTGGAATTAATTTGATTAGGTTATTAAATGAACCTACATCTGCTGCCATCGCATATGGTTTAGAAACTAATAAAAAAGGTATAATTGCTATATATGATCTTGGAGGTGGTACTTTTGATATTTCTATATTAAAACTAAACCAAGGATTATTTGAGGTATTAGCTACTAGTGGTGATTCTAATTTGGGTGGTGATGATTTTGATACTTTATTAGCTAATTATATTTATAAAAAAGCAAATTTATCATCTCATGAATATAATATTTCTTTACAATCTATATTATTAACAGCAGCAAAACAAGTAAAAATAAAATTAACTTATTATCAAACAGCAGAGATTAGTATTTTAAACTGGAAAGGGGTAATTCATCGTAATGAATTCAATATGCTTATTAAAGATTTAGTTAAAAAAACTTTGTTAATTTGTGCAAAAATTTTTAACGAAATAGGCATAAATATAAAAGATATTAAAGACATTGTTATGGTAGGAGGTTCTACACGAGTTCCACTAGTATATCAAGAAGTTAAAAAATTTTTCAAAATCAATCCATTAATTTCAATTAATCCAGATAAAGTAGTTGCAATTGGAGCCGCATTACAATGTAACATGCTTATTAAAAATAATGTTCATAATCGAACTATTTTGTTAGATGTTATACCTATTTCGTTAGGAATTGAAGTCATGGGTGGTTTTATGGAAAAAATTATTCTTCGAAATAGTCATATACCTATTTCTAAAACCAAGGAGTTTACAACTTCCAAGGATAATCAAACAGGTATTGTTATTCATGTATTACAGGGAGAAAGAGAACTTGCAAAAGATTGTATTTCATTGTCTCGTTTTGTGTTAAAAGATATCCCACTTAGAAAATCAGGTAAAGTTCGAGTTTTAGTTACATTTCAAATTGATACTGATGGTTTAATTAATATAAGTGCATTTGAAAAAGATACTAATAAAGAAAAAAAAATTCAAATTGATCATTCTTTATTACATTTTTCAAATACGTCTAAAACTATTAAAAATGATGTTTCTTTTTTTAAAGATGATTATTTTTTCAGAATTAAAGAAGAAAAAAAAATTGAGTCTAGAAATATTTTAAATTTATTGGATCATGCATTAAAAGAAGATAAAAATTTAATCGATATAAAAGAACTAGAAACAATCAAAGTAAATCAAAATGCTTTACAGAAATCAATTGATAAAGATGATTTTTACGGTATTAAATTAAATTTAAAAAAATTAGATGAAGTAACTAAACACTTTTTTTCATTGCGTTTAAAAAATGCGATTAATAATTCTTTAAATAATAATAATATAAATGAGATTAAATAATGCCTAAAATTTTTTTTCTACCTCATAAATTTATATTGCCGAAAGGTGCTGTTTGTGAATGTAAAAAAGGTGAAACCATCTTAAATGTTGCATTAATTAACAATATTAAGTTAGAACATGCATGTGAAAAATCATGTGCTTGTAGTACTTGTCATTGTGTTATACGAAAAGGTTTTCTTTCTCTTTCAGGATGGTCTGAAAAAGAAGAAGATGTTTTAGATAAAGCTTGGGGTCTGGAATCTACCAGTCGACTAAGTTGTCAAGCGATTATGGGCGATATTGATATAGAAGTTGAAATTCCTTTATATAATGCTAATCATATTTCTGATAATTAGTTTATTTTTATACATATGGATTTATTGTTTCTTTAAATTTTAAATTAATTGGTACTCCATGTATCGCAAGAGATTTATAAAAAAAATTTTTTAAATATTTCTTGTAAGTTATTGGTAAATATCTAGTTTGATTTCCATGTATAATAATTTTAATTGGATTATAATTTCCTAAATGAACATATTTTAATTTTATTCGACGTCCATTTATCATTGGAGGTTGATGTTTTTTAATTGCATCTTTCATAATTTGCATAAGTTTTGAAGTGCTTATTTTGTGTTGATAAGATAGATTAAAATCTTCAATAAGTTTAAATATTTCATAAATTCCTTCACTATTAATTGCTGATATAAAATGTATTTTTAAAAAAAAAGAATTTTTTAATTGATAATTTAATAGTTTTTTAAATTGATTTTTTTCTGAAAAATTTAATAAATCCCATTTATTAATTATTATGATTAATGGTTTTCCAAAATTTTCAATAATGTTAATCAATAATAGATTTTGATGACATATTCTAAATTGTTCATTTTTTGCATCTATGACTAATAATGTTATGTCTGTTTTTTGAATAGTTTTTAAAGTTTTAATAATAGAAATTTGCTCTATTTTCTTTTTTGTTTTCTTCTTTGAAGTTCCTGCAGTATCTATTAATATATAGTTTTTATTGTTATATTTTATAGGTATAGATATTACATCTAATGTTGTACCTGGTATATTAGATGTAATAATTCTATCTTGCATTAAAAGTGAATTAATTAATGTTGATTTTCCAACATTAGGTTTGCCTATACATGCAATTTTTATTGATATATTTTTTGTTTCTAGTATTTGTTTTGATTGTATTTTTTCATATTTAAACTTAATCCAAGGAATTAAGTGTTCATTAATTAAATGATTAATTCCTTGGTTATGACTTGCAGAAATTTGTATATTTTTTTTAAATCCTAAAGAATAAAATTCATTGATTTTTTCAATTTCTTTAATTCCATCTATTTTATTAATAACTAAAAATGATTCTTTTTGATATTTTCTAATTTCTTTCAAAATTTCATATTCTTGTGGAAGAACTCCATCTCGAGCATTAACTACAAAGAAAATTAAATCTGATTCTTTGATTGCTGTTAATGTTTGTTTGTGCGCTTGTTCTTGTATTACATTTGATTTAAAATCAAAACCAGCAGTATCTACTAAAATGAATTTTGTATTTTTTTCTAAATAGCAAGATTCATAATTTCTATCTCGAGTAAGACCTGATAAATCTGAAACTAATGCATTTCTTTTTTTAGTTAAAATATTAAATAAAGTAGATTTTCCTACATTAGTACGACCAATTAATGCAATAATAGGTGCCATTTTAGTATAAACTCTTGTTATTTTAAATATATTTTTTTCTTGTATTTCAGTTAATTTGTTTTGCTTCATTTATTTTCATATTAGTTATTTCTTTAGATGTTTTAGATTTTTCAAAATAGTTACTTTCTTCCCATGCTTTTATAGCTAATTTTATATTTTTATTTTTCATAAAAATGTCTCCTTTTACGTCTTCGACTATATTAACCCAAGAATTATCTTTAATTTTTTCAATGATTTCTATTGCATCTTTGTATTTTTTTTGTTCTATTTTAATTTTCGACATTCTTAATCGTAAAATATTTTTTAAATTTTCTTCTTCTGTATATTTTAAGCTATTATCTAGTTGAACAAACGCTTTTTCCAATTCGTTTTTTAAAATATATTGTTTAGATAACAATAAAGAAACTAAAGTTCCATAAATATTTTTGTTATCTATTATAAAATTTTCTACATTTTTATAATCTAAATTCTTTTTTGCATTTATCTCTTGTACAATTTCGTAATATTCGGTTTGATTTAAATTTTTTATATTATTTTTTGGTTTTTTTATTAAAAAAAAGATAAAAAGTATAAGAGTAAAGAAAAATATAATAAAAAAAATTTTTTTTTTAGAAATATTTTTTCTTTTGCTTTGATTATTTTTTATTAAATGCATTTTAAATCATCTCTTTTAAAGTTTAAAAAATTTTTAAATAAATCTTTATAAGTTTAATCTTTTTCATATTAAAAAGATATTTTTAAAAAATTTTTTTTAATATATGCAATATTAATTTTTTAAAAACATTATTTTTTTTTGTTTTTGTTCAAAATAAAAGCTTTTTTAGAAAGTTATACTTATCTAAAACACTAATTATACACAGTTAATTAACATCAGAA
>NZ_CP034886.1 GCF_005083105.1 Buchnera aphidicola (Aphis nerii)
TAAAAAATCACTAATAACGTTACCCATTTGATCAGTTGTTATATAATTACTACCATTAGAAATATCCAATGTT
Organism: Buchnera aphidicola (Aphis nerii); assembly: GCF_005083105.1. Classification (NCBI taxonomy): domain Bacteria; kingdom Pseudomonadati; phylum Pseudomonadota; class Gammaproteobacteria; order Enterobacterales; family Erwiniaceae; genus Buchnera; species Buchnera aphidicola. The sequence continues at coordinate 74 of NZ_CP034886.1, forward strand.
CTAAATCCTTCTATTAATGCACGATGTACTGATAAATCAATTTTATCTGCTATTTCAGGTAAATTCATACTATATCTCACTAACATAGAAACAGAAAGTATCTGAGCTATAGGGTTAGCAATGTTTTTATTTTTAATATCAGGAGCAGATCCCCCGGCAGGTTCATATAAACCAAAATTTTTTTCATTCAAACTAGCTGATGGCAACATACCAATTGAACCAGTAATCATTGCACATTCATCAGAAAGAATATCTCCAAAAAGGTTAGAACAAAGTAAAACATCAAATTGATTCGGATTTTTAATAAGTTGCATTGAAGCATTATCAACATATAAATGAGATAACTTAACATCAGGATAATCTTTAGAAACTTTTTGTACTATTTCTCGCCACAATAAAGAACTTTCAAGAACATTTGATTTATCAATTGAACAAATTTTTTTTCTTCTAGAACGTGCAATTTTAAAAGCTAAATGAGCAATACGAAGAATTTCAAATTCATAATAAATTTCTGTATCAAATGCATATTTTTTATCATTTTTAACTAATCTACCCTTAGGTTTTCCAAAATAAATTCCTCCGGTTAGTTCTCTAATACACAATATATCAAATCCATTATCTACAATTTCAGAACGAAGAGGAGACAAATGTTTAAGTTCTCGATATAATTTAGCAGGTCTTAAATTAGAAAAAAGATTAAAATGTTTTCTTAAAGGCAACAAAGCAGCTCTTTCAGGTCGCAAATCAGGAGGTAAAATATCCCATTTGCTTCCACCAACAGATCCAAACAAAATTGCATCAGAATTTTCACATCCGATTATTGTTTTCTTAGGTAATGCAATTCCTTCTTTATCTATAGCTATACCACCAATATTAAATTCATTTGTAACAAATGATAAAGAAAATTTTTTTTCTAATATATTTAAAATCTTATATGCTTCCTTCATAATTTCAGGACCTATTCCATCTCCTGGTAAAACTGCAATACGAAATTTTTTTCTCATATTTAATATTTTCCAATTTAAAATTAAAGAAAATAAAAAATTTACTTATTTATTTTTTTTAAATTTTTTAATTTTTTGTTAACTTGATTTACTTTCCATATAGTATTTAAAACATTAATCATAGCTTGTACAGACGACTCAATAATATCAGTTGCTAAACCAACACCATGAAATTTTCTTTTTTTGTATTCAACTAAAATATTAACTTGTCCTAAAGCATCTTTACCTTTACCTTTTGCTATTAATTGATATTTTTGTAAAATTATGGGAAAATGTGTGATTCTATTCAAAGCTTGATAAATAGCATCTACCGGTCCATTGCTAGTAGTCGCAGATTCTATAAATACATCTTTTCCACATAATAGTTTCACTGAAGCAGTAGACAAACCATTAGAAATAGATTGGACACTGAAAAAAGACAAAGAAAAATATTCTAATTCATCTTGTTGTGTATTAACAAATGCCAATGCTTCTAAATCATAATCAAAAACCTGTCCTTTTTTATCTGCTAATTTAAGAAAAGCTGTATAAAGTTCATCCATATTGTAATCAGTTTCTTTATAACCCATTTCTGTCATGTAGTGTTTTACAGCAGCTCTACCTGATCTAGAAGTTAAATTTAATTTAACTTCTTTTAAACCTATACTACTAGGATCCATAATCTCATAATTTTTTCTATTTTTTAAAACACCATCTTGATGAATACCCGAAGAATGAGCAAATGCATTACTACCTACTATTGCTTTATTTGGTGGAATAGGCATATTACAAATTTGACTAATGATTTTACTAGTACGATATATTTCTTTATGTTTAATGTTAGTTGAGACTTTTAAAATATCTTTTCTAACTTTAATTGCCATAATTATTTCTTCTAATGCAGTATTTCCTGCTCTTTCACCAATTCCATTCATTGTTCCTTCTATTTGTCTAGCTCCTGCTTGTATAGCTGCTATTGAATTTCCTACTGCCATGCCTAAATCATTATGACAATGTACTGAAATAATTGATTTATCAATATTAGGTACACGTTGAAATAAATTTTTAATAATTAAAGATAATTCATTAGGTATTGTATACCCTACTGTATCAGGTATATTAATTGTTTTAACTCCTGTTTTTATTAATTTCTCAACAATTTTACATAAGTTATCCATATCAGTTCTACTAGCATCTTCACAAGAGAATTCAATATCATCTGTATAACGTAGTGCTCTCTTAACGGAAGACACTGCCATATCTATAATTTCATTAAAATTCTTATTTAATTTTGATTCCATATGCAATGTTGAAGTTGCTAAAAAAATATGTATTCGAAATGATTTTGATAATGACATTGCTTCTGCTGCAACATCAATATCTTTATTTACACAACGTGCTAAACTACATATTTTACTTTGTTTAACTATTTTAGAGATTTCGTGAACTGACTTAAAATCTCCAGGTGATGAAATAGGAAAACCTACTTCAATAATATCTATTCCTGTGTTTTCTAACGATAATGCGATTTGTAATTTTTGTTTAACACTCAAGCTTGCTTGTAACGCTTGTTCTCCATCACGTAGAGTAGTATCGAAAATAATAACTTGTGAATTCATAATTTTTCTCAATGTAAATAATAAATACTAATAAATAAATTTACATAATAAAAATTTCATAAGCAAGGGAGACATATTTAAAATATGTCTCCCTTGCTTATGAAATTTTTATTATGTAAATTTATTTATTAGTATTTATGTATAAATCACGTAAATTATTATATTCAATATCTATCTTTTTTTTAAGCCCCTGAGGACCAATTTGTGTTAATTCATTTGCTGTATAATAACTAATTAAAACATTCAAAATCTTATTTTTAGCAGATTTTTCATCTAGCTCTGAAATAATTTTTATATCTGAAAATGAAATAAATATTTTTTTATCTATAATCTTTAAAATTTTAGAATTTTTTTTGTTTTCAAATAAATATTCATCTATTTTCGATTGTGAAACATTAAATAACATAAAAAAAATTGGATTTAAAAATATTTTTTTTGATATATAATTACTAGAAAAATTAGTTTTTTCTCTTTCACAACGTATAAACCCCATGGGCTCCAAAAATTCATTAATTAATCTTGAAGCACGTGTAATTGATTTATTACCTCTTTTTGATACTGTAGATAAACCACATTGATCTGCTAATTTTTCAATTGAAGCTTCTACTAAATTAAATTTCATATTACAATAATATAACATAGCTAGTACCATTGCTCTCATAGCACATGCTCGATGTTCATTTAATCTTCTAAAACGAGGCAAAATATTACCGGTTTTAGGATCTATAGGCAATAAATTATAATTTAAAATACTTCTTGCAACATCTACTTCTGATGCTTTTTTCATTGCATAAATAATAAAATTAGATCTTTTTTTATCATTTTTAGGAGGAATAAAAACTGGTTTTGAATTAAATATATAATTTTTTCTAGGCACTAAAATAATACACTTATATGAAATATACTGATTTCAAATATATTTAAATAAAATGATTAGTTAAATAATTAACTTATAACTAAAATATAATGATTAGTTTATAACATAAATTTAAAATGCTTTCAAATAACTTACTAAAAATTTTAATTAATGTTTTATTTTTTTACTCATTTTATCAATATAAGCCATTCCAAAAGCAGATAAAACAAATGTCAAATGAATTATTACACATAACATAATTTTATTATCTAAAATTCTTTCAGCCTCCATAAAAAGACGTAATAAGTGTACAGAAGATATTGCAACTATTGATGATGCCACCTTATTTTTAATTGAATTAACATCCATAGTCCCCATCCAACCCAACCTTTTTTGATTATCTTCTATATCCATTTTAGAAATAAAATTTTCATATCCGGAAAACATAACCATTACTAAAAGACCTCCTACTAAAGCAATATCAATTAACGATAAAACAACTAACACTAAACCTGATTCTGACATTGCAAGAATATCAGGCAAAATAAAGAGTATTTGTTGAAAAAACTTTAATGTTAATAAAATAAATCCAAATGACAAACCAACATATACGGGGAACATTAACCAACGAGAAGCATATATTGATTTTTCAATAAATTTTTCCATTTGTATTCCTGACTTATATAAAAAATATATTTAATATATATTATATTGAAAAAAAAAATTTTCATATAATTAACAGTAAAAATTTGATAATTTTTACTGTTAATTATATAAAAATTAAAAATTATATTGAAAAAAAAAAATAAATATGTTAAAAATATATTTATTAGATAATAGGCATAATCTTGAAAATTTAAAAACTTTAAACTTATATTAACATTAATTTTTGAAAGTATTATATTATGTCATTAAGAAAAAAATATATAAATAATCAAAATCCGATTTTTACCCCGCCTAAAAATGATAAACGTCGACCAGCATTTATTTATTTTGCAATGAAAAGAGCATCAGAAATAGATGTGGCTAGATCTGAGTTAAACTATACTATTCAACCTAAAAATATTAAAACAGGTCTTCCAATTAAAAGAACTAGAAGATTAAATGAACATCGAGCGTGTGCTATGAGAGCAATGGTACTAGCCATGTTATATCATTTTAATATTTCATCAGATTTAGTACAAGCATCAGTAGAACAGTTGTCCGACGAATGTGGTTTATCTACAGTATCAAAAAGAGGTAATAAATCAATTACACGTGCTTCAAGATTAATTACAGAATTTATGGAACCAATGGGTTTCGTAACTTGTAAAAAAATATGGGATAAAGTATTAGGAAATTACATGCCTAAAATGATAACATTAACCCCACTATTTTTTATGTTATTTGATATTTCTGAAATAAAATTAACAAATGCTAAAAAACAACAACTAGGATGGATTAATAAAAATCTCATTAGTAAAGGACTAAAACCAATTACCATTTCTGAAGCAAAAACAAAAGCAAAAGATACCCAAATGAGAAATCTTTTTAAATATAGGATATCTAAACATACTTTTTATAAAAAGAAAAGAAATGCACAACGTTTAATAGCTTTGGATGAAAAAGAAGCAAGACAAAAAATTCTTCGGGCATTAGTTGGTAAATACTCTATTAGTGAACTAACAAAAATGGGCCCCAGTGGTTTAAAAAAGCAAGTAAATATTAGCTATTATTACCTACGAAAAATAGCTAAAAATACATATCCTGATAATTAAAAAAATTAATAATTATTTTATAATGCGTTTTTAAAACGTAATAGGTTTACTATGCCCTAATTAATATTTTTTTAAAAAAACTAAATTCCTCTTTAAAAAAACTAAATTCCTCTTTAAAAAAACTAAATTCCTCTTTAAAAAAACTAAATTTTTCTTTAAAAATGATTAATATTTAAAATCATTTAATTTTTTATATTCAATAATTACTATTCTTATTTTTAAAAATATAATAAATGCATATTATTTTTTTTGATAAATGCTTTCTATATAATAGATGCAAAATAACATTGTTTTTAAAAATATATATAAAAAGATATATAACACAAAAAAAATAGCGAAATTTTTTTAAAATTCGCTATTCAAAAATTTAAGAACTAAATTTCTTTCTTTTTAAAAAAAAGGAGGGTATTTGACTTTCATAAAATTTAATTTTATTATCAAATTTCATAGTTAGATCTATGTTATCTAAATCATTTAACAAATAAAAACGTTGAGAATCATTTAAATTAAATGAAAAACTTAGATCATTAATATTTACTTTATTATCTATTAAGTTAATATTTAATTCCAAAATTAATTGCTTATTAACTAAATCAAATAAATAATTAACTTCTGATTTTTTTAAAATAACTAATAAAAGTTTATTATTAAAACTATTAGTATAAAAAATATCAGAAAAGCTAGGAGCAATTATAACTCTAAAACCATAATCTAACAAAGCCCAAACGGCATGTTCTCTTGATGAACCACAACCAAAATTATCTTGAGCTAACAAAATACTAGCATTTTTATAAATTTTTTTATTCAAAATAAAACTAGAATTAATATTAGATTGATGTTTATCAAAATATCTCCAATCATGAAATAAATATTTGCCAAAACCAGTTTTATTTACTTTTTGTAAAAATTGTTTAGGAATGATTGCATCTGTATCTATATTAGAAATATTTAATGGAACAACAATACCATTGTATTCATTAGACTTAAACATTTTAAATTAATCTCACTATTTGATATTTGTTACATCTATAAATCTACCATATAAAGCCGCTGCAGCTGCCATAACAGGACTTACTAAATGTGTTCTACCCCCCCTTCCCTGCCTACCCTCAAAATTTCGATTACTAGTAGAAGCACAACGTTCACCATCATTTAATTTATCATCATTCATACCTAAACACATAGAACAACCGGGGAGTCTCCAATCAAATCCTGCATTAATAAAAATTTTATCTAATCCTTCTTTTTCAGCCTTCTGTTTTACTAAACCTGATCCTGGTACAACAATAGCTTTAACTTGTTTTGAAATTTTTTTATTTTTTAATATATTAGCAGCTGACCTTAAATCTTCTATTCTGGAATTTGTACATGATCCAATAAAAACTTTGTCAATTTTAATATCTGTTAAATACATTCCAGGTTTTAAGTTCATATAACAACATGCAGATTTTGCCAAATTTTGTTGTATAGGATCATTTAAAAGATTATAATCTGGTATTTTTTCATTTATTGATAAAACTTGATCTGGACTTGTACCCCAAGTCACTTGAGGAGATAAATTAGTAACATCAATTGTGAATTCCTTATCAAAAATCGCATTTTTGTCAGTCTTTAATGTTTTCCAATAATTAACAGCATCCCCCCAATATTTTCCATGAGGAGCATATAATTTACCTTCTAAATATTTATATGTAATTTGATCAGGAGCAATTAACGCTGATTTAGCGCCCATTTCAATTGCCATATTACAAACTGTCATACGTTCTTCCATACTCATATTTTTAATTATATTTCCACAAAACTCAATAACATAACCAGATCCGATTGAAGTTCCTAATTTGCCTATAATAAATAAAATAATATCTTTTGCAGTAATAAAATTTTTAATTTTACCGACTACTTCAATTTTCATATTTTTAAAGCGTTGTTGTTTTAATGTTTGTGTTGCAAGAACATGCTCAACTTCTGAAGTACCAATTCCAAAAGATAATGCTCCAAATGCACCATGAGTTGATGTATGAGAATCACCACAAACTATAGTCATACCAGGTAATGTCATACCATTTTCAGGTCCTATTACATGAACAATCCCTTGATTTAAATGATTTAAATCATATAATGATATATTAAAATCATTACAATTTTTTATTAATTGTTCCATTTGTATTTTTGCCATAGGACCTGATGCATCAATTTTTTTACTTACAGTTGAAACGTTATGATCCATCGTAGCAAATGTTTTTTTAGGTTGACGAACTAATCGATTTTTTTTACGCAATTCATTAAAGGCTTGAGGTGAAGTTACTTCATGCAATAAATGTAAATCTATATACAAAATAGATAGATGGTCTTTTTCTCTATATACAATATGAGAATTATATATTTTATCATATAATGTTTTTTTCATTTTATTTACCGTTTAT
>NZ_CP034887.1 GCF_005083105.1 Buchnera aphidicola (Aphis nerii)
TAGATATATATTTTTATTGTTATTTTTTTGATTTTATCTATATTATTAGTATCATTATATATTTAAATATATAAATAAATTAAACGTTTATTTTTATGTTACATATTTCTTAATTTATTAAAATATTATTATACACTAATAAATCTGAAAAACAAAAAAAAATAACATGATTGCTTTAATATATTAAATTAGTTATTATTTAACTCTGTAAAATTATATTAAAAACAGATGTAATTTAATGAACAAATGCTTATATGAAATTGAAATAATTCAAAAAAAAGCTCGTTATCACTCCGATCCAACAACAATATTCAATCATCTTTGCGAATCAAAACCAGCTACATTATTATTAGAGACAGCTGAAATAAATAAAAAAAACGCTTTAGAAAGTATTATGATTATAGATAGTGCGATTCGATTTACTTCTAAAAAAAATTCAGTTAAATTAACGCCCATATCTATCAATGGAAAAGAAATTTTATTCAATTTAAAACAACATATTCCCGGAAATATAAAAATCGAAGAAAAAAATAAAAGTATTATTTTAACTTTTCCTAATATTCCTAGAGATCTTAATGAAGATGAAAAACTATTTTCATTATCAGTTTTGGATGCCTTTAGACTGATAATTAAAATTTTTAAAAACAAAAATAAAATACCGAAAGCAATGTTTTTTGGTGGCTTGTTTTCTTACGATCTTATATCAGTATTTGAACAATTGCCCCATTTAACGGGAGAACAAAAATGTTCAAATTTTTGTTTTTATTTAGCAGAAAATTTACTTGTTTTAGATCATCAAGCAAAAACATGTTTAATTCAAAGTAGTATTTTTTGTCAAAATCCACAAGAACAAGAAAGAATTCGAAATAGAACAGATGAAATAAAAGATCAATTGGATAAAAAAATCAAAAAAATCAACCAAATTCCAGTACAAAATATTCATTTAACTTCTAATATAGATGACAATGAATATTGTGATATCATTAAAACATTAAAAAAATTAATTCAAAAAGGCGAAATTTTTCAAGTAGTACCCTCTCGTAAATTTTATTTACCCTGCCCGAATGCATTATCCGCTTATCAAAAATTAAAAAAAAGCAATCCTAGTCCTTATATGTTTTTTATGCAAGATAAAAATTTTATATTATTTGGAGCATCGCCTGAAAGTTCATTAAAATATGATGAAAAAACTAGACAGATTGAATTGTATCCCATTGCAGGTACTAGACCCCGTGGCATAGATAAACATGGTAACTTAGATTTAGATTTAGACAGTAGAATAGAATTAGAAATGAGAACCAATCATAAGGAACTAGCAGAGCACTTGATGCTTGTAGACCTAGCGAGAAATGATCTGGCCCGCATTTGTAAACCTGGTTCTAGATATGTATCTGATCTAGTCAGAGTAGATAAATATTCACATGTCATGCATCTTGTCTCTAAGGTAGTCGGTGAGTTAAAAATAGAACTTGATGCATTGCACGCATATGCAGCATGTATGAATATGGGCACATTAACAGGCGCACCTAAAATTCGAGCAATGCAATTAATAGCAGAATACGAAAAAGAAAAAAGAGGCAGTTACGGTGGTGCTATAGGTTATTTCACCGATTTAGGAAATTTAGATACTTGTATTACAATACGTTCAGCATATGTTGAAAATGAAATTGCTACAATTCAAGCGGGTGCCGGTATTGTTTTTAATTCAATTGCTGAAGATGAAGTGAAAGAAAGTTTAAATAAAGCAAAAGCAGTTATCAATGCTATCAAAACAGCGCATTGTTAAATAGGACATTTTAAAAAATGGCAAATATTTTACTTTTAGACAATATTGATTCTTTTACTTATAATCTTGTCGAACAACTTAGAAACAAAAATAATAATGTATTAATTTATAGAAATACTGTGAGTATAGACATAATATTAAATTCGATAAAAAAAATGAAAAATCCTATTTTAATGTTATCACCTGGTCCTAGCACCCCCCAAAATGCAGGTTGCATGTTGAATTTAATCAAAGAAGTCAAAGGAAAGATTCCCATCATAGGTATTTGTTTAGGTCATCAAGCAATTGTAGAAGCCTATGGCGGCATTATTGGACATGCAGGTGAAATATTCCATGGAAGGGCATCTTTGATCAACCACGACGGTTTAGAGATGTTTGAAGGGCTTCCTCATCCTTTACCAGTAGCACGATATCATTCACTAATATGTAACAAAATTCCTAAAAATTTTATTATAAATTCCTATTTTAATGATATGATAATGTCCGTGAGAAATAACTTAGATTATGTGTGTGGATTTCAATTCCACCCAGAGTCTATATTAACTACATCTGGATCATTGCTTCTGAAGAAAATAATCAACTGGTCAAGTATGAAATATAAATAAAGATTAATACAATACCTAAGAATATGGGATTTATGAAAATTTTATATATTTATAAAAAAATTTATATTTTCCAATAAGGATTATATTACATTTATTTATCATAAAAACATTTCATAATTTATTTTCTATTTAATCTATTCTAAAAGCTTTCTTATTCCCTGATATTCAGCTAAAAAAATCATAAACCATCAACAAGATACATCGATTAAATAAATTTACATAATTGATGTATTTATAATTCGATGATTTTTATAAATTTTAATCCATAAAAAATCATTTAAAATAAAAGTTATCCACAATTGCTGTGTATAAGTTTATTTAAAAAATGGTGTAAACAAGTGTTTTTTTAATTTAATTATTGTTATAACTATATGTTTTTTAAGATTTTATTATTTATTAAATAACAATAAAACGATTTTATTAACATGTTTATAACCTTGGGGATAAGTTATGTATATATATGATTAAAAACTTTGAAAATAAATGAAAAAATTTATAAAAAAAAAAAAAAAATCTTTAAATACAATCACTTAGATAAAATACAAAATTTTTTAATTGTCTATAAAGATATTAAAAGATAAAAGATA